>JBBQFJ010000061.1:0-18447 GCA_038321755.1 Acidimicrobiia bacterium | reverse complement strand
CCGCCGTGTTTGGGGGTCGTGCTGGGGGTCTGCGACCCCCTGATCGGCGCCAGAGCGTTGGGGCTGGTTGCTCCTGGCACTGCTCGCGACCGGCACAATGGGTCCGTGCATGCCGCCGCCGCCCGCTTCGAGCTGTTCGTGCCCGAGAGTCACTCGCTGAAGGCGAAACGAGCGGTGCTGCGTCCGATCCTCGACGGGCTGCGACACCGCTTTCGCATCTCGGTCGCCGAAGTCGACCACCAGGACACGTGGCAGCGCGCCTCGATCGCGGTCGCGGTGGTGGCCGAGAGCGACGGCCACGTGCGCGAGGTGCTGGCCAACGTCGAGCGCTTCGTCGCGAACGCGCCCGACGTCGAGCTCCTCGATGTCGGGACGGCCTGGCTCGAGTCCGACGTGCTCACGCTCGGGGGGGACTGACGTGGCGCGCCGGCCACCCCGGAAGTTCTCACGGAGCCTGCGCGTCAACGAGGTCGTCCGCCAGACGTTGGCCGACGAGCTCGAGCGGATGGCCGACCCGCGCCTCGAGCTGGTGACCATCACCGGCGTCGAGGTGAGCCCCGACTTGCGCCATGCCGTCGTCTACTACGGGGCGCTCGACCGGCCTGACGTCGACGATGCGCTGCGTTCGGCCTCACCGAGGTTGCGGTCGGCCCTGGGCCGCGAGGTCCGAATGAAGTACGTTCCGGCGCTGCATTTCCGAGAGGACCCGTCGATCGAGGCGGGCCAGCGCATCGAGCAGATCCTTCGGGATCTGCACGAGCAGGAGCCCGGATGACCGCTACCTCCGAGAGCACCGACGTGGCGTTGCGGGACGCGGTTGCCGTGGTCGCGAACGCGGATCAGGTGGTGCTGGGGTGTCACGTGAACCCCGACGGCGACGCGCTCGGATCGACGCTCGGGATGCTGCACGCCCTGCGAGCCTCCGGACGTGACGCGATCGCGACGTTCCCGAACCCGTTCATCATCGCTCCGCACTACCGCGACCTCCCGGGCCTCGACCTGCTCACGCCCCCGGAAGACGTGCCGTCGGACCCCGAGGTGATGATCACCTTCGACTGCGGTTCGCTCGACCGGCTCGGGGATCTCGAACCGGTCGCCAAGGCAGCGAAGCAGCTGATCGTGATCGACCACCACATCTCGAACACGCGCTACGGCACGATCAACGTGATCGCCCCGAGTGCAGCGGCGAGCAGCGAGATCACCCTCGCGTTGATCGACGGGCTCCGTCTGCGGCTCGACCGGGACGCCGCGTTCTGTCTCTACGCGGCCTTGGTGTGTGACACCGGGCGCTTCCAGTACGACACGACGACTCCCGGCGTGTTCGAGATGGCGCGCCGCCTCACCGAGTTCGACCTCCCGGTCGCCACTTTGACGCGGACGCTCTTCGAGGAGCATCGGTTCACCTACCTGCAGCTGCTCGCGGAGGCTCTCCAGCACGCGCAGCTCGTCCGCGAACAACGGTTCGTCTGGACGGCAGTCACCCAAGACATGCTGGCGCGCCACGACGTCGAGATGGAGGAGGTCGAGGGCCTCATCGACATCCTGCGTCGCACGTCGGAAGCCGAGGTGACGTGCGTCCTGAAAGAGGAGCCGGACGGTGCGATCCGGGTCAGCCTCCGTTCGCTCGGAGCGGTCGACGTGCGCCGAATCGCCGAGGCCCACGGCGGCGGCGGTCACCAGTTCGCCGCAGGCTTCACCTCCGAGCTCGACCTCGAGACCTGCGTCGCGCGCATCCGCGCTGCGCTCTGATTCGAGCACGAGTCGCTCCGATGGTCGACGGACTCGTGGTGGTCGACAAGCCGGCCGGTTGCACGTCGCACGACGTCGTCGCACGCCTCCGCAAGATCTACGGCCAGCGCAAGGTCGGACACGCCGGCACGCTCGATCCCGATGCCACCGGCGTGCTGCTCGTCGGGCTCGGACGGGTCACGCGCCTCCTTCGCTTCCTCCAGGTCGCGGGCAAGACGTACCGGGGGACGATCCGCTTCGGCGTCGCGACGAGCACCCTCGACGCAGCCGGGGAGGTGCTCGACCGCGCGCCGATGTCCCTGACGCGCGACGAGGTCGTCGCGGGGACGAAGCGCTTCCTTGGCGACATCGAGCAGATCCCACCGATGGTGTCCGCGGTGAAGATCGGTGGCCGTCGCCTCCACGAGCTCGCTCGAGCCGGCGAAGAGGTGGAGCGTGCGCCGCGGTCTGTCCACGTCGGACGCTTCGACGTCGAAGACTTCGAGCCCGGCCCGTACCCGGCGGCGACCGTGCTCGTGGACTGCTCGTCCGGGACGTACATCCGCACGCTCGCAGCCGACCTCGGTGCCGCGCTCGGGGGGTGCGCACACCTCGAGACCTTGCGGCGTGAGGCGATCGGCACGTTCGGCGTCGAGGAGGCGCACACGCTCGACGCGATCGCCGAGGATCCCGCCGCCGCACTCCTCGCACCCGTCCTGGCGATGCGCGACCTCGAACGCATCGACGTGGACGCCGAGCGAGCCCGCGCCGTGGCGCACGGGGCCACGTTCACCGCGAGCGCGCTCGCGCCGACGGGCGACGGGCCGTTCGCCGTCGCAGACCCGGACGGCGTCCTCCTCGCGGTCTACGAGCGTCGTGGGGCCGGCGTGAAGCCGGCGGTCGTGGTCGTGGGCGGGGAATCGTGATGCGGGTCGTCACCGATCTCGTCGGCTACGAGCCTCCTCCAGGAGGAACAGTCGTCACCATCGGCGCGTACGACGGGGTGCACCTCGGGCACGTCGCCGTGCTGCGGCTGGTCCACGACCTCGCCCGCGCGCGTGGTCTCGAAGCCGTGTGCCTCACCTTCGACCGTCATCCGGCCGAGGTCGTGCGCCCCGAGACCGCACCGAAGCTGCTCACGACCCTCGACCAGAAGCTGGAGCTCCTGGCGGAGACCGGGTTCGTCGACACGACCTGCGTGCTCACGTTCGACGAGACGCGGAGCCAGGAACCGGCCGAGGAGTTCGTCCGCGAGGTGCTGGTGAGCGGACTCGGCTCGCACGTGGTCGTCGTCGGGGTCGACTTCCACTTCGGATATCGCCGTCACGGGAACGTGAAGCTGCTCGAGCAGATGGGTGGCGAGCTGGGGTTCGAGGTGATCGGGCTCGGCCTCGTGCCGGTCGAGGGCGACGCGACCGGCATGGCGTACTCGTCGACGCGAATCCGCGAGCTGCTCACGGTCGGGGACGTCGCGGCGGCTGCGCGCCTGCTCGGTCGACCGGCCCGACCGCACGAGGTGCGGGGCACCGTGGAGACCGGTGACCGACGCGGACGCGAGCTCGGCTTCCCGACGGCGAACGTCGCGGTCCCGGCCCGCACCTGCCTGCCTGCGGACGGGATCTACGCCGGGATGTTCGTGGACGAGGGTGGCGTCGAACGTCCGTGTGCGATCTCACTCGGGCGGCGCCCGACCTTCTACGAGCACGCCAAAGCTTCGCTGCTCGAGGCGTTCGTGCTGGACTTCCAGGGTGATCTCTACGGACAGGTCGTGAAGGTGCGCTTCGTCGACCGGATCAGGGGCGAGGAGCGCTTCGAGTCCGTCGACGACCTCGTGACCCAGATGCACCGCGACGTCGATGCGATCCGCACCGTGCTTGGGTCGGGCGCGACCTCATGAGTCGAATGGTGCTCCGGCGTGCGACGGCATCGCTGGTGGCGGTCGCGTGTGCCGCGACGTTCGTCCTGCCCACAGTCCCTGCTGCGGCGGCGAGGCCACCGCCGGCGAAGTGGGATCCCCGCGTGCTCGAGTACGTCAAGTTCGTCGAGAAGCATCGAGGTCTGAAGTTCGAGCACCCGATCCCCATCGAGTTCCTCGACGATGAAGCCTTCAAGCAGGAGGTCGTCACCGACGACGGGGATCTCACCAAGGCCGATCGACAGTTCGGCAAGGAGTTCTCCGGCGACCTGTTCGCGCTCGGATTGGCCGGACCTGACTTCGACTACAACGCGGCGTCGAACCAGCTCGATGCCGAAGGCATCGTCGGCTTCTACGACCAGGACAAGAAGAAGATGGTGGTGCGGGGCAAGGATCTCACCGACACCGACGTGCGAGTGACGATCGTCCACGAGCTCACCCACGTGCTCCAGGACCAGCACTTCGGGATCAACAAGCTCGAGGGCTCGACGAAGTCGTCCGGCGGGGACTTCGCGATGACCGCCCTCATCGAAGGTGACGCGACCTGGGTCGAGGAGGCGTACGTCGCGACGCTTCCCCAGGCCGAGCAGGACGCGTACTACGGGTCGAGCAACCCGTCCGGAGAGCAGCCAGTGGTTGGGGCCGGCGCCGACGGGTCGCTCGTGCTCGACCTCCTGTTCTCGGCTCCCTACGAGCTCGGGTACTGGTTCGTCGACTACGTGCGCTCGGCCGATTCGGCTGGTAGAGGTGCTTCGGCGCGGGCACTCGACCGAGTGTTCCGCGACCCGCCGCCATCCGACGAAGACATCATCGATCCGGTCGCGTTCGTGGACGACGAGCAGCCGCACTCCCCGCGAGTGCCGAAGCTGCAGGCCGGTGAGAAGCGGCGAGGCTCGTCCGACGAGATCGGCACCCTCACGCTCGCGGTCATCCTCGGGTCGCGGCTCGATCCGCGGACCACCCTCGCCGCGGTCACCGGGTGGAAGGGCGACACCTACGTCGGGTTCACCCGCGACGACCAGCCGTGCATCCGGGACGCGATCGCGACGGACGACGTGCACGAGGGCACGGAGCTCGCCGGCGCGCTCGAGGCCTGGGCGGCGAAGGGGCCGCCCGGCGCGGCGTCGGTCGAACGCCACGGTAGCGACGTCGTGCTCACGGCGTGCGGCCGAGCGGACACGACGCTGCCGACCGAGGAGTCGCTCACCAACCTGTTCTCCGCGTTGAGCTCGCGGTACCTGAACTACGAGCAGTTCGTGACCAACACGAGCCTTCGACCGCGCGACGTCCGCTGCCTGGCGGACCTGTTCAGCACCGACCTCGAGCTCACGGAGCTCTTCAACACGGTCACGGCCGACGACGTCACGCCCGAGCAGCAGGCGCTGATCGATCGGCGGTCCAGGGAGTATGCCGACACCTGCGGTCTCGAAGCCACCAGCTCGTGACCTGCAGCTCGTGACCGGCCCGCTCGTGGCCCGCATCGGGGTCGGGTTCGGCCTTCTGATACCCTGACTCGGTCCCGACCGCCCGGTTGGGACGCCCCACCTCGCAAGTTGAAGCGAACGCATGCCCGACATCGCTGCCACGATCACCGAGCACCGCCGTCACGAGACCGATACCGGCTCGCCGGAGGTCCAGATCGCGCTGCTCACCGAGCGGATCAACCACCTGACCGAGCACCTGAAGGTCCACAAGAAGGACCATCACTCTCGTCGGGGGCTGCTCATGCTCGTCGGACAGCGTCGTCGGTTGCTCGACTACCTCCGACGCAACGACATCGAGCGGTATCGAGCACTCATCGCCAAGCTGGGACTGCGCCGGTAGGGAAGCAACAACGAGGAGCGACACCCACACCTGATCTCAGGGAGGGGTGCGCTCCTCGATTCGCGTTTCGGGCACCGTGCCCGAGAGCATCAGACGCGAGGGCGCCGGTTGTCAGTTGCCAGTGCCCGGGCCATTCGAAGCGGCTCCAACTCCCCGCATCGAGACCAGGTCCGGACCCTGACCACTGGGAATCGCCGCTCCTCGCCGTAGAGAGAGGAGCGTCCGATGGCGGACGCGATTCGCGTAGAAGGGCCGATCAACGCGGCCGGCACCACCCTGTCCTTCGAGACGGGAAAGCTCGCAAAGCTCGCCGACGGCGCAGTGTTCGTGCAGATCGGTGAGACCACCCTCTTGTCGACCGTCGCGACCAGCAAGCCGCGTGACGGGATCGACTTCTTTCCCCTCACCGTCGACGTCGAAGAGCGCATGTACGCGGCGGGGAAGATCCCCGGGTCGTTCTTCCGTCGCGAGGGTCGACCCGGCGAGGCGGCGATCCTGACCTGCCGTCTGACCGACCGGCCGCTGCGCCCGTCATTCCCCGCGGACTTCCGCAACGAGGTCCAGGTCATCGCCACCGTCATGGGTGCCGACATGGAGAACCCGCACGACATCGCGTCGATCAACGGTGCATCTGCGGCCCTCATGGTCTCGGGCATCCCGTTCAACGGTCCGATCGGCGCGGTGCGCATCGCGCGCATCGACGACGAGTGGATCGCGCACCCCACCTACCAAGAGGGTGCAGAGTCGGTGTTCGAGATGGTCGTCGCGGGCCGCAAGCTCCACGACGGTGACGTCGCGGTGATGATGGTCGAGGCGGGCGGCACTGCCGGCTCGTTCGAGAAGTACGCCGAGGGCACCCCCAAGGTGACCGAGGAGACCATCGCCGATGGTCTCGAGTGGTCGAAGCAGTGGATCCTCGCCGCCATCGAGCTCCAGCTCGAGCTCGTGCGCAAGGTGCAGGAGGCCAACGGCCCGATCGAGACGATCGCGTACGCGCCGAACGTCGACTACCAGGTCGACGCCTTCGACGCAGTGGCCGACGAGACCCGTGCCGCGACGTCCGACGCGCTGAAGATCGCCGACAAGAACGAGCGCAACCGGACGCTCGACGAGATCCGCGACGCCGCGATCGCGACGCTCGTGGGAAGCGACGACGCGCCGGGCTCCTTTGCCGGTCGCGGCGGAGAGCTCAAGAAGGCGTTCCGCTCCTTGCAGAAGGAGATCGTGCGCGATCGCATCGTCAAGGAAGGCGTCCGCATCGACGGCCGTGGCGTGGCGGATCTCCGTCCGCTGGAGGCCGAGATCGGTGTGATCCCGACGGCGCACGGCACTGGCCTGTTCCAGCGTGGTGAGACCCAGGTGCTCAGCGTCACGACACTCGGTATGCCCCGCATGGAGCAGATGGTCGACTCGATCGGCACCGAGGACCGCAAGCGCTACATGCACCACTACAACTTCCCGCCGTTCTCGACGGGGGAGACGGGCCGGGTCGGGTCGCCGAAGCGTCGTGAGATCGGCCACGGCGTGCTCGCCGAGCGGGCCATCGTGCCGGTGCTCCCGAGCTCCGAGGACTGGCCGTACACGATCCGCGTCGTCTCCGACGTGCTCTCGTCGAATGGATCGACGTCGATGGCATCGGTCTGCGGTTCGAGCATGTCGCTGATGGACTCCGGCACGCCGCTGAAGGCGCCCGTCGCCGGCATCGCGATGGGCCTCGTGCTCCACGACGGTGAGTACGTCACTCTGACCGACATCCTCGGCCAGGAAGACGCATTCGGCGACATGGACTTCAAGGTTGCCGGCACGGCGGACGCGGTCACCGCACTGCAGCTCGACACGAAGATCGACGGGATCCCCGCCGACGTGCTCGCCAAGGCGCTGCTCCAGGCACGCGACGCCCGACTCAAGATCCTCGACGTGATGCAGGAAGCGATCGACGGCCCGCGTGACGACGTCCGTCCGACGGCACCGAAGATCATCAGCATCCAGATCCCGATCGACAAGATCGGCGAGGTCATCGGCCCGAAGGGCAAGGTCATCAACACGATCACGCAGGAGACGGGTGCCGACGTGTCGGTGTCCGACGACGGTGTGGTCGGGACCGTGTCGATCGGCTCGAAGGAGTCGTCGGCCGTCAACGAGGCTCGTCGTCGGATCGAGCTCATCCTCGACCCACCGACCGCAGAGCTGGGCGCGAACTACACCGGCAGGGTGGTCAACATCACCAAGTTCGGTGCGTTCGTGAACGTGCTCCCGGGTCGTGACGGCCTGCTCCACATCTCCAAGCTCGGTGGCGGCAAGCGCATCGACCGTGTCGAAGACGTGCTCAACCTCGGTGACGAGGTGCAGGTGCGCGTCGACGACATCGACAACTCCGGCAAGCTCTCGCTGAGCATGGTCGGGGAGGACGGTGAGGTGCAGGCGGCTTCCCCGCAGCGCGAGTCCGGTCCTCGTGACCGTGACCGCAGCGGAGACCGTGGCGGTGACCGTGACCGTGACCGTGATCGCGGCGCTCGTGACGGTGGCGCTCGTGATGGTGGCGGCCGTGAGAGTGGCAGCCGGAGTGACGGTGGCAACGGTGCGAGCGAGAGCTCCTCGGCGGCCAAGCCCGCGGCGTCCTTCGAGGACTCCTGGGAAGAGCAGGCCAAGGAGGAGTTCGGTGACCTCGGACCGGCCGAGGCCGGACGTTCCGGCGGCCCGAGCGGTGGCGGCGCTGGTCGTCGCGGCGGTGGCGGCGGCGGCGGACGACGTCGTCGCTGATCGTCGTCGACCGACCCGCCCGACCGCTGAGGCGCACCCAATGATCCAGGGCGCATGATCGAGGGCGCGTGAGCGAGGGGATCCGTCGGACCGAGCTCGACTCGGGACTGCGGATCGTCACCGAGTCGCTGCCGCACCTGCGATCCGTCGCCGTCGGCTTCTGGGTCGGCACCGGCTCGCGCGACGAGGCCATCCAGCTCTCCGGAGCGAGCCACTTCCTCGAGCATCTCCTGTTCAAGGGCACCGAGCGGCGGAGCGCGGTTGAGATCGCGGACGCGATCGAGTCGGTCGGCGGCGACATGAATGCGTTCACTGCGCACGAGCTCACGACCTACTACGTGCGCGTGCCGGACGATCGGCTCGCGCTCGCGCTCGAAATCCTCTCGGACATCGTGTGGACCCCGGCGTTCCGCGCCGACGAGGTCGACTCGGAGCGTCAGGTGATCCTCGAGGAGATCCGGATGCGCGACGACGAGCCTGAGGAGCTCGTCCACGAGCTGTTCGGCAACGCGATCTTTCCCGACCACCCGATCGGGCGTGACGTGATCGGCACGCCCGACACGATCAACTCGATGGGTCCGGCCGAGATCGGCGCGTTCCACGCGGAGCACTACCACCCGAGCAACGTCGTGGTCGCCGCGGCCGGCAACCTCGAGCACGACGAGGTCGTCGCGATGGTCGAAGCCGGGCTCGTGCACACCGGTGGGCACCGACCGGCCCGCGCGCCCTGGGGTGGTGGTCCGGCACCGCATCCGGTCTCCGTGCTCGAGCGCGACTACGAGCAGGCGCACGTCGTGCTCGGCATGCGTGCGATCGGGCGCCACGATCCCGACCGCTACGCGCTCACGGTCCTGAACCAGGTGCTCGGCGGCGGGATGTCGTCACGACTCTTCCAAGAGGTGCGTGAGCGTCGCGGGCTCGCCTACTCCGTGTATTCGTTCCGCAGCTCCTTCGAGGAGACCGGTTCGTTCGCGGTGGCCGCGGGCACGGCGCCCGAGCGACTCGACGAGTTGCTCGAGACCCTCGAAACCGAGCTCGCCCGCCTCACCACCGAGCACGGGATCAGCGAGCACGAGCTGGTCGCGGCGAAGGGCAACCTCACCGGGTCCTTGGCGCTGTCGCTCGAGAGCTCGAGCTCCCGGATGCACCGGCTGGGTCGCAGCGAGCTGATCCTCGGCGAGATCCTCTCCCTCGACGAGCTCGTCGACGAGGTCACCAGGGTCGAGGCCGACGACGTGTCCCGGATCATCGACCGCGTCCTCGGCGTCCCGGACCGTGCGCTCGCAGTGGTCGGACCCGTCGACGGCACCGCGTTCGGCGCGTCCCGGGGCACCACCACCCTCTAGCCTCGACCCATGATCCGCGTCGGGGTGTTCGGGGCAGGCGGCAAGATGGGCACCACCGTCTGCAACGCCGTCGCCGAGGCGTCCGGCCTCGAGCTGGTCGCCGCGGTCGATCCCCTGCACTCGGGGATCGACCTCCAACAGCTCGGCGTCTCTGGAACCGGGCTCCAGGTCGCCCGCACGGCGAGCGCGTTCGCCGATGCCGGCGTCGATGTCGCCGTCGACTTCACCGTGCTCGACGCGGCCCGCGAGAACCTGCGCTGGTGTGCAGCGAACGGTGTGCACGCCGTGGTCGGCACGACAGGCTTCTCGGACGACGACCTCACCGATCTGCGGGCCCGCTTCGAGGCGAGCACCGCCAACGCGGTGATCGCCCCGAACTTCGCGATCGGTGCGGTGCTGATGATGCGCTTCGCCGAGCTCGCTGCGCCGTACTTCGAGAGCGCCGAGGTGATCGAGCTGCACCACGACCAGAAGGTGGATGCCCCCTCGGGTACCGCGATGCTCACCGCGAGCCGCATGGCGGCGGCGTCTTCGGACTGGACCGCCGACCCGACGGAGAAGACGATCGTCGAGGGTGCGCGTGGCGGCGAGGGCCCGAGCGGGATCCGGGTGCACTCGGTCCGCATGCGTGGGCTGGTGGCACACCAGGAGGTGCTGCTCGGCACCACCGGGCAGTCGCTCTCGATCCGCCACGACTCCTACGACCGGACCTCGTTCATGCCGGGTGTGCTCCTGGCGGTACGCGCGGTGGGGGATCGGCCGGGCCTCACCGTCGGGCTCGACGCGATCATCGACTGACGGGTCACGGGTGCGGGAGCGCATTGCCCCCGTGAGGCGGCGGCCGTAGCGTCACGCTCGTGGAGGTCGAGGGGGCGTCGCTCGCGGTCAGCAACCTCGAGGTGATCTACGGCGGAGCGGTGCGCGCGCTCCGGGGGGTCAGTCTCGAGGTCGGAGCCGGCGAGATCGTCGCGCTGCTCGGGGCCAACGGCGCAGGCAAGACGACCCTCCTGCGCGCGGTGTCGGGGCTCCTGCCCGAGCACTCCGGCCGGGTCGTGCGCGGCGACGTCGTGCTCGACGGCAGTTCCATCCTCGGGCTCGGCGCGCCGGCGATCGTTCGGCGGGGTCTCGCTCAGGTGATGGAAGGCCGCCGCGTGTTCGCTGAGCTGACGGTCGACGACAACCTTCGGGCCGGAGGCTTCACCCGACGCGATCGCGCCGCGACTCGCCAGACCTATGAGCGGGTGCTCGAGATGTTCCCCATGCTCGAGACGCGCCGGAAGTCGGTTGCCGGTTACCTCTCGGGTGGTGAGCAGCAGATGCTCGCGATCGGGCGCGCGCTGATGGCGGAGCCGCGACTGCTCCTGCTCGACGAGCCCTCGCTCGGTCTCGCGCCGTTGGTCCGGGAGCAGATCCGGGACACGATCGTGGCGATTGCCGAGACCGGGACCGGTGTCCTGCTCGTCGAGCAGAACGCGATGATGGCCCTGTCGATCGCGCACCGCGCGTCGGTACTCGAGAACGGACACATCGTGCGGGAAGGCCTCGGCTCCGAGCTCCTCGGTGACGAGGAGATTCGCGAGGCCTACCTCGGGTTGGGTGAGCGCGGACGGCGCTCCTTCCGGGATCTGAAGACCTACCGGCGCCGACGGCGGTGGACCGCATGAGCGAGCCACTGCTGGAGTTCGCAGGGGTGACATTGGAGTTCGGCGGCGTCACCGCCCTGCGCGACGTCAGCTTCACCGTCGAGCCCGGCGAGCTCTTCGCCGTCATCGGTCCGAACGGGGCCGGGAAGACGTCGACGTTCAACTGCCTCAACGGCGTCTACCGGCCGAAGCGCGGGAGCATCAAGTTCGAGGGCAGGGAGCTGGTCGGGCTCAAGCCGCCCGCGATCGCCGCGCTCGGGATCGCGCGGACCTTCCAGAACCTCGGACTGTTCGTGAACCTCGACGTCATCGACAACCTCATGCTCGGGCGCCACGTGCGCATGCGCACGGGGCTGCTCGCCGGGATGTTGTGGGTCGGGCGGGCCCGGCGCGAGGAGGTCGCGAATCGCCGGAAGGTCGAGGAGGTCATGGAGCTCCTCGCACTCCAGCCGTACCGCTACGAGCCGGTGGGCACGCTGCCCTACGGCATCCAGAAGAAGATCGAGCTCGGGCGGGCCCTCGCCATGGAGCCCCGACTGTTGCTGCTCGATGAGCCGGTCGCAGGGATGAACCGCGAGGAGACCGAGGACATGGCCCGCCTCATTCTCGAGATCCGACGGGAGCTGGATCTCAGCATGCTGCTCGTCGAGCACGACCTGCAGATGGTGATGGAGCTGGCGGATCGTCTGCTCGTCCTCGACTTCGGCGAGCCGATCGCGCTGGGCCCTCCCGCCGAGGTCCAGGCGAACCCACGGGTGATCGAGGCGTACCTGGGCCAGGAGGAGCCCGCGTGAGCGCGACCGTCGCGCCGCATGTGCCGGCGTCCGACACGACTGCCGAGCCGTCGACGCTGCCGGGCTGGCTGCTCCGCCATGCCGCGACGCGACCGCGTGGTGTCGCGATGCGGGTGAAGGAGCTGGGTCGCTGGCGCGAGATCACCTGGGAAGGCCATGCGACACGCGTCGCCTCGGTTGGCCGCGCCCTCGCGCATCACGGCATCGGGCCCTCGGACCGGGTGCTGCTCGTCAGCGAGAACCGGCCCGAGTGGGTGGTGACCGACCTCGCGGTTCAGGGCCTGGGCGCGGCGACCATCGGCGTCTTCCCCACGACCCCGACCGACGAGATGGGCGGGTTGCTGCGACGCAGTGGCGCACGCATCGCGATCGTCGAGGACGAGGAGCAGCTGGACAAGCTGCTCGAGGTCCGTGGCGACACCGCACTCGAACGGATCTTCGTCATCGATCCGCGCGGGATGCGCAGCCTCGTCGCTCCCGCGGCGAGCTTCGAGGAGCTGGAGGCCCTCGGGGGCCTCGACGCAGTCGCGTGGCGATCGGGCGATCCCGATCTCTGGCACCGAGCGGTCGACGCGCTCGAGTCCGACGGGATCGCGACCGTCGTGTTCACGCCGGGCACCACCGGCGTGCCCAAGGGCGCGCTGCTCACGCACCGGAACCTCGCGGCCGCAGCCCAAATGGGCGCGAGCCAGTATCAACTGGGCGCGAACGATCAGATCGTGTCCTGCATCCCACTGTGCGAGATCTCCGAACGGGTGCTCGTGGTCGCGCAGTCCACCCGTGCGGCGGCCACCGTGCACTTCGGCGAGGGTGGCGACGCCATCGAGAACGACCTGCGTGAGGTGGAACCGACCGTGTTCCTGGCGTCGCCCCGACTCTGGGCTCGCCTGAGTGCGCGCATCGAAGAGGGACTCCGAAACGCCGGGCACTTGAAGCGCGGCGCGTTCCGCGTCGCCACGTCGACGTCGAGGGGGCGGTTGCGTAGGGGGATCGCGTCGGTGCTCGTGACGCGACCGGTCCGTCGTCGGGTGGGCTTGCGCCGGGTACGCGTTGCCATCGCGGCGGGGGCGCCGGCGCCGGTCGAGCTGCTCGCCTGGTGGGCGACCCTCGGTGTGGACGTGCGCGCCGTCTACGGCCTGGTCGAGAGCACCGGCGTCGCGACGGTCTGTCCTGCCAGCAGCGGCAGCCCGGGTACCGTCGGTCGCGCGTTCCCGGGGACCGAGGTCGCGATCGATGGCACGGACCCGAGCCGCGAGGTCCGGATCCGCGGCGACGTGGTCTTCGCCGGCTACCTGGACGACCCGACAGCGACCACCGAGGCGCTCGACGGGGGCTGGCTGCACACGGGTGACCGGGGCGCCCTCGAGGCCGACGGGACGCTCAGCATCGTGGGGCGGATCAAGGACGTGGTCGTCACCTCGGGTGGCCACACGGTCGCACCCGGACCGATCGAACGACGGCTGGATTCGTCGTCGTACATCCGCGTTGCGGTCGTCGTCGGTGACGCGCGCCCGTGCGTCGGAGCGCTCGTCGCCGTCGACGCGGATGCCGTCGGTGACTGGGCGGCCGAGGAAGGCGTGCCGTTCACGACGACCCGCACCCTGGTGGCCCGACCCGAGGTGCGTGATCTCATCGGAGGCGAGATCGACGAGGTCAACGCCACGCTGGCAGCGGGGGATCGGGTCGAGCGGTTCGCGCTCCTGCCGACCGAGCTCAGTCACGACGACGGTGCGCTCACCGCCACGTTCAAGGTCCGCCGGGGGGCGATCGCCGAGCAGTTCGCTGATCTGGTCGAGGAGATGTACACGTGACCAAGCTCTTCCAGCTCGTCGCCTCGGGGGCGGCGCTCGGCGCGGTGTACGCGCTGGTGGGACTCGGGTTCGTGGTGATCTACCGCGCGACCGGGGTGATCAACCTCGCTCAAGCCGGCATGGTGACGCTCGGCGCGTTCCTCGTCTACAACGCGACGACCACGTGGGATCTGCCGTTCTGGCTCGCGGTGATCGTGTCCATGGGGCTCGGTGCGCTGCTCGGCATCGTCCTCGAGCGTCTCATCTTGCGCCGCATGGTCGGGCGGCCGGTGTACGCCGTCATCCTCGTGACGGTAGGACTGTTGTTGCTCATCGAACCGATCATCACGACGATCTGGCGCAACCCTGCGTCGAACATCGAGACGCCCTGGGGCCTGAACCAGGTGACGATCGGCGACGTGACCATCCTCGAGGTCGACGTGGCGACGATCGTCCTCGCGGCCGTGGTGCTCGGCGCGTTCTTCGCGTTCTTCCGCTACACGAAGTACGGCGTCGCGATGCGGGCGACCGCGGTCGACCAGGAAGCCGCGCTCGCCCAGGGCATCAACGTGCGCCGGATCGTCGCCCTCTCGTGGGCGATCGCGGGCGTCGTCGCAGTGCTCGCGGGGACGATGCTCGGGGCCGGTGCCGGTCCGGGCACCGGGCTCGGCGTCGGGATGGCAGTGATCTCGCTCAAGGCGCTGCCGGCCGTGGTCCTCGGGGGTCTGGACTCGCCGGCCGGAGCTGTGGTCGGTGGGGCGATCATCGGCATCGCCGAGGTCCTCACTGCGGGCTATCAGTCCGATGTCCTGCCGTTCCTCCCCGACGGCTTCGCCGCGGTGATGCCCTGGGTCGTGATGCTCGTCGTCCTGATCGTGCGGCCGTACGGGCTCTTCGGCACCCGTGACGTGAGGAGGGTCTGATGGCGCGCGCCGGACGGCGTCTGCTGCGGGACTACGGCCAAGACCTGCGACTCATGCCGTCGCGACGCGGTCGGGTCCTGCTCGTCGCGCTCCTCGCGCTGTACCTGTGGCTGCCCTTCCAGCTCGACGACTTCTGGGCGAGCGTCCTCACGCTTGCCGGCATCACCGCGATCGGTGCGCTGGGACTCAACCTGCTCACCGGGTACACGGGCCAACCATCGCTCGGGACCGCCGCGTTCATCGGGCTCGGTGCGTTCACCGCGAGCTATCTCGGGCGGTCGGCCGACTACGGCGGCCTCGAGTGGAGCTTCCCCGCGTACCTCGGCGTGGCCATCGTGCTCGGGGCGGGCATCGGGTACCTCGTCGGCGTCCCCGCACTGCGACTGCGCGGGAACTACTTGATCATCGCGACGCTCGGACTCGTCTTCGTCGCGATCTACGTCTTCCGGAGCTGGGAGGAGGTGACCGGCGGGAACTCGGGAGTCCCGATGCCCCTCACCGTCGAGATCCTCGGCGTCGACTTCACGAGGCTCGAGCTCTTCGGCCAGACGCTGGGCCGCAACCAGAGCCTCTCCTATCTCGTCTGGGGCGTCGTGGCCTTCGTCGCGTTGCTCTGCAAGAACCTGGTGCGCTCCCGACCCGGGCGCGCGTTCCGGGCGGTGCGGGACCGTGACGTCGCCGCCGAGGTGATCGGTGTGAGCCTGTTCCGGACCAAGGTCGGAGCCTTCGTGCTGTCGAGCGCGATCGCCACGGTGGGGGGCGTCTTCTACGGGATCTGGATCCAGTACCTGGTGCCCGACGACTCCTCGCTCGGCCTCAACCTCTCGATCAGCTACCTCGCGATCATCATCGTGGGCGGCGTCGGCACGATCTACGGCCCGATCATCGGGGCCTTGCTCATCGGCGCGCTCCCGGCGCTCATCGACGAGTTCGCCGGCCAGCTCCCGTTCGTCTCGGAGTCGGCCACCGACTCGGGGATCTCGAAGCCCGCACTCCAGGCGCTGCTCTATGCGATCTTGATCATCGTCTTCCTCGTCGCGGAACCCAACGGCGTCGCCGGGATATGGCGGCGCATCCGCGACTACGTTGCGACGTGGCCGCTCGCCAGGCACGCGTCATGATGGGGCCAGCACCGGATTGATCTCCGGCGACTTCGACGAAGCGA
Organism: Acidimicrobiia bacterium; assembly: GCA_038321755.1. Classification (GTDB taxonomy): domain Bacteria; phylum Actinomycetota; class Acidimicrobiia; order IMCC26256; family PALSA-555; genus JALHSW01. The sequence continues at coordinate 2,559 of JBBQFJ010000061.1, read as the reverse complement.
GGAGACGTCATGCGGGCACGAGGATTTCGGGTGTTGTTGACCGTCGCGGTCGCGGCAGGGCTCGTGGTGGGCATGACCGCGCCGGGGGTCGCGCGCGTGCAGACGAAGACCCCGCCGTCGACCGATGGGTTCGACGGCAAGACGATCAAGCTGGGCGTGATCACCCCACTCACGGGAACCGTGAGCCTCATCGGGACCCCGCTCACCGCCGGCAACCAGATGTGGTGGGACTACGTCAACGGGGAGCTCGGCGGTGTCGCCGGCAAGTACAAGGTCGAGCTCGTCGAGGAGGACAGCCAGTACCAGCCGGCGACCGCGATCCAGGCCTACGACAAGATCAAGGGTGACGTCGTCGACTTCCAGCAGATCCTCGGGACGCAGGTGACGAAGGCGCTGCTGCCCAAGATGCAGATCGACCAGACGGCAGGTGCCCCCGCCACGCTCGACGCCACGTGGGTCAAGAACCCGAACCTGTTCCCGATCGGTGCGCCATACCAGGTCGAGACGATCAACGCTCTCGACTACTACGCGAAGAACGGTGGCAAGGGGGCGAAGGTCTGTGCGCTCGCTCAGGACGACGAGTTCGGGCAGGCGGGCCTCGACGGCCTCGGGTATGCGAAGAAGGCGCTGAAGCTCAAGACCGGGCCCACCGAGCGATTCAAGAGTGGCGAGGACCTCACCGCGCAGATCCAGTCACTCTCCGACGCGAAGTGCGCAGCCGTGCTCGTCGTCGCCACGGCGGTCGACGCGACGTCGATCGTCACCAAGTCGATCGCGCTCAACTTCAACCCGCAGATGATCGCGTTGGCACCGTTCTGGCTCCAGACGTTCTCGCAGTCCCCGAACCTGCAGCAGTTCCTCGTGGATCATCTGTGGGTGTCGGCGGAGCAGGTCGTCGCCTGGGGTGACGCGAGCGTCCCGGGGATGAGCGCGTTCCTCGAGCGGCAGCAGAAGTTCGCGCCGGATCAGAAGCCGGACCCGTACTTTGCGTTCGGGTACCTGCAGGGTCAGGCGATGTACCAGATTCTCCAGAAGGCGGTGAAGAACGGCGACCTCTCCCGGGCGGGGGTGCTCAAGGCGTCCAACCAGGTCGGGTCGTTGAAGTTCGACGGGCTCACCGGCGACTACGTCTACGGCAAGTCCGCCGCCGACCGGAACCCGCCGCGCTCCACCGCGCTGTTCGCGGTGGATCCGGCCCAGCCGGTCGGGCTCGCGCTGCTCGCGCCGCCAGCCGCGTCGGCCGCGGCGAAGAAGTACCCCATCCCGGGCTGAGCCGCGCGGGAGCAGGGAAGAGGGGACGGCGTCGGGAGCGGCTCGGGCCCGCCCCCTACGCTCGGGGCGTGGCCGCCCCGACACACGCCCAGCGGGAGAGCGTGTACGCCGGGACCTACGAGTGCGTTGCCCGCTTCGGGCTGGCCAAGACCACCGTCGACGATGTTGCCCGGGCGTCGGGCGTGTCGCGGGCCACCGTGTACCGCCTCTTCCCCGGGGGCCGCGATCAGATCCTGCGAGAGACCGTCGGCTGGGAGATGAACCGGTTCTTCACCCGCCTCGCGGTCGAGGTCGAGGAGGCGCCCGACCTCGAGACCCGGTTGGAGCGGGGGCTGGCGTTCGCCCGTCGATCGGTGCTCGGGCACGAGGTGCTCCAGAAGGTGCTGGCGACCGAGCCGGACGCCCTCCTCCCGCTGATGACCGTCGAGCAGCACCGGGTCCTGCGCTACATCACCGCCTATCTGGGTCCCGTGATCGAGGCCGAGCGGGCGGCGGGGCGGCTCCAGGAGGGCATCGATGTCGACCGGGCCGCCGACTACGTCGGCCGGATGCTCCTCTCCCTCATCGGCAGCCCCGGGCGCTGGGACCTGAGCGATCCCGAGGCGGTGCGGGACCTCGTGACCCGGGAGCTCCTCGGCGGCATCGTCCGTCAGAGGAATTGAGTAAGCGCTACTCAGGCCACGACGTCCTCCCCTTGCGACACTGCACCAGTCAGGACGCACCGGCGTCCGCAGCAGCCGAGCAGGGCCGGAAGCTCCGGCTCGAGGAGGAGACATCATGGGCATGTTCAAGGATCTGAAGAAGCTCTCGGACCAGGGCAAGGAGATCGGGAAGGCGTCGGGTCGCCCGACGAGCATGCTCGGCATGATCAAGGACACGCCGAACATGATCAACCAGGCCACCGGAGCCATCGACGACGCGATGGCGATGCAGGCCGACATGCAGGCGCAGAACCAGCTCCTCACCACGGGGACGCCCGGGACGGCCACGATCAAGGGTCTCCAGGAGACCGGCACCCTGGTGAACTTCAACCCCCAGGTCGTCCTCGACCTCGAGGTCGCCGTGGAGGGCAAGGACCCGTACGCGACGCAGCTGACGACGGCGGTCCCGCAGATGCAGATCCCGCTCGTCTCGCCCGGCAACAAGGTCGGCGTGCGCGTCGACCCGGCGGACCCCTCGTCGATCGCGATCGACTGGACCCGCCCGCAGGGCTGAGCACCACCGAACGGCCCTTCGGGGCACATGCCTGGGGGCGGCCGTCTGCACGCGCAGCGGCCGCCCCGTCGC
>JBBQFJ010000060.1:0-19109 GCA_038321755.1 Acidimicrobiia bacterium | reverse complement strand
GGTGCTCGCGGCTACGTAAGAAGGAGGTTGGTGCTGATGGTGGCGTGCAGTTCCTTCTTCATGGTCTCTCCATTGTGCCGACTCCCGAAGCCGATGGCAAGTCATCTCGATTGGCAGGGCTGCATTGGCAGGGCCGATTGGCGATGGAGGCGCCACGGTGCGTGCGACAATCTCCGCGATGGCGAAGCACCAGTGGTTCCGACGCACGATCGGTCTGGGCGTCCTCGCGGGCGCGGCCTACGCGGCGTGGCGCGCGATCGAGCGGCAGCAGCTGCCGAGCGGCTCGTCGTGGGAGCCCCAACCGTTCCCGTTCCCACCGCAGCCGCGAGCGTCGACGTCTCCCTCGACTGGGGCGAGCACGACTGGGGCGAGCACGACCGCGTGGCTGGCGCCGCTCGACGGCGCCTGTCCCACGTCGCACCCGGTGAAGGCCAAGCTCGCGAGCGGGATCTACCACGTGCCCGGTGGCCAGAGCTACGACCGCACGACACCGGACCGTTGCTACGTCGACGCGACCGCTGCCGAGCAGGATGGGCTCCGCGCTTCGAAGCGCTGATCAGTCGAGCTCGATCGCCTTCGCGTCGAGCACTCCGTCGAGCGCGCGCACTCGCTCGACGACCTCATCGGGGACCTCCGAGGACGTAGTGATCACCATCAGCGCCGAGGCGCCTTCGGCGTTCGTCCCGACATCCATGTCGGCGATGTTCACCTCGGCGTCTCCCAGGATCGTCCCGACCTTGCCGATCATCCCGGGCGTGTCGTCGTTGCGCACCACGAGCATGTGGCTCGACGGCGGGATGTCGACGCTGTGTTCGAGGATGCCAACGATCCGAGGACGGGCGTGCTTGCCGAACAAGGTGCCCGAGACGTGGACCGGTCGGTCTCCCGCGGAGCCGCGGAGCGAGACGAGGTTGACGAAGTCCGTCGCGGAGGATGATGTGGTCTCACGAACCGCGAGGCCGCGCGCTTCGGCGAGCTGCGGCGCGTTCACGAACGACACCGGCTCGTCGACGACGCCACCGAGCACGCCCTTGAGCACTGCCAGGGTGAGGACTCGGCAGTCGTAGTCGCCGAGCTCGCCCTCATAGCTGACCTCGAGCGTGTCGACCGCGGCGCCCGCCACGGCGGTGAAGAGCCGACCGAGGCGCTCGGCCAGCGGGAGGAACGGCTGCACCGTGGCGTTCGCCTCGCTCGCCGCGACGTTCACGGCGTACGGCACGAACTCGCCGTGGAGTGCGAGCACCACCATCTCTGCGATGGTCTGTCCGGCCTTGTCCTGCGCCTCGGCGGTGGAGGCACCGAGGTGCGGCGTCACCACCACGTTGGAGAGCCCGAAGAGCGGTGACTTTGTGGTGGGCTCTTCGGCGAACACGTCGAGGGCGGCGCCGGCGATGCGGCCTTCACGCAGCGCGTCGGCGAGCGCGGCTTCGTCGATGATGCCGCCGCGCGCGGTGTTCACGATCCTCAGCGTCGGCTTGGCGTGCGTGAGCAGCTCCGCGTTGATGAGCCCGAGCGTCTCGGGCGTCTTCGGGAGGTGCACGGTGATGAAGTCGGAGTCGCGCACGAGGTCGGCCAGGTCGGGGACCAGCCGGACGCCGAGCTGGCGCGCCCGGTCCGCGCTCACGTACGGGTCATACGCGAGGAGCTGCATCCCGAACGCGAGCAGACGTTGCGCGACGAGCACGCCGACGCGACCGAGCCCCACGACACCGAGCGTCTTCCCGTTGAGCTCGACGCCCTCCCACTGCGTGCGGTTCCACTCCCCTGCCTTGAGGTCGCGATCGGCCTGGGGGATGTTCCGGGCTTGCGAGAGGAGGAGCGCCACCGCGTGCTCGGCCGCGGACAGCACGTTCGACTGCGGTGCGTTCACGACCATGACACCCTGGCGCGTCGCCGCATCGACGTCGACGTTGTCGAGACCGATGCCGGCGCGTCCCACCACCACGAGGTCGGTGCCGGCTTCGAGCACCTCCGCGGTGATCTGGGTGGCCGAGCGGATCACGACCGCCGCCGCGCCGCGGACGGCGTCGAGGAGCTCGTCGGGCGAGAGGCCGAGGCGCTCGTCGACCTCGAGGCCGGCCTCGCGCATGGCGTCGAGCCCTCGGGGGGCGAGCCGTTCGGCGACGAGGACGCGAGGAGCCACGAATCGAGGGTAGCGGCCGGGGTGTCGGGAACCCCGAGTCATACCGGGGAACGGCGTCAGACGCGCCGCAGGGCGATCTTGGTCATCGCCTCGACGTTCGCCTTGATGGTGGCCGGGTCGGCACCGATCGCGACGTACTGGACGTACAGCAAGGTGTCGCCCCGCAGCACGTACAGGGTGTTGAGGTCGCCACCCGCGTAGAACGAGCTCTTCCCGAAGCCGACGACCGGCTCGAGCTGGTCCTTGAACGCCCTTTTCGCAGTCGCGTAGCTGACCTTGGCCGTCGTGGCCGAGCCGGGCAGTACGAACACCGAGACGTTTCGCACGGTCGGGTCGGCGAGCGTGTACGCACAGAGCGCCGCGCCCGGCGGACCCTGCTGCTGGGTCGGCGACTTCGTCGCGGTGAACCCGGTGACGGTCGTGACCTCCGAGGCCTTCAGCACCTTGCAGGCGTTGGGCTTCTTCACGGCGACGGTCGCACCCGCGGGGACGACCGTCGCCATGAGCACGGCTCCCGCAAGGACCAACGCGCCGACGAGCCTGCGTTGCTTCATCCGTTGCATCATCCGTTGCATCATCCGTCGCATCATCCGTCGCATCATCGTGACAACACCTCCGCGATCCTGCCGACGCCTTCCGCGAGGTCGTCGTCGGACAGCGCGAACGACAACCGAGCGTAGCCCGGAGCCCCGAACGCCTCGCCGGGAACGACGGCGACCTGGACCTCTTCGAGGAACATCTCGCAGAGCTCCAGCGACGTCGTGGGCGTGCGCCCGGCAATCGGTCGGCCGAGCGATCCGATGAACGACGGGAAGCAGTAGAAGGCGCCCTGCGGTTCGAGGCACTCGACCCCCGGGATCGCCGAGAGCATGCCGTGCATCGTCTTGCCGCGGCGGTCGAACGCGGCGCGCATCTCCGCGACCGCGAAGAGATCACCGGTGACAGCAGCGAGCGCGGCGCGTTGTGAGACGTTCGCGACGTTCGACGTCGAGTGTGACTGCAGGTTCGCGGCCGCTGCGGTCACGTCGCGCGGCGCGATCATCCATCCGACGCGCCACCCAGTCATCGCGTACGTCTTCGCGACTCCGTTCACGACGATGCACGACTCGGCGAGCTCGGGGACCAACGTCGGCATCGACGAGAACTCGTGGTCGCCGAAGGTCAGGTGCTCGTAGATCTCGTCGGTCACGACCCACACGCCGTGCTCCACGGCCCATCGCCCGATCGCCTCGACCTCCGCCGGCGTGTACACCGAACCCGTCGGGTTGCTGGGTGAGACGAAGAGCAGCGCCTTCGTGCGCTCGGTGCGCGCCGCCTCGAGCTGCTCCACCGTGACGCGGAACTGTGAGTCCGCGGTCGTCGGCAACACCACCGACACGCCGTCTGCGAGCGCGATCGACTCCGGGTACGTCGTCCAGTACGGCGCAGGGAGCAGCACCTCGTCGCCGGGGTCGAGGAGCACCTGGAAGGCGTTGTAGACGGCCTGCTTGCCGCCGTTGGTCACGATGATCTGGCTGGGCTCGCACGCATAGCCGGAGTCGCGGAGCGTCTTGGCCGCGAGTGCCTCGCGGAGGGCCGGGAGCCCGGCAGCCGGCGTGTAGTGGTGGCTGGCCGGGTCCCAGCACGCCTCCACCGCGGCTTCCACGATGTGCTCGGGTGTCGGGAAGTCGGGCTCCCCGGCACCGAAGCCGATGACGTGCTCACCCTGCGCCTTGAGGGCCTTGGCCTTGGCGTCGACCGCGAGGGTCGCCGACTCGGTGATCGCGCCGATCTTGCGAGAGATCCGCAGCCGTTCCGAGATTCGGGCCATGCGACCATCCTCGCACGCGGGATGGCGTCGACCCGAAGGATTGCCGCGAACGGTGGCGCTAGACGGCGACCTGGTCGTCGGCCGTCGGAACCCAGCCGCGCAGGTCGGCCAAGCGCGGGTCGTTCGAGAAGACCTCGACGATCGGGAGCGACAGACCGAGACGACGCTGCACCGTGCGGATCGCGTTCTCCTCGTTCCAGAGCATCAGCGTCACGGCCACGCCGTCCTCGCCGGCACGCGCCGTGCGACCCGAGCGGTGGAGGTACGCCTTGTGGTCGTCGGTGGGCTCGTAGTGCACGACCACCTCGACGTTGTCGACGTGGATGCCGCGCGCCGCGACGTCGGTGGCGACGAGCACGGGCACCTTGCCGGCCTGGAAGTCGGCGAGCGACTTCTCGCGCGCCGCCTGGCTCAGGTCGCCGTGGATCGCTGCGGCCTGGATGCCTTCCTTGCGGAGCTCACGCACGAGCTTGTCGGCCGTGCGCTTGTAGTTGCAGAACATCAGGGTCCGGTCGACCGATCGCGCGATGGCCGCCGCAACCTTGACCTTGTCCATGTCGTGCACGAAGAGGAAGCGATGCTCCATCTCCTCGACCGTGGGCTCGTCGGACTCGACCTCGTGGAAGACCGGATCCTTCATGTAGCGGGCGACGAGCTGCTTCACCGCGCCGTCGAGCGTGGCGGAGAAGAGCATCGTCTGGTGGTCGCCCTCCATGCGGAAGAGGATCTTCTGCACCTGGGGCATGAAGCCCATGTCGGCCATCCGGTCGGCCTCGTCGAGCACGAGCACCTCGACGTCGGCGAAGGAGATCTCGCCACGGTCCATCAGGTCGATCAGGCGCCCGGGCGTGCCGACGATGACGTCGACGCCGCGCCGCAGCGCGTCGATCTGCGGGTCGAAGCCGACGCCGCCGTAGATGGCCTGGACCTCACGGCCGCGGACCTTGGCGAGCGGCGCGAGGACGCCGTACACCTGGTTGGCCAGCTCACGAGTCGGTGCGAGCACCAGCGCACGCGGGCGACGGGGCTCGGCCTTGCCGATGCGGTCGAGGAGCGGAAGGCCGAACGCCAGGGTCTTGCCGGAGCCGGTCTTGGCCTTGCCGCAGATGTCGCGCCCGGCGAGGGCGTCGGGCAGGGCGATCGCCTGGATCGCGAAGGGGGCGTCCTTGCCGTCGGCCTTGAGGGCCGCGACGAGCTCGGACGAGACGCCGAGCGCCTCGAAGGTGGTGGTCACGTGTGGATCTCGCTTTCTGCTGAGGTGGTCGGCCTCGTCGTCGCCCTCGGAAGTGGAGGGTTGGGCCGACTCCCGGGAGAGTTCCTGGGGAAGGCCGTGCAGAAAGCGAGGAAGACCTGCGGGGGCCGACGGCACCCGCTGGGACCACAGCGTACCGCAGAAGCGTGCCGTGGGGTCGGTCTCCGCGGCAGGTGCTGCCCCTACTGGGACTTGGTCTTGCCCTTCGCCTTCTGCGCCTTCTTCCAGGTGCGCACCTCGGCGAGCGATTCGGGCGAGTCGATGTCGGCCACAGATCGCTTCGTGGTGTCGGAGAACGGCGTGGCCGCCTCCTCCCAACCGGACGGTCGCACGCCGAGGCGCTTGGCGAGCAGTGCGAGGAAGATCTTCGACTTCTCCTCGCCGAAGCCCGGGAGCGCGCGGAGCCGGACGAGGAGCTCCGCGCCCGTCACCTCCCCGGATCGGGCGCCCTTCCAGATGTTCTCGGCGTCCCCGCCGTACTCGTCGACCAGCACCTGGCACAGCGCGTGCGTGCGCTTCGCCATCGACGCCGGGTAGCGGTGCAGCGCGGGCTTCTCGCGGAACACGGCTTCGACGTCGTCGGGGTCCATCGCGGCGATCGCGCCGGCATCGAGCCGGCCGATGCGTTCCTGGAGGGTGTGCGGGCCCTTGAACGCCCACTCCATCGGCACCTGCTGGTCGAGGAGCATGCCGAGCAGCAGGGCGAGCGGGGACTCGACGAGGAGGCGATCGGCCTCCGCGTCGCCGGTGACGGGGATCTGGATGGTGGCCACGCCACGACTCTAGGAGCCGGGCGTACGCTCGTGGAATGCCGATGCTCCACCACATCAACCTCTCGGTCCCGCCCACCGTCGCCGACGCGGCCGGCACCGAGCACTCCGGCACCGACGCCGAACGACGCTGGCTCGAGACGCTCGGGTACCACCGCATCGAACCCGGCGCCGAGATCGCAGCGATGACCCAGGTCCACTGGTTCGAGGGCGACGACGGCTCCCAGGTGCACCTCACGGTCGACGAGCACCACGCGCCGTCCAAGCTGGCGCACACGGCGATCAGTCTCGGCGAGGCGCTCGACACCACGATCGCCCAGCTCGAGGCCACTGGCGTCCGCTGCAACACGCTCGCGTTCGACGGCGACCGCCACGTCTTCGCGAACGACCCCGCCGGCAACCTCTGGGAGCTGATCGGCCCACTCGCTTCCTGAGTCGGCTCTCAGGAACGACCGCGCGCAGCACCCACCCACCGGGCACAATCGCAGTCATGCGCGTCCTGCTGGTCGAAGACGAGGTGGCCCTCGCCGAGGCGATCCGTGACGGGCTGATGGCCGAGGGCTTCGACGTGGACGCCGTCCACGACGGCATGGACGGGCTCTGGCGCGCGCGGGAAGGTTCCTACGACGCGATCGTGCTCGACATCCTGTTGCCGGGCATGAACGGTTACAAGGTCTGTCAGACCCTCCGCGAGGAGGAGATCTGGACGCCGATCCTGATGCTCACCGCGAAGGACGGCGAGTGGGACGAGGCGGAAGCGCTCGACACCGGTGCGGACGACTTCCTCTCCAAGCCGTTCTCCTTCGTCGTGCTCCTCGCCCGCCTGCGCGCGCTCTTCCGGCGCGGCGCACCGCCGCGGCCCTCCGTGCTCGAGTACGGCCCACTCCGTCTCGACCCTGCGTCGCGCAAGGCGAGCCACGGCGACGCCGAGGTGACGCTGACCGCACGGGAGTTCTCACTGCTCGAGTACCTCATCCGACGCGACGGCACCGTCGCGTCGAAGAGCGAGATCCTCGATCACGTGTGGGGCATCGACTTCGCAGGCGACCCGAACGTCATCGAGGTCTACGTCGGCTACCTCCGCAAGAAGCTCGACCAGCCGTTCGGGACCCAGCTCATCCGCACGGTGCGCGGTGCCGGCTACCGCCTCTGCGCCGACCCGGCCTGACCGTGACTCGGCTCCGCACGGTCCGGGTCCGCGTCACCCTTGCGGCGGCCGGACTGTTCGCGGTCGCGCTCGCGGTCGCGTCGTTCGGCCTCGTGCGCTCCGTACACGACAACCTCGCCGCCGAGATCGAGCAGACGAACCAGCAGCAGCTCGACGCCATCGCGACGCAGCTCGAGCGGGGCGTCGACCCCAACAACGTCACCATCCCGACCTCCGGACGAGGCGGCACGCCCCTGGTCCAGGCGAGCGGGCCGGGCGGGCAGCGCGTGAACCTCCCGGGCGCCAACGGGCGACCTCGACCGCTCCCCCCCGACGATCCGCAGGTGCGGGCACAGCGACAGGTCGACACGGCCGAGGGCACGATCACCCTCGTCGCCGAGAACTCGCTGTCGGAGGTCAACAGCACGGTCGACAGCATCACCGGGGCGCTGGTGATCGGCGTACCGATCCTCGTCGCGCTGCTCGCGTTCCTGACGTGGTGGCTGACCGGGCGGGCGCTCAAGCCGGTCGAGGCCATCCGGGCCGAGGCCGCCGCCATCACGGGATCGACCATCCATCGCCGCGTCCCCGAGCCGAACACCGACGACGAGGTCGGCCGCCTCGCCCGGACCATGAACTCGATGCTCGACCGGCTCGAGGAGACCTCGTTGCGACAACGGCGTTTCGTCTCCGACGCCTCCCACGAGCTGCGGAGCCCCGTCGCGGTGATCCGGGCCCAGCTCGAGGTCGCCCTCCGGCGCGGTGATGCTGCCGACTGGCCGAGGGTGGCGCACCGCGTGCTCGCGGAGGACGAGCGCCTCGAGCAGGCGGTGACCGAGCTCCTCGAGCTCGCCCGCACCGAGGAGGGCGCCGAGCCCACGCCCGTCGCGGTCGACCTCGACGAGGTCGTGCTCGAGGAGACGGCTCGATCGCGACGCGTCCCGGTCGACACCTCGCGCGTGCTCGCCGGGCGCGTCTCGGGCACGAGCGCGCAGTTCGCGCGGGTGGTCGCGAACCTGCTCGACAACGCGTGCCGACACGCGAGGGGATCGGTCGCGGTCGCGCTCACGCAGGTCGGCGACCACGTCGTGCTCACCGTCGACGACGACGGACCCGGCGTCGCACCGGAGGACCGAGCGCGCGTGTTCGAGCGGTTCACGCGTCTCGACGAAGGTCGCAGCCGCGACGCCGGCGGGGTCGGCCTCGGGCTCGCGATGGTGCGCGCCATCGTGGAGCGTCAGGGCGGAACCGTCGAAGTCGAGGATGGACCGCTCGGCGGGGCGCGGTTCGTCGTCCGACTCCCGGCCCACGACTGAGCCCATCGAACCCGTCGCGCCGGGGCAGTAGCGTTCCCGGCCCATGTCGACGCTTTCCCTCGCGACGTTCAACACGCACTTCGGTGTACGACCAGTGCCTCCGCCGCGGCCGCCGTACGACGTCACCGCCGCGATCGCGTCGCTCGACGCCGATGTCGTCGTCATCCAGGAGGCGCTCCGTCCCGATGCATCGCGCGGGCCGGTCGACGAGGCCGCCGACCTGCTGGGATACGACGTCTTCTACGAGGCGACCGGTCCGACGAGTGAAGACCCGGGTTCGCCCCGTCTCGATCCGCAGGGCACCGCCGAGTCCGGCATCTGCGTGCTCACGCGGGTGCCGACCCGCCGGGTGGGCGCCCTCGTCGTCGGTCCCACCCCGCTCGATTCCGCGCCGCTTCGCACCGTGCTCGACGTCGAGCTCGACCTCGACGGCGCGCCGCTCCGCCTCATCGCCGTGCATCTGACCTCACGGCTGCCGTTCGGCCCTCCGCAGCAGCTCCGCCGCCTCGCGACGCTCGTCCCACCGCCGGGGACGCCGACGGTCGTCGCGGGCGACTGCAACTTCTGGGGTCCCGGGGTCATCGCGATCATGCGCGGCTGGAAGCGCGGCGTCAGGGGACGGACGTGGCCTGCGGCCCACCCGCACAGTCAGATCGACCATGTCCTCTACCGACCGGGTGACGTCGAGGTCGAGGACGGACGGGTGCTGCCGGGCGTCGGTTCCGACCACCTCCCCGTGCGGGTCGAGCTCCGGGTCGGGCCCAGGCCGCCAGATCTCAGGCGGCCAGATCTCAGGCGGCCAGATCTCAGGCGGCCAGATCTCAGGCGGCCAGATCTCAGGCGGGAGGAAGACCGTTGAACGCGCGCGCCTCGTTGTAGAGACGGAGGATCGTCGACGCGTAGGTGGTCGAGGTGGCCCAGTTCCCGTTGCCCATCACGTTCCAGGTGGGCGCCTTGCCCTTCGGTGCGACGAGGCTGAACCGTGGGTCGACGCACGCGTTGTGGAGCGGCGGCGCCGCACAGACGCTCGCGCCGGCGTCTCCGTAGGCCCGAAGGTGCTGGATCTGCGCGCGCACCCCGGTGCGTGCGTCGGGGAACGCCGCGGGCGCGGGGTTGGAGTCGGTGGCGCCGATCCCGGCGAAGTTGTTCATCCACGCCGGCACCGAGCCGGTGAAGCGATACCAACCGGTCTCGACGATCCCCTGGATGAACGCGACATCGCCCGTGACCCCTTCGGCCGCGCCCTCCTCGACGTAGAGGTGGGCCAGCGTTCCGGCGTCGACGGTCGCGGCGTACGGACCCGCCGGCTGGGGCGAACGCCCGGTGAACCAGGACCAGAGCTGGAGTGGCGTGAGGGCAGAGGCCCCCATGATCGGCACGCGGCCAGCCGGGGCCGGCGGCGGCGGCGGTGCACATGCGGCACCGAGGGCGATCAGCGCCGCCACCGCGCAGCAGAGGACCAGGCGCTTGCGGTTCGTTGCCATCGTGACCAGTGATCGGCCGTGTGGTGCGTGCGGTTGAGGGGGAATCATCCGCGCGACCGGTCGGTCGGTGGGAGCGGTGTCAGTGACCACTTCGGGGCGCCTCGGAGCCGGCCCGGACCAGGTCCCCGGGCGCCGTGACGGGCGATCGGGCCGGGACCGGGCGAGTCGTGGGCGTCGTGGTCGTGGGCGCCGTCGTGATGGGTACCGCGGGTGGGACCGGGTCCGACGCAGTGATCGCGGCCGTCCCTCCGGTCGCCGGAGTCGGTGCTGCTGCTGCGGACGCGGCCGGACGCAGACGAAGGCGCCCGGAGTCGACGAGTGCCTCGATGCCGGGACCGAAGTCGACGTCGCCCGCCGAGCACCGGCCGTTGGGGCCGGTGCGGACGACGGCACCGTCCGGGAGGGCCGCGCCGCGCACGCCCGCGACCGTGCTGCCGTCGGGGAGCTGCACCGTCGTGTCGACGGCGACGGCGAGCGCGAGCGCACGATCTTCGACGCCGCGCCCGTAGACGCCGGTGAGGGCGCCGAGGAGCACCGCGGCGGCCGCGGCCGCGGCGACCCCGGTGGCGAGCACGGGGACACGAGCACGGCGGGTGCGCCGCGGGAGCGCGATGAGACGACCCGGCGGCACCTGCGCCCCGAGCCGGGCGTCGAGCCCCGTGAGGAAGTTCGGTCGCGCGTCCACGACCGGATGCTCCGCAGCCTCGAGCAGGAGGGCGCGCAGCTCTCGACGCGAGACGCGCGTGCGGGCGGCCTTCATCGGGCCGTCCCCCCGCGCTCGTACGAGCGCTTCAGCGCGCTCAGGGCGCGATGCAGGGTCACGGCGAGCACCGGCTTGGAACAGCCCATCGCCTTGGCCGCGTCGTCGGGGCTGAGCCCCCCGAGGTACCGGAGCGTGAGGACCTGCTGGTATCGCGGCCGCAAGGTCGTGAGCGCCTCGAGCATCTGATCGACCTCTTCTTCGCGCTCGAGGTGATCATGATCGTCGATGGTCGCCTCGTCCGCGAGGGCGCGCAGCGCTCGCTGTCCCCGACGGGTCTTGGAGCGCCCTTCCCGGCGGTAGTGGTCGACGAGCTCGTTCGCCGCGATGCGGAACAGCCACGGCCCGAAGCCCGCGCCGGAGGGATCGAAGCGATCGAGATGCCGATAGGCCCGCTCGAAGGTCGCGGCGGTGACGTCTTCGGCGGCCTCACGGTTCCAGGTGCGCCGGTGCGCGAAGGAGTAGATGCGCTCGACGTAGCGCCGGTAGAGCGCGCCGAACGCGCCCGGGTCGCGGCGAGCTCGTGCGACGAGCTCGCCGTCGTCGGGCGAATCGGGTTCCTCGGAGTTCTGATGCAACGCTTCGGCTCGCCCCATCGCCTCTCAGTCTCGCTGATCGCAACCGTCACCGCGGCCGTCCGGCTCGTCGTCCTCAGCGTTCACGCGACGGGGCCGGCGGACAGCCGTCCGTAGGCTGGGGCGGGGCAGACAGCGCCACCGGCCCCGAACACGTGATCTGGGGGTGGAACGAGCAGGTCGACGTACGTCACACTCCCGGCAACGACGGAGCCGGGACTCGATTTCGGCCCCGGGTCGCGAATTCCCGGCCCGGAGTACGGTTCCGCGCGTGCGTGTCGGCTGCTCTCTCGACCTGCGGAACCCGCCGCGCTGGGCCCGACCCTGGGCCGAGCACTACGCCACGAGCCTGGAGCGCTGCGTCGAGGCGGAGCGGCTCGGGCTCGACTCGGTCTGGTGCTCGGAGCACCACTTCTTCGAGGACGGCTACCTGCCGCAGCCCCTGACCTTTCTCGCCGGCGTCGCCGCGGTGACCAGCCGCATCCGCCTCGGGACCGCCGTGTACCTGGCCGCGCTCCGACCCCCCGTCCAGGTCGCCGAGGAGGCGGCCATCGTCGACCTCCTCAGCGGCGGGCGGCTCGAGCTCGGTCTCGGGGCCGGCTACCGGGTGCCCGAGTTCGCGGCGTACCGCGCCGACATCGATCGGCGGTACTCCCTCACCGACGAGTGCGCACGCGAGGTGCGGCGTCTCTGGCGAGCGGGTGCGGTGACACCGCCTCCACTGCAGGATCCACTCCCGATCTGGATGGGCTACCAGGGCCCGAAGGGCGCGCGCCGTGCCGGGGTCCTCGGCGAGGGGTTGCTGTCGCTCGACCGTGCGCTGCTCGAGCCGTACCGCGCCGGCCTGGTCGAGGGTGGCCACGATCCCGACTCCGCGCGGATGGCCGGCGCCGTGAGCATCGTGCTCGCGGATGACCCTGATGCCGCCTGGCCGCGCGTGCGCGATCACCTCGCGTACCAGTGGGACACGTACAACGCGTACATGGTGGAAGGGACCGGACGCGACGCACCGCGCCCGATCGATCCCGACCGGTGGCGGACCCCGAGTGGTGACCGGCCGGCGCGCTTCGAGGTGCTCACGCCCGACGACGCTGCGGTGCGCGTCCGCGAGCTCACCGACGGCCTCCCGGTCGAAGAGATCTACTGCTGGGCGAGCATCGCCGGCATGCCCGACGACCTCGTCGACCGGCACCTCGAGCTGCTCGCGACGCGCCTGCGTCCCCTGCTCGGTTGAAGCTTCGCCAGCGCGGTCGCCTGCACGAGCCGGTCCCGCCCGGCGCTAACCTGACGTCTTCGTCAGGTTCGTTCTCTTGTGGAGGCCCGCATGGCTGACGCGCATCCCGAGACTCCCAGCCTCGGTGACGGGCTGTTCGTCGACGACATGGCGGCGTGCCCGCAGCCCGTGTACCAGATGATGCGCGAGCACGCCCCGGTCATCCGGACCGCGGATGACTCGGTCCTCCTGACCCGCCACGACGGGGTCATGCAGGCGCTGCGAGGCGCCGACACGTTCTCCTCCGACATGGACGCCATCGCGCTCGGCAACGTCCGGCCCCTGATCCCGCTGCAGATCGATCCACCGGACCACCTGAAGTACCGCAAGCTGCTCGACCCGTTCTTCGCACCGCGCGAGATCGCGCTGCTCGAGACCGAGGTCCGTCGCCTCACCAACGAGCTGGTCGATGCCTTCATCGCCGACGGCGAGGTCGAGTTCAACAACGCGTTCGCCGTGCCGCTCCCGTGCACCGTGTTCCTCGCGCTCCTCGGCCTGCCCCAGGACGACCTGCCGCTCTTCCTCCGGATCAAGGACGACATCATCCGACCGCCCGGCATGGTCGGACGCGAGGCCGACACCGTCCGCAAGCGCGCGGCCCAGGAGATCTACTCGTACTTCGAACCGATCATCGAGGCGCGCCGCGTCGAACCGCGCGCGGATCTCATCACCCGGTTGCTCGGCGCCGAGGTCGACGGCCATCAGCTGTCCGACCACGACATCCTCGACATCTGCTTCCTGTTCCTCATCGCTGGCCTCGACACCGTCACCGCGACGCTCACGTGCAGCGTCGCCTACCTCGCCCAGCACCCCGAGCACCGCAGCGAGCTCGTCGACGATCCATTGCTCATCCCCGCGGCGATCGAAGAGCTCCTGCGCTGGGAGACGCCGGTCCCCGGCGTCCGTCGCGTCCTCTCGACCGACACCGAGATCGCCGGGGAGCAGCTGCAGGCAGGTACGACGGTCACGGTGCTCATCGGTTCCGCGAACACCGACGACTCGGAGTTCACCCACGCCGACACCGTCGACTTTCATCGGCACGACAACCGGCACCTCTCGTTCGGCGGGGGGATCCATCGCTGCCTCGGCTCGCACCTCGCGCGGCTCGAGCTCCGCGTCGCGCTGGAAGAGCTGCACCGGCGGCTCCCCGACTACGCGCTCCCACCCGACACGACGCTCGAGTACGCCGACGGTTTGCGCACGGTCGAGCACCTCCCTCTCGTCTTCACACCCGGCCCGACCGAAGGGGGAGGCGCCGAATGAAGGTCGCCGTCGACTCGGGCACCTGTGTCGGTCATGGCCGGTGCTACGCGCTCGCACCCGACGTCTACGCCCCCGACGATCGTGGGCACTGTGAGCTGCTCGTGACCGAGCTGCCCCCCGAGCTCGAAGAGCAAGCGCGCGTCGGCGAGGCGAACTGCCCCGAGCGCGCGATCACCCTCACCCCCTGAGGATCCACCCCCTGAAGACCCACCCCCTGAAGCCCACCCTTCCCGCAGCGTTCTTGGCACGCTGAACGGCGCAGAGCAACATCCAGCGTGCCAAGAAGCCGAAAGTCGGCCGGTCAGGCGTTCTCCTCGGGGTCGACGGGGCCGACGTTGAGGTTGGCGGTCGCCTCTTCGGTGTCGAGGCGACGCAGCAAGTGCTTCGCACGCGACCACGCGAGGAACAACCCGAGCAGCACGCCGTCGACCACGAGCACGACGCGGATGCCGATCGCGTCGGCCAGGACTCCCTGCACGAGCACGCCGAGCGGGTTGAAGAGTCCGAAGCTCGTGAGCCAGATCCCCATCACCCGTCCCCGCATGCCGTCGGACGACAGGTGCTGGATGCAGCTGTTGTTCGTGGCGATGACCATCAAGAAGCCGGCACCGACACCAACGAGCGCGACGACCCCGGCACCGAACGCGGGAGCGAGGCCCAGCGCGACGACGAACGCCGTGTAGACGAGGAACCCCGTCGTCAGGATGACGCTCGGGAGCCGGCGACCGTCGAGTCGACCGAGGATCACCGCCCCGAAGATCGCGCCGAGTCCGAACGCGCTCGCCAGGAGCCCGTATTCGACGGCGGTCGCGTCGAACATGTCGAGCGCGATCACCGGGATCAGCGGGACGATCGGCTGACTCACGAACGCCGTGAACGCGTTCGTGCCGATCGCGGTGCGCAACCCCGGTTCGCGTCGGACGTAGGCGAGCCCTTCGGTGAAGTCGCGCCAGTACCCGCCTCTTCCGGCGACGGGCGCGACGGCTCCCGGCGCGGGGCCGTGCATCATCAGCAGCGCGACGAGCACGAACGCGAAGCTGAACGCGTTCAGCAGGAAGCACCAGCTCGCGCCCGCGGTGTTGACGAGCAGCAGCCCGGCGACGACCGGCCCGAGTGCCTTCGAGATGTTGAACTGCGTCGAGTTCAACATCACCGCGTTCGGCAGGTCGCGACGTGGCACGAGCGATGGGATGAACGCCTGCCACACGGGGGCGTTCAACGCTGCGCTGATCCCACCCACCATGGCGAGGAAGAAGAGGAGCCAGAACGAGCGCATGCCGGCGACCCAGGTGCCCCACAGCACGAAGGCTTGCACCATCTGCACGGTCTGGGTGATCAGCAGCACCTTGCGACGCGGGAAGCGATCGGCGAAGGACCCGCCGACCGGGCTCAGCACGACGAGCGGGATCACGCCGGCGAACGCGATCAATCCGACCTTCGCCGCACTCCCCGTCAGGAGCGCCACGACCCACCCGAGTGCAGCGAGCTGCATCTGCGTACCGCTGCTCGACACGATCGCGGCGAACCACAGCAGCCGGAAGTCGCGAGACGCGAACGACCGGAGCGAGTGCGGCCAGCTCCGACCGTCCGGCGCGAAGGTCTCGGTCATGTCGCGGGCGAGCTCAGTTGAAGTCGGTCATCACCGGGTCGGCGCCCGCAACCGTCGCGCCGCGCAGCTCGATGTACTGCTCGGCCCGCTCCGGGTGCGTCGTCACGAAGAACCGTCCGTCGTCGAGCGCATGCAGGAGCGCATCGGCCAACGCCTCGGGCGGCAACCCGGATTCGACGAGGCCTGTGACGATCCCCTGGACCACCTGCGACGCGTCGCTCTCCTGGTCCGGCGGCGGCCCGAGGTGGTCCGGCCAGTTGCGCGCCGACTCGTGGATCGCGGTGCGGAGGAACCCGGGTGCGAGCACGTGCACCTTCACCTGCGAGCCCCGCAGCGTCAGCTCGTGCTGGAGTGATTCCGACATTCCGAGCACCGCGTGCTTCGACGCGCAGTACGGCCCCATCCCCGGCGCGCCCTGGAGTCCGGCGAGCGACGCCGTGTTGACGACATGACCGGCGTCGGCCTGGACCAGCAGCGGTACGAACGCGCGCACACCGTGCAGGACGCCGAAGACGTTCACGTCGAGGATCCACTTCCACGCGGCGAGCGGTCCTTCCCACGTGAAGTCACCGAACCCACCGACGCCGGCGTTGTTGCACACCACGAACGGGACGCCGAAACGTTCCACTGTCGCGTCCCGCAACTGGTCGACGGCTGCCGGATCGGTCACGTCCGTCGTGACCGCGAGCACCTCGCCCAGCCCGGCGAGCTCCGCGGCAGTCGACGCGAGCGCGCCTTCCTCGACGTCGGCGAGCACGACCTGCATCCCCTCGCGCAGGAAGCGCACCGCGAGCGCGCGCCCGATGCCGCTCGCCCCACCAGTGACGACCGCTACCCGTCCCGCCAGCTCATCCATCACCCAACCGTACCCAGGCAGCCCACCGTACCCAGGAGGCCGATTCGGCGCGCCGCTAGCCTGCGCCCATGGCCGGTGCAGGCGAGATCGACGGCGAGATCGACCGGGCGATGGGCGGGAAGACGGTCGTGATCACAGGCGGGAACGCCGGGGTGGGCAAGGAGACGGCGGTCGGGCTCGCCCGGCAGGGGGCACACGTCGTCTTCACCGCTCGCGACGCCACCCGTGGTGCAGATGCGCTCGCCGACATTCGGGAACGCTCAGGCAGTGACGCCGTCGAGGTGATGTCGCTCGATCTCGCCAGCTTCGCGTCGATCCACAGCTTCAGCGAACAGGTCCTCGCGTCGCACGATCGGATCGACGTCCTGGTCAACAACGCCGGCCTCGTGCAGCAGCAGCGTGGCCTCACCGAGGACGGCTTCGAGACGACGTTCGGCGTGAACCACCTCGGCACCTTCCTGCTCACGTCGCTCCTCCTCGATCGACTTCGGGCGAGCGCACCATCGCGGATCCTCGTGGTGTCCTCGCACGCGCACAAGCACGTCGGGTCCGGCCTCGACTTCGCCGACCTCCAATCCGAACGGGCGTACAAGGCGTTTCGCGTCTACGGCAGGACCAAGCTCGCGAACATCTACTTCACGCGGGAGCTCGCCCGACGAGTCGATCCTGCCGAGGTGACCGTCAACGCCCTGCACCCAGGGTTCGTCGCGAGCCGCTTCGGACGCGACGGCGACGGTGGCCGCCTGGGAGAGCTCACGATGCTCATCGCTCGCCCGGCGGCGATCAGCCCCGAGAAGGGCGCGCGCACGTCGATCTGGCTCGCGTCGTCACCGGACGTCGCCGACACGACGGGCGGCTACTTCTACAAGTGCAAGCCGTCGACGCCGACGAAGCTCGCGCGGGACGATGCGATCGCAGCCCGCCTCTGGTCGGTGAGCGAGGAGCTCGTCGCGTCAGTCGGCACGTAGCTCGACGACTTTCAGCTCTTCGAGATCCCCAGGACGGGGACGACCCCGGCGAAGAGCGAGAACGGACGCCCACCTCCGTCCGGGAGCGCCGGACCGGTCAGGCCCTGCACGTTCTTCTGCGCCGCGACGGCCCAGAGCGTGTACCAGCTCCAGAGGTCGAAGAGCTGCTTGCCGAAGTACTTGTTGAGCTCGCGGTAGATGGCGGTCCGCTTCGCCGGATCCGGCTCGGAACGACCTTGGTCGAACAGCTGATCGACCTTGGGATCGTTGATGCGGCTGAAGTTCACCGGCGAGCCGCTGTGCCAGAACACGTACTGCCCGTCGGGGTCACCGCCGGGGAAGAAGCGGAAGCCCGCGCTCTGGTAGCTGCCGCCGATCACCTCGTTGACGAGTGTCGCCTGGTCGACCGTCCGGATCGTGACGTTGATGCCGGCCTTCGCCTCCTGCTCCTTGAACAGCTGCGCGATCGCGACCGTGTCGGGTTCGGGGTTCGTGAGGTACTCGAACGAGATCGGCGCGCCGTTCTTCTTCGCGTACTCCGCGTTCAGCTTCTTGGCACCCTTCACGTCGTGGAGGCGCGTGTTGTTCTTGACGTATGCCGGGTTGTCGGGCGGGAACGGACCGGTCGAGATCGTGTTGAGTCCCTTGTTGCGGATCGTGTTCGTCTCGCGCGCATCGCCCGCCATGGCGACCGCTCGGCGAGCGATCGGATCGTTGAACGGCGGCTTCGAGTTGTTCAGCAACGCGAACGCCGTCTCCGCCCCCTTGTCCGAGATGATGAGCTTGATGTCCCCGGCGGCGGCCTTGTCCTTGAGGTCTGCGATGCTCAACGAGTTCGACGTCGTGAAGAGATCGAGGTCGCCGCTCTGGAGCCCGTTCACACGGCTCTGGCTCTCCGGGAGCGGGTGGAACACGATGCCGTCGAGGTAGGGAAGGCCCTTCTGCCAGTAGTTGGGGTTCTTCTTGACCGTGAGCGACTCGTTCTGGCGCCATGAGACCAACTCGAACGGGCCGGTGCCGATCATGTTCGTCGCGCACGCCTCACGGCTCGTGAGCTGCGCGGGGGCCACGATGCCCACCGAACCGCGAGCGCTGAGCAGCGCCGGGAACGCGACCCACGGCACCTTGGTCGTCACCACGACCGAGAGCGGCCCGGTCACATCGACGCTGGCCACGGGCGACCAGATGAACACGTTGAGCCGGGGAACGATGATCGGGTTCTTGCCTCGGTAGGTGTCGAGGTTCAGCTTCAAGGCTTCGGCGTCGAGGGGCGTTCCGTCGTGGAACTGCACGCCCGGGCGAAGCGTGATCGTCCACTGCGTGTAGTCGGCGTTCGGCTCGACGGCCTTCGCGAGATACGGAACGTACTGGCCCTTCGCGTTGATCGTGACGAGCGTGTCGTAGATCGCGTTCACGACCTGGAGGCCCGAGGCGGCCAACGTGGCGTCGGGAAGACAGAACCCGCCGCTCGTCTCGGCCTCGAGACCGAAGTCGACCGTTCCACCCTGCTTGGGTGCTGCCGAGGCGCGGGACGCCGTCGAGCCGGCCCGGTCCGCACCGGCGGGCGCGGCGACGGCGACGGACGTCGCCGCCGCGAGCGCGCTCGCGACCACGAGTGCGACGACACGGCCTCGGCGGTGACGCTTGGTCGACATGCGGATCCCCCCTCCCGCTCGCAGGACGGCGAGCGTGGATGCGCGCACTCTACGCGCAACCGCAGGCGGGAGGACCGCGGATCCCTCGCCTGAGCACCCGCATCGGGGACACTTCCTGCACCGAGCCACACCTCCCCGTCCCTCGCCCCTCGCCCCTCCCCCGAGGAGTCCGTCTCACGTGCCCGTCACCTCACCGGACGACACCTCACCGGACGACACCTCACCGGA
>JBBQFJ010000059.1:0-19265 GCA_038321755.1 Acidimicrobiia bacterium | reverse complement strand
CCGGGTGTCGTTCCTGAACCGGCTCGACGTCGCGCTCGACGACGCGAGCCAACAGCGCTCTCGGGTGGCCGTGCTGTTCCTCGACCTCGACCACTTCAAGGTGATCAACGACAGCCTCGGCCACGAAGCCGGGGACCAGCTCCTCGTCACGATCGGGCACCGACTGCGCCGGATCCTCCGACCGACGGACGCAATCGCTCGGTTCGGTGGCGACGAGTTCACGATCCTCTGCGACCGGGTCGCGGATCCCGACGCGGTCATGACACTCGCCCAGCGCGTGCTCGTGGAGGTCGCGCGCCCCATCCTGCTCACCGAGGGCGAGGTCTTCGTCACCACGAGCATCGGGATCGCACTGTCCGGACACGGCACCGAGACGCCCCAGACGTTGGTGCGCGATGCCGACACGGCGATGTACCGCGCCAAGGACGCCGGACGTGCCCGCGCCGCGTTCTTCGACGAGCGCGTGCGGGCACGGACGCTCGAGCACCTGCACACCGGGAACGCGCTTCACCGCGCCCTCGCTCGCCGTGAGTTCGAGGTGCGCTACCAGCCGATCCTCGAGCTCGAGACCGGACGCGTCACGCAATTCGAAGCGCTGCTGCGGTGGAACCACCCGGAGCGGGGGCTCCTGAGCCCGATCGACTTCATCGGTCTCGCCGAGGAGACCGGGCTGATCGTGCCGATCGGAGCCTGGGTGCTCGACGCGGCGTGCGTGCAGGCAGCTCGGTGGGCCGCCGCCGATCCAGAGGTGCCGGCATTGGGGATCAGCGTGAACCTCTCACCGCGGCAGCTCGCGGAGCCGTCGCTCCCCGGCGAGATCGAGCGCACGTTGGAGCGGAGCGGTCTCGATCCCGACCGGCTCTGGCTCGAGATCACCGAGACCGCGCTGATGCACGACACAGAGTCCGCGGCCAGTGCGCTCCGCGTGCTGCGGAACCAGGGCATCCACCTCGCGGTCGACGACTTCGGCACCGGCTACTCGTCGCTCAGTCATCTCAAGGGGTTCCCGGTCGAGGCGTTGAAGATCGATCAGAGCTTCGTGAGCGGCCTCGGGGACAACGCCGAGGACACGGCCATCGTCTCCGCGGTGGTGAGCCTGGCCCACGCGCTCGGGCTGCACGCCACCGCTGAAGGGGTCGAGACCGCTGAGCAGCTGGCCGAGCTGCGCACGCTGGGGTGCGATCACGCCCAGGGCCACCTGTTTGCCAAGCCGCTCACCGCGGCGGAGCTCACCGAACGCCCTCGCGACGTGCTCGGGACCTGGGCGAACCTCACGGGCGCCTGAGGGATCCCGTCGCACGTCTGTACGCTGCAGTGATGCATCTGCGGAGAGGGACGTTCGCGCGCTGGCTCGGTGTCGTGCTGGTGCCGCTCGTCGGCGCCCTGACGGTCGCCGTCGCCGTGCCGAGCGCCGCGTCGTCGAGACCCAAGCAGGCGGTGTGGGCCTCGGACCAGCCCGGAGTGCAGCACCTGAAGTTCCGCTATGGCCCCGTGAAGATCGAGCCGGGCCAGAACAACATCGCGTTCAGTGACGCTGAGGTGCCGAAGCCGACGGTCGACGGTTACATCGTCGCGATCAAGCCGAACCTGCGCCTCGAGAACGGGAAGGTGCCGGCGGTCGACATCGTGCACCTCCACCATGGCGTGTGGGGCACGAAGACCGCGCCGCGCGACCTGACCCGCGGGTCGGGCGCGTTCTTCGCTGCCGGTGAAGAGAAGACGACGATGCGGCTGCCGAAGGGCTACGGGTACCCGTACTTCGCGGCGGACCAGTGGGACATCAACTACATGCTGCACGACCTCACCCCGAACCCGTTCACCGTCTACATCACGTACGACATCGACTTCGTGCCGTCGAGCGCCCCCGAGGCAGCCGCGATCACGCCGGCGCGCCCGATCTGGATGGATGTGCAGCGCGGCGGCATCTACCCGGTGTTCGACGTGCTGAAGGGCAGTGGCACGAACGGGACGTTCACGTATCCCGACCAGGCGCAGGACCCATACCACGGTCGTCCACCGAAGAACGTCTGGACGGTCGACCGCGACAGCGTGCTCCTCGGCACTGCGGGTCACCTGCATCCCGGTGGCTTGCACACCGACCTGTGGGTCGACCGCGCCGGGCAGACCGCGCACGCGTTCGAATCCGACGCGAAGTACTTCGAACCGGCGGGTGCCGTGAGCTGGGACGTGTCGATGACCGGCACTCGTCCCGACTGGCAGGTGCAGGTGAAGCAGGGTGACCAGATGCGCATCACCGCGACCTACGACACGAAGCGTGCGTCGTGGTACGAGTCGATGGGGATCATGGTCGTCTGGATGGCCGACGGGACGACGGGTCGTGACCCGTTCACGACAGACGTCAACCAGCCGGGGATCCTCACCCACGGACACCTCCCGGAGAACGACAACCACGGTGGAACCACGGCAGTGCTCCCGAACGCGACGAAGTTCACGCCGGTGGCGCAGAGCCAACCGATCGGGATCGACGATTTCATCTACGGCATCGGCGACATGACGAGTGCCACGAAGACGATCCCGTCGGTCAAGGCGGGCCAGCAACTCACGTTCGTGAACAACGACGCACCGAAGCTCAACGGGATCTGGCACTCGATCACCGCATGCAAGGCGCCGTGCAACAAGGAGACGGGGATCGCGTACCCGCTCGCGGACGCCGACGTGCAGTTCGACTCGGGGCAGCTCGGTGTCGCGGGACCGCCGACGGCCGGCACGATCTCGTGGCAGACCCCGGCCGATCTCCCGCCGGGCGAGTACACCTACTTCTGCCGCATCCACCCCGACATGCGCGGCGCGTTCGACATCACCCAGTAGCGCCGGTCCTTGGCAGGTCCGAGCATCGGCCGCCCACTCAGACGAGGTGGGTCGTCGGCACGGAGTCGAGTCGCCCAGCGCGCAGCTCGCGCGCCGCGGGCACCGGGTCGGGATCGGTGAAGGCGGTCTCGTCGTCGTAGCCGGGTCGTGCCGTCGCGTCGACGACCCACCATGACGCCTCGAGCGCGATGCCGTTCGGGTCGGTGAAGTACACGGATCGGAAGATCCCGTGGTCGACGACCTCGGTGACCTCGGACCCGGCCGAGAGGATCCGCTTGCGAAGCGTCTCGAGCGCGGCCTCGTCAGGAACGTCGAACGAGAGGTGGTCGAACTGGATCGTGAAGTCCGACGGTGCTCCTGCACCCTTGGCGAACGTCTCCGCTCCCTCGACCTCGAAGAACGCCACGGTGTTCCCCGGCGCGATCTCGAAGAAGTAGTGGCGCATCGGCCCAGCCATCATCGTGGCGACGAGCCGCATCCCGAGGACGCCGTCGTAGAAGCGGACGGTCGCGTCCATGTCGGGGGTGATCAGGGCGAGGTGGTTGACGCCCTGCCAGCGCGGGGCATCGGGGAGGTCGGCTCGTGCGTCGGCGGTCATGGGCTACTCCTCGTTCGTGTCCCAGCAGCGTACCGAGCGGTGCCGGTCCCGAATCAGGTGGGCAGTCCCGGCGGGCCGGCGTCCACGATCCCGAGGGTCTCGGCGAGCTCGGCACTCGGCGGGATCGAGTGCAGCCACCACGTGACGCCCGCCGCGGCGTAGTCCGCGAGCGCATCGGCATCGCCCGCCGAGCTGGGAAGCGCGAAATCGAAGGGCGTCGCCGCGTGCCGGTGCGTTCGGACCTCGTCCATGAGCTCGGCCGCCTCGGTCGGCGTCACGCGGCCGACGGGTACGACGCCGTCCCACCGGGCCGCCCGACGCAACGGCGCGACGTTGGGCCACACAGCGGCGCACCAGATCGGGATCCGCGGTTGCTGGAGCGGGGTCGGGGTCTGCACCACGTCGTCCATCGTGTAGTGCGCGCCATGATGCGTCGCGCGCTCGCCGCGCCAGAGCGTGGTGATCACCTCGAGCCCCTCGTCGAGCAACGCCGCCCGCGAGCGGTTCTCGGTCGCGGGTTCGTCGAACTTCGTGAACTCGCCGTACTCGTCGGTCCCGATCCCGACCCCGAAGACGGTGCGACCGCCGGCGAGCCGGTCGAGCGTCGTGGTCTCGCGCGCGACCTTCCACGGCCGGCGCCGAGGGAGTGGCGTGATCATCGGTCCGATCACCAGGCGTTCGGTGCTCACGGCGATCGCGCCGAGTGCCACCCACGGATCAGCTGCGTCGGGGTCGCCGCGATGCATGACGTGGTCCCAGATGAAGTAGCCGTCCCACCCGGCGGCCTCGGCGCGCCGGGCCAGGGTGACGAGCGCCCGGGGCTCGGCGAGAGCGCCGAGCTGCGGGACGTGGAGGCCGAAGCGCACGCCGCGGACCCTACCGCTCGGGCGCGATCAACCGTCCTATTTGTGCACTCAGGGGGTGGCTGGACCCGTCGAGTGCACAAATACGCCCGTCAGGTGATCGCGGCGTCGTTGCGGTTGCGCGACTTCGCGCTCCCGAAGTGCACCGAGAGATCGACGACGAACGCGAACGCGACGATCACCCAGCCGAAGCCGGTCACGCCCTGCACCGGCGCGTAGACCAGCGCGAACGCCAGCGTGGTCCATGGCAGGAAGATGAATCCGAGCGCGGCCCACCACCACTTGTCGAACGCGATCGACATCCGGTCGGTGAACGCCCAGAGGATGAACACCCCGAGACGGGGTGAGATGGCCGAAGCGAGGACGAAGAGGCAGCCGCACATTCCCGGGATCTTATGCGAGCGCGCCGCCATGCGCGAGGAAGAGGGCGACGCTCAACCCCGCGACGTACAGGGTCAGCAACCAGGCGCCGCGCTCGTGACCGGTCGACCCAGCGACCACGACCGCGGCGACCGCACCGAGCGCGGAGACGAGGAGCGCGAGCTCGAGCGCACCCGGCCCACCCGCCGGCGCGACGGTCAGGATCACGACCGCGGCGGCGAGCAGCACCGCCGCGATCACGAGTGACGCCCGCGCGCCGCATCGGTGCGGGAGTCCCCAGATCCCGGTCTGTTCGTCGTCGGCGAGGTCGGGCAGCGTGTTCACGAAGTGCGCGCCGCCGCCGAGCAGCGCGGCGGCGGCGATCGCCCACCACGGCGGCATCGGGTGCCCGGGGAGGCCGAGGGTCACGAAGACAGGGAGCGCGCCGAACGCGACCACGTACGGCAGCACGCTGATCACCGTGTTCTTCAGCCCAGCGTTGTAGGCCCAGGCGAGGCCGACCGCTCCGAGGTGCACGATCGCCGCCCGCCAACCCGACAGGAACGAGAGCGGTACGCAGGCGATCGCCGCGACGAGCGCCGCAGTTCCGACCGTTCGTGCGCTGACCGTGCCCGCGACGACGGGCTTGTCGAGCCGCCTCGCCCGTCGGTCGCGCTCGTGGTCGAGGTAGTCGTTGCTCCAGCCGACCGAGAGCTGGCCCGCGAGCACCGCGAGCAGGACGGCGACCGATCCTGCGAGCCCGCGCCCGACAGCGACGGCCAGGGCGGTTGCGATCGCGGTGACCGCGACGGTCGGCGGGAAGTGGCTCGCCCGAGCGAGCGCCGTCACTCGCCGAGCGGGCATCCGAAGATCGTTCACCCCCGCTGTCTGACCCGTGGGGGTTCTCGGCACGCTCGATGTTGCACGGCAACGATGACCGTGCCGAGAACCGCCCGGATCTACGCTCGCCGGATGCGCATCCTCGTCATCGGGGCCGGCGGGGTCGGCTCGGCCATCGCCACGATCGCCGCTCGTCGTGAGTTCTTCGACGAACTGGTGCTCGCAGATCTCGACACCGATCGCGCGCACCGGGCCGTCGGGCACGCCGGCGGCGACCCGCGACTCCGGGCCGTGACGGTCGATGCCTCGAGCACTGTCGACCTCGCTGCGCTGGCGCGCGCCGAGCAGGCCGACGTGATCGTGAACGCGTGCGATCCGCGGTTCAACCCGCCGATCTTCGACGCTGCCGCCGAAGTCGGATGTACCTACCTCGACATGGCGATGCACCTGTCACACCCCCACCCCGAGCACCCGTACTCCGAGCCGGGCGAGAAGCTGGGTGATGCCCAGTTCGCGGTCGCTGACGAGTGGGCCGCCCGCGGTCAGCTCGCGCTGGTGGGCATCGGGGTGGAGCCGGGTGCCTCCGATGTGTTCGCCCGCTACGCGGCAGATCACCTTTTCTCGGCGATCGACGAGGTGGGGGTGCGCGACGGCGCCGATCTCACGATCGACGGCTACGACTTCGCACCGACCTTCTCCATCTGGACGACGATCGAGGAGTGCCTCAACCCGCCAGTGATCTGGGAGCGCGAGCGCGGCTGGTTCACGACGGAGCCGTTCTCGGAGCCCGAGGTGTTCGACTTCCCCGAGGGGATCGGTCCGGTGGAGTGCGTCAATGTCGAGCACGAGGAGGTGCTGCTGGTCCCGCGCTGGGTCGACTGCGAACGAGTCACGTTCAAGTACGGGCTCGGTGAGGAGTTCATCGACGTACTGCGCACGCTGCACAAGCTCGGTCTCGACCGTACCGACGAGGTGATCGTGCGCGGCCACCCGGTTGCACCGCGCGACGTCGTGGCGGCAGCGCTCCCGAACCCGGCCGAGCTGGGTGACCGCATGCACGGCAAGACCTGCGCCGGAACGTGGGTTCGTGGCACCGGGACCGATGGAGCACCACGCTCGACGTACCTGTACCACGTGGTCGACAACCAGGAGTCGATGGCGTCGCACGGGCACCAGGCCGTCGTCTTCCAGACCGCACTGAACCCGGTCATCGCGCTCGAGCTCCTCGCGACCGGCGTGTGGAGCGGCGTCGGTGTGCTCGGGCCGGAGGCGTTCGACGCGGTGCCGTTCCTCGACCTGCTCAACGACTACGGCAGCCCATGGGGTATCAGGGAGATGGGGTATCAGGGAGATCCCGACCTGACGTCGGGTCGGGAAGGACCGATCAGGCCGCAGCGCCCCGGCGGTACCGGCGCACCGCGAGGGTCGTGAACGTGACCGTGATGATCACCCACCACACGGCGAAGTGCCACAGCGCGGTGGACAGGTGGATCTCACTCACCGCGTAGAGGGCCTTGTCGCCGAGTGCGAACCCGCGTGCGCAGTCGATGGCCGACGTGACCGGGTTGATCTTGGCGAGCGGCTGCATCCATTCGGGAAGTCGTGAGATCGGTGCGAACGCAGAGCTGGTGAAGACCAGCGGGAACACCGGGATGAACAGTGCGGGCTGGACCGCCTCCGGGTCGCCGACGCGCAGGCCGACGTAGCCCGAGAACGCGGTGAGCGCGATGCCGAAGAGGATGACGACGACGACCATCCCGATCGCGCCGAGCACGCCGTTGAGGAAGGTGAACCCGATGATGAGCGACGCGACGACGAGCATCAGCACCTGGATGCCGAGTCGCAGGCTGTCGCTCAGCGTGCGCCCGACCAGGAACGCGGAGCGGGCGATGGGCATGGCGCGGAACCGATCGATCATTCCTGACTCGAGGTCGTACGCGATGCCGACGCCCGACCCCATTGCGGCGAACGCGATCGACTGCACCAAGATCGCGGGAACGATGAACTCCCGGTACCCGATGCCCGCGCCGATGTTGGCCACTGCGGTGAACACGTAGGCGAAGAGGATCAGCTGCATCAGCGGCTGGATCGTCGAGAACACGATCAGGCCGGTGTTGCGCATGACCCGACGGAGGTTGCGCTGGGCGAGCAGCCAGATGTCGGCGAGCACGCGCTGCGGGGGGAGCGCGGCGCGAGCCTCCGGGCTCTCGAGCTCGACGGGGCGGGCGAGCGTGGCCATCAGGTTCGCATCCCTCGTCGAGCCTTCGGGGCAGGGGCGTCGGGTCGCGGGTCCTCGGCGAGGTGCCCGGTGAGGCTGAGGAACACGTCGTCGAGCGACGGTCGGCGCAGGCCGAGGTCCTCGACCACGATGCCCTCCGCGTCGACCGCTCGGACGACGTCCACGAGCGCGGCCGCGCCCTGGGCCACGGGCACCTGCACAGTGCCGAGGTGCTCATCGACGACGAGATCGTCCGGGGAGACGGCGAAGGTGTGGGCGAGGAGCGCGGCAGCCTTCATGGTGGTGGTTCGGTCATGCACAGCGAGGTGCACGACGTCGCCACCGACGCGTGCCTTGAGCTCGTCGGCCGTGCCCTCTGCGATGATGCGGCCGCCGTCGATGACGCTGATGCGATCCGCGAGGTGGTCGGCTTCTTCCATGTACTGCGTCGTGAGCACGACGGTGGTCCCATAGCCGCGCAGCTCTGAGATGATGTCCCAGAGCGACAGCCGCGAGCGCGGGTCGAGGCCTGTCGTGGGTTCGTCCAGGAACAGCACGGACGGTGCCACCATGAGGCTCGCGGCGAGGTCGAGGCGTCGGCGCATGCCGCCGGAGTAGGTGCGGAGCAGCCGGTCGGCCGCGTCGGTGAGGTCGAACGTCTCGAGCAGCTCGACGGCGCGATCACGCGCGACGGGCTTGCGCATCCGTCCGAGGCGTCCGACGAGCTCGAGGTTCTCGCGGCCGGTGAGGTCCTCGTCGACGGCCGAGTACTGGCCGGTCAGCCCGATGACTGCGCGCACGAGCTGGGGTTGGGTGGCGACGTCGTAGCCGGCCACCGTGGCGCGACCGCCGTCGGGGCGCAGCAACGTGGTGAGGACGTTGATCGTGGTCGTCTTGCCGGCGCCGTTCGGTCCGAGGAGGCCGACGATCGTGCCCTCCTCGACGACGAAGTCCACCCCCTGGAGCGCTCGGAAGTCACCAAACTTCTTTTCGAGTGCTTCGACGACGACGCCGGGGGCCATGCCCCGAACTTATCGTCCGCGTCACGCGTGACTGAAAACGCTCTGAGGCGCTGCTCAGGATTGCCGGACTCAGGATTGCCCGACTCAGGATTGGAGCAGCGCAGCAGCGACGTTCACCACGAGCGCGAGGATCACTGCGCCGAAGAGATAGGCGAGGAGGGCGTGACGGGTGATCGTGCGACGGATCTCGCGGCGCTGGATGTCGGTGTCCGAGACCTGGAACGTCATCCCGATCGTGAACGCGACGTAGAGAAAGTCCTGGTAGTCGGGTGGCGCGGGGTTCTTGAAGTCGATGCCACCGACGGGTGTCGTGTAGTAGAGGTGCGCGTACCGCAACGCGAAGACGCTGTGCACCAATGCCCACGAGAGCACGACCGTGACGACGGCCACGCCGGTGAGCAGCGCCTTCTCGGGATCGCCGCTCTTGGCCGCCTTCGCGAGCTCGAACGCCACGCCGAAGAGGCTCGCGACCGACGCTGTCACCACGAGCAGCTGCGCGGAGACGCGACTGTCGTCTTCACGCGTCGCGAACTCGCGGGTGGCGTCGGCGTCGAGCCGGGCGATCGTGCCCCAGACCCCGATGAGGAACGAACCCGAGGCGAAGATCCATGCGATCAGCACCGCGGACTGCCACGGGACGAACCAGGCGGCGAACGTCCCGGCGACCGCACCGACCGCAGTGACGATCAGCAGGCGTTCCCGGGCCGTGATGCGGAGCATCAGGTTCTCGATCGGCGACCGTGCGCGCACGCCGCGAGGCTATGTCCCGAAAGTGGAGTGGGTCGGGCACGCGATGCCTGGCACGATTGCTGCATGAGCGACACGTACACGCACGGCCACCACGAGTCGGTGCTGCGGAGCCATCGCTGGCGGACCGCCGAGAACTCGGCCGGCTACCTCCTCCCGGAGCTCGAGGCCGGGATGGACCTGCTCGACCTCGGGTGCGGACCGGGGACCATCACGCTCGACCTCGCGCCCCGGGTCGCGCCCGGACGAGTCGTCGGCATCGATGCTGCCGCCGACGTCATCGAACAGGCGACGGCACAGCTCGCGGAGTCCGACGCCGCCAACGTGAGCTTCGCGACCGGCGACGCGTATGCGCTCGACTTCGAGGACGCGTCGTTCGACGTGGTGCACGCGCACCAGGTGCTCCAGCACCTCACCGATCCGGTCGCGGCACTTCGCGAGATGCACCGGGTGCTGCGCCCGGGTGGCCTCCTCGCCGTACGCGACAGCGACTACGGAGCGTTCGTGTGGGCGCCGGCGGAACCGCTGCTCGATCGCTGGCTCGAGCTGTACCACGAGCTCACGGCGCGCAACCGCGCCGAAGCCGACGCAGGTCGCTTCCTGCTCGGCTGGGTCCAGCGTGCGGGGTTCACCGACGTGCGTGCCTCGAGCGCCACGTGGACGTTCGCTGATTCCGAGAGCCGCGCGTGGTGGGGTGGACTGTGGGCCGACCGGGTCCTCCAGTCGGCCTTCGCGCAACAAGCCGTGGAGTACGGACTCGCCGACACGGCGGAGCTCGAGGAGATCTCCGCAGCCTGGCGCCAGTGGGCCACGCAGGCCGACGGCTTCTTTGCGGTGCTGCACGGCGAGATACTCGCCCACCGCTAGGCGCGTCAGGTCATGTCGAAGTGGCGCTCGATCGACCGAGGAGTGCGAACGGGATCGCGACGATCGCGGCGACCACGCAGACGATCATCGCGGCGCGTAGTCCCGTCGTGAACGCCTGATCGACGATCGCGTCGACCCGACTCGCTGCGCTCGGGACGAGCTGCGCGAGCTGTTGTCGCGCGCCACCGGAGCCCGAGAGCAACCCACGCACGTCGGACTGCTCGACCTTCCCGCCCACGACGCCGAGGTCGTCGGAGAGGCTGCGGTTCTCGAACGCACGGAACACCGCGCCGGAGATCGCGAGGCCGATGGTCATGCCGACGAAGCGGAACGTCGAGAGCACGCCGGACGCGATGCCCGCCTTCGCGTCGCTGATCGCGCTCATCCCGACGGTGGTGGAGAGGTTGTACGCGAGTCCCTCGCCGATCGCCTCGATCGCCAGGCCGGCGACCATGAGCGCGATCCCCGTCGTCGGGCTCACGAACGCGAACACCACGGAGGCCACGACGAGGATCGCCGCGCCGAGGACGAGCAGCGGCTGCGCGCCGAACCGCCGCGTCAGCACGCCGATGCGCAATGACATCACGGTGAACGGCACGGTGAAGACCAGCAGCGTGGCGCCGGCCTCGGTGGGCGATTGCCCCAGCACCTGCTGAAGGTAGAGGGGCACCAAGAACATCGTCACGCCGAAGATCCACTGCGCGAGGAACGCAACGCCGGACGCGCCGGCGTAGACGCGGCTGCGGAACAGGGAGAAGTCGACGAGCGGACTCGCGACGCGGTGCTCTACGACCACGAACGCGACCAACATCACGACGCCGACCGCCAACGATCCAACGACCTCGGGCGAGCTCCAACCGAGCTCGGAGCTCTGCTGGAACCCGAGCACCACGAGCACGAGCCCGGCCGTGATCGTGCCGAGCCCGGGCCAGTCGAGATGGGGGCTCGCGGTCTCGTCGTGCGACTCCTCGACGTGGCGTGCGGTGATCACGAACGCAGCGGCCGCGACCGGCACGTTGATGAGGAAGAACCATCGCCAGGACAGCGCCTCGGTGAGGACCCCACCGACGAACGGCCCGACCGCACTCCCGATCGAACCGACCGCGCTCCAGACGCCGATGGCGCCGGCCCGCTGGTCGGCAGGGAACGCGGCGCTGAGGATCGAGAGCGAGGTCGCCAACAGGATCGACCCACCGAAACCCTGGACGATCCGCGCTCCGATCAGCCAGACATCGGTCTGCGCGCTGGCACACAGCAACGATCCGAACGCGAAGATGACGATGCCGACGAGCGTCGTGTGCTTGCGCCCCACGATGTCGGCGATCCGACCGACGGCAATCAACGGGGCTGCGATCGCGATCAGGTACGCGTTGATGGTCCACTCGAGCCCACTCGTGGAGGCGCCGAGCTCCCTGCCGATCGTCGGCAGGGCGACGGTCAACCCGAAGAAGTCCATCGTGAGGACGATCATCACGAGCGACATCGCGACGAGCGTCCAGCGCTGCTGCACGGTCATCGATCCGGCGGGCATGCGGAGCAGGTTACGAGGGCCCGGGAGCGGGCTGACGGAGCCGGTTCACCGAACCCTCACGCGCAGCCGTGCGAGCGCTGACACTCCTGCGCTGGGATGGACCCCATGACCACCGTGCTCGAGTCGGATGCCGTTCCTGCAACCACGGAAGCGGAGCGTCCGACCCGGTTCGGGCTGGTGATCGGGCTCACCTTCGCGGCCGCACTCGTCTTCGCGTTCCTCACGAGGGGTCCGGCGCCCTTCGGGATCGCGTTCTTGTTCCTCCTCTTCGTGCCGCTGGAGAAGCTCTTCGCCCTGCGCAAGCAGAAGGTCTTTCGTCGCGGGCTGTTCACCGACCTCACCCACATCCTCGTGAACGGCTTCTTCTCGACCATCGGCGCGATCGTCCTGATGGTGGTCATGGCCCTGCCGCTGATCTGGCTCCGCGGGTTCGACCTGGTCGGGTACCTGCCGGCATGGGGCGCGATCGCGCTCGGCGGAGCGCTCCTCTTCGTCGGCAACTACTGGGGCCACCGCCTCACGCACACCGTGCCGTTCCTGTGGCGCTTCCACGCGGTGCACCACAGCATCGAGCAGATGGACTGGGTAGCTTCGGGGCGGCTGCACCCCGTCGACCAGTCCTTCACGCAGGCGTTCACGATCCTGCCGTTGTTCCTGCTCGGGTACGGCGGCAGCATCTTCGCCGGTGTCGCGGTGTTCTTCACACTGCT
Organism: Acidimicrobiia bacterium; assembly: GCA_038321755.1. Taxonomy (GTDB): domain Bacteria; phylum Actinomycetota; class Acidimicrobiia; order IMCC26256; family PALSA-555; genus JALHSW01. The sequence continues at coordinate 6,680 of JBBQFJ010000059.1, read as the reverse complement.
CGCGCTCTTCATCCACTCCAACGTCCGGCTGCGCTTCCCCGGACTGCGCTGGGTGATCAACACCCCCGAGTGGCATCACTGGCACCACGCGATCGACGACGAGGCCCGCGACAAGAACTTCGGGCTCCCCGTCATCGACAAGATCTTCGGCACCGCGTACCTGCCGAAGGGGAGGCGCCCGACGGGGTTCGGGACGCACGACCCGGTCCCGCAGGAGGGGTACCTCCAACACCTGGCCTACCCGTTCACCCGATCCGCGCGAGGGGCTCAGGCGTAGCGCGCCGCGGGGGTGCCCGGCGGGTTGCTGACCCCAGGCTGGGCGTCGGGGTTCGTGACGCAGACCTCGCACTCGAGGCCGTCGGGATCGCGGAAGAACAGGCTCAGGATCGGCCCGAAATCGGTGACGAACGAGTCGGCCGCGCCCCGGGCGATCAGGCGGTCGCGGATCGTCTCGAACGCCTCGAGCGAGGTCGCCTGCACCGCGAGGTGGTCGATCCGACCGCGGCCGAAGATCGGCGTCTGACGCTCGGCCTCGGTGTTGCCGACGATCTCGAAGACATTGAGCTCGGAGTGCGGCCCGAGATGGATGACCGTCATGCGCACGTCGGAGCCCTCAGGCGTCTCCGGGCCGTCACGCAGGATCTCGACGTCGAAGACCTCTTGGTAGAAGCGCTGGAGTCGCTCGGTGTCGCTCGTGAGCACTGCGACGTGGTTGAAGCCGTCCAGCAACATGCCCGCAGCCTACGGGGTGAGGTTTCCTCAGGGTCAGGTCGGGGTATGCCGATGGATGAAGCAGACCCGGTCGTCGACAGGAAAGGGGCGCGTGATGAAGGTCAACGCAAGGTGCTCGTTCCCCGCTTCGGAGGCGTCGCCGGCCCGAGCCCGAGCCTGGATCGACGCTCGGCTCGGTGTCGATGGACAGGAGCTGTTCGCGACCCGAGCGCTCACCTCGGAGCTCGTTGTCGACGCCATCCGACGCCATCCGACCCGGATTGACGTGCACCTCGAGCAGGACGACCGAACCATCCGCGTCGAAGTCGGCGACTGCGCAGGCGGACTCGTGGATCTCGCCGACGGTGTCGAGCGGGACATCCGCCGCCATCTCGTCGATGCGCTCGCGACCCGCTGGGGTTCCGAAGCTGATCACGACCGCACGGCGACCTGGTTCGAGGTCACGACCGAGGGTCAGAGCTGGGAGATGGTGGCATGAAGCAACGACGTGAGCTCTGGTTCGCGATCGCCGCGGCGACCGTGGTGGTCGCGGTCGTCTGGCCGGTCCAGGCGATCATCATGCTGGTCCTGTTGGCGACGGTCGTCGTCCTCGTCGACGTGTACGAACGATGGGTGCACCGCCACACGTTCGCGCGGCAGCAACGCCACTCGTTCGACAGCGTCGCGAGCGGATCCGCACTGGCCTTTCTCGCGGCCGGTGCCGTGTTCGCCGTCGTCGCCACTCGACCCGCAGTCTTCGTCGTGATGGGCGTCGCGTTGTGTGCGTTCGTGCTGTGGTGCGTCGTGAGCGCGACCGTGTGGCTCATCGCCATGCGACGGGACCTCCAGGGGATCGCGCCGGTGTCGCACGCAACGATGCACGAGGTCCCTCGCTCTCGTCGCCCCCGGCCCACGAAGCCGATCGCGAGGTTGCCGGCGCATCCGTTGCGCAGCCTTCCGAAGCGGTCCCGTCCCGCTGCCGCTCGTCCCACTGCCGCTCGTCCCACTGCCGCTCGTCCCTGAATCACTCTCGAGGCACGAGCTCCGGGGCTGCACCGAACTCGAACTGCACCGTTGCCGCCCGTGATCGTCCGCCGCGCTTGGCTGCGTAGAGGCCGGCATCGCCTGCCGCCAGGAGTGCGCGCCCATCGAGCATCGAGCTCGTCAGCGACGCGTACCCGGCGCTGACCGTCACCGGGTGACCGTCGATCTCGGCCACCGTGCGCAGCAGGAGTCGTTCCGCGACGTTGGCCGCGTCCGCTGCGCTGCAGCCGGGCAGCAGCACGGCGAACTCATCCCCACCCAGGCGCACCGCGACGTCGTACCCCTTGGTGTTGGCGACCAGCGCGGCGCCGACGGAGCGGAGCACGCCATCCCCGGCCAGGTGACCGTGGACGTCGTTGACGCGCTTGAAGCGATCGATGTCGAGCACGATCACGCTGAGCGCGGCGTCGGTCCTACGAGCGCGGGCGACCTCGCGAGGGAGCGCCTCGTCGAGCACGCGACGGTTCGCGAGGCCGGTGACCGGGTCGCGGGTAGCGAGTCGCTCGATCTCGTTGACTTTCGCGTCGTAGCGAACTCGGGACGCGACGACCCCGATGCCGATCGCGGCGGCGGCGGCGATCGCCCCGATCACAGCTTCGTGGCCACTGGACACCCCGGCGATGGCGGTGACGGCGATGACGGTGGTGCAGACCAGGAGGGATGCGCTGACGCCCGGGGTCCTCGACCAGAGGTGCTGCTTCACGCTGTCTCCTCGGAACGTCGGCCCGAGCCCAGGCACCTCCCTGTTTCGGCAGGCCCGCGGATCCGACTTGAGAACGACGGCGGAGACTTAACCGAACGCTACCCATCCGTAGGTGTTGCACAGGCCGTACGCATCGATCGCGAGGAACGCGACGATGACGACGAGCGCGACGTGCCGGTGCCAGCCACGGAGGAGCCGGGTCCCCCCGACGGGGGTGGCCATGTACCAGTCGCCCACGGCGCGCTTCGGGGCCATGCCGATGTGCTCCCAGAAGTCGACCGCGTCGTCGCCCACGATCGCGTCGGGGTCGGCCGCGAGCGCGGCCGCCGTCAGCTCCTCGTCGCTCAGGTCCGTGTCGCTCAGGTCCGTGTCGCTCAGGGCCGTGTCGCTCAGGTCCGTGATCGTGGTCATGGTCATGCCCCAGTCTGGCGCTCGCCGGGTCTCCGGCGCCGCCACCTTTCCCGGATGACGGTACCCTGCGGTCGTGCATACGGCTCGTGGGATCCGACCGATCATCATCGTGATCGTTGCGGTCCTGACGCTGGGAGGGACCGCCATCGGCGCCGTCCCCGCAAGCGCCGCCACTTCGAAGGTCGCCACTCCGAAGGCCGCCACTCCGAAGATCGGGGCCTGCGGGCTGCTCAGCACCGACGAGCTCGGCCTCGCGCTGGAGAGCTCGTTCCAGCCCGGGAGCCCGTTCGACGCGGGGACCGGCACGAGCTGCGGGTTCGATGCCATCGGTCCGGTGCGGGGCGCGACCACGCGCGTCGTCCGTGGGAAGGCGGCGAAGACCGCGATGGCGACGACCCTGAAGGCGCTCCGGGAGATCTTGCGTTCGGTCGACAGCGCGCCCCCGAGCAAGGTCGCCAGGCTCGGCGACAAGGCCTACTACTCGCTCGACGAGTTCCTCGGTGAGGGAAGCATCGAGGTGCTCGACGGCAAGACCTTCGTCCAGGTGACGGCAATCGTCGCGCCCAAGGGTGACCAGGCCCTCGTGTCGGAAGCCGTGCTCAGCGGGCTCGCCGAGCAAGCCCTCGCCGCCGCGCCCCGCTAGCTCTCGAGCAGGTCGAGCACGAGGGCTGCGGTCCACGAGAAGTCGCGGGCGCCGAACGGCTCACCGGTGAGCGCGGAGAAGTACTCGGCGAACCCCTGTCGGTCGGTGAGGTCGAGGGTTCGGGTCCGGAGCTCGTCGGCGACGTCGGTCGAACCGGCCTGACGCAGCCCTTGGACGATCGCCCAGTTCATGTTCACCCACGTCGGACCCTTCCAGTACCGGTGGGCCTCGAAATGGTGCCCGTCGGTCGGCACGCTCGGGACCGGGTAGCGCGGCCAGTAGCCGGAAGGATCCGCGAGCAGCCCGACGAGCCGAGCAGCCCGATCGGAAGGGACGCCGGCCCAGAGCGGGAGGAACGTCGCGACCGTCCGCATCGTGATCAGCTTCCCGGTGACCGCGTTGCGGGTGTAGTACTGCCCGCTCGCGTCGTCCCAGAGGTCGTCGAGGGCCGCGATCGCCTTCGGGAAGTGCCGTTCGAGCTCGGGGTCGATCCCGACGTCGAGGTCTCGAGCGATCTCGACGAGGGCTCGATTCGCGATGACCAGGAACGTGTTGAACGCGAGGTCCTCGAGCAGCACGGACTCCCTGGGCGGCATGCGCCGGAGCTCGAAGCCGTCACGCCGGGCGCGGTTCGCCAGGACGAGCATGCGCAGCCCATCGTCGTCGCTCAGGCGCTCTGCGGCCGGCGCGTACTTGGTGTCGCGTCGGAAGAACCGTGCGACCCTCGCGAGGTGCAATCGCAGCGCGGCGCGCATCCACCACGGCTTGGGCATCTCCCTCAGGGCTTCCATCCATGGCGGAGTGGTGTCGAGACCGCACTCCCAGGGATGGATGAGGGTGACGAGTCCGGTGTCGCGCAGGTCGCGCTCCCGGTAGAGCCACGAGTGGTACGCGACGAGCTTGGGGAGGAGCTCGGCGAGCAGGGCTCGCCGCTCGTCCGCCGGGAGCGCTTGCGCGACGCGCCAGGTGGCGATCGCCACGATCGGTGGCTGGGTGATGCACGACGTCGCGACATCCCTCGGTGCGTCGGGGAACTTGTGTGATTTCCAGATGCGCTCGCTGCCGATGTCACTGACGTCGGCGGCGAAGATCATGTGCGGCAACATGCCGTTCTTCCACTGACCCCGGAAGACGGCACGGAGCTCGGCCGCGGCACGCGGTGGGTCGTAGGTGGCCAGCCCGATCGCGATGAAGCACGAGTCCCAGAGCCACTGGTGCGGGTAGAAGCCCGGGGCTGGGCAGGTCCAGCCGTCGCGGCGATTGTCGTCGAGCACCCGTTGCGCCCGCTGCCTCAGATCGTCCTGCGGCGCCGGCATCGAGGGGCAGGCTAATCGCAGGTTTGTGAACACTTGTTTCGGTAGGTCCGACGGTGGCGCGCCGTCGATATCCTGCGGGCGTGAGTGACGACTCGGTCGAAGCAGTCAAGGACCCCCGCAAGCCCGACAGCACGACGGAACGCCTCGAGATGTTCAGCGACGGCGTCATCGCGATCGCGATCACCCTCCTCGTGCTGCAGATCAAGATCCCCGACTCCGGACCCGGGCAGCTCTTCGACGACCTCACGCGCCAGTGGCCGGGGTACGTCGCGTACGTGCTCTCGTTCATCACGATCGGGATCATGTGGGTGAGCCACCACTCGATGTTCGAGCGGATCCGTCACGTCGACCGAGGTCTGCTGTTCACGAACCTCCTGCTGCTGCTCGGGATCGGTTTTCTCCCGTTCCCAACCGCGCTGCTCGCGGAGTACACGAAGCAGGGCGGGACGAACTCGCACGTCGCGGCGGCGATCTACAGCGCCACGATGGCCGCGGTGGGCCTGGCGTTCCTCGCCATCTGGGGGCACCTGGTCCGGCACCCATACCTGCTCGGCGACGACGTCGATCCGGCGAACCTGCAGCGCTCGTTCCGCCGGTCGATCGTCGGTCCCGCCGTGTACGCCCTTTCGATCCTGGTGGCGTTCGTCAGCGCCATCGCCTGCTACTTCGTCTACGCAGCGATCGCCATCTACTTCATCCGGGGGCCTTCCTCCAAGGCGCTGCGGGAGAGCCGGGCGCTGAAGGCGTCCGAGATGCCGCCGGACGAGGAGCCCACCGAGAGCGCATGAGCCCCGACCCCCGCCCGAGCGCGACACTTGGGCTGTGGATCTCACCGTCGCCGCCACTCCGGGGTACTTCGCGACGATGGCCGCGGAGGCGGCCTACCTGCGCCGACGGGCCGAGCGCGACGGACCGTCGCCAGCCGACTACGAACGTCGCGACACGATCGCGAGTCTCTCCATGGGCGTGGCGTCCCTCGTCGCTCCCCTCGTGCTCCAGAAGCTGCTGAAGCCGATCACGCCCGGCAAGGGTCGGTTCGGCAAGGCTCTGGTCGCGACGGCCGTGGGCGCGGTCGCGGTCACGACGATCGCCGACCTCGTCGCCCGGCGTGGCGAGGCCGCGCAACCAACCGAGGCGCCCGTGCCCGACTCGTCGTCACTCGACGCAGTGCCGAACCGCGCGGCCCGTCGGGGCCGACTGGCGCGCCGCGTCGCGAAGGTCGCGGGCGTGACCGCCGTCGTCACCGGCGGCGTCGCGATCACCTCGACCTTCGCGTCGCACACGACCGCGGACCGGATGTGGCAGCGACGGATCGTGCGCGACCTCGGTACTGGTCCACTCGCGCTCGCCGGTGCGGTCGTCGCGTGGGACTTCATCTACTACTGGAACCATCGCTTCATGCACGAGAGCCGCTACATGTGGGCGATCCACGTGGTGCACCACTCGAGCGAGCGGTACAACCTCTCGACCGCGCTGCGTCAACCGGTGGCCGACGCGTTCGGCACGTTCCTGCCCTACAGCGTGCTCGCGTTCTTGGGGATCCAACCATCGTTGATCATGTCGGCGCGCGGGATCAACCTCCTGTACCAGTACTGGATCCACACCGACACGATCCGTCGACTCGGGCCTCTCGAAGAGGTGCTCAACACCCCGTCACACCACCGCGTGCACCACGGCAGCAACAAGGAGTATCTCGACCGCAACCACGGCAGCATCCTGATCGTGTGGGACCGCCTGTTCGGGACCTACGAGCGCGAGGACGCACCGGTCGTCTACGGGTTGACGAAGAACATCGAGACGTTCGATCCGGGCCGGATCATGACGCACGAGCACACCGACATGTTGCGCGACG
>JBBQFJ010000058.1:0-19481 GCA_038321755.1 Acidimicrobiia bacterium | reverse complement strand
AGCATGAGCTCGCCGTACTCGACGATCTCGGGACGCGTCCCGCGACCAGTCCGCCAGAACAGGTGACGCAGGCGCGCTTCGAGCTCACGCGGATGGAACGGTGACAGGCAGAAGTCGTCGAACAGGTCTTCGCGCAGCTCGAGCTCCGCGAGCTGCGCGCCCGTGATGAGGAGCAACAGTGGCTCGAGTGCGCTGTCGCGCTTGCGGAGCGCTCGGCACATCGTCAGGGCGCCTTCGGGGTCCTCGTCGGCGACGATCACGGCTCCGGTCCAGCCGTCGGCGGGCTCGGCGGCGGTGGCGATGGACGCGTTGCCGCATGCCTTCCAGGGATAGCCCGCGAGGTCGAGGGTCTGCGCGAGCAGCGGAGGAGGCGGGTCCGGAAAGACGAGCACTGGGTCGTTCATGGGAGAAGACCTCAGAGGGTCCCGAGATACCGTTCGATCTCGAACGGCGTGACCTGGGCACGGTAGTCGGCCCACTCGTCGCGCTTGTTGCGGATGAAGTAGTCGAAGACGTGCTCACCGAGCGTCTCGGCGACCAGCTCGGACTTCTCCATCACGTCGATCGCCTCGCCGAGGGACTGCGGCAGTGCAGCGATCCCTGCGGCGGCGCGCTCCTCCGGCGACATCGCGAAGATGTTGTTCGTCGCCTCGGGCGCCAGCTCGTAGCCCTCTTCGATCCCCTTGAGCCCGGCGGCGAGGATCACCGAGAACGCGAGGTAGGGGTTGCACGCAGGGTCGGGTGACCGGAACTCGATGCGGGTGGAGCTCTCCTTGCCGCGCTTCGCCGGCGGGACGCGCACGAGCGCGGTCCGGTTGTTGCGGGCCCAGCACACGTACACCGGCGCTTCGTAGCGATCGTTCAGGCGCTTGTACGAGTTGACCCACTGGTTGGTGACCGCGGTGATCTCTCGGGCGTGGCGCAACAGCCCCGCGATGAACGCCTTGCCGACCTTCGACAGACCGTGCTCGTCGCCAGGATCGTGGAACGCGTTGACGTCGCCCTCGAACAAGGAAAGGTGTGTGTGCATCCCGGACCCGAAGTCGCCGGCGATCGGCTTCGGCATGAACGAGGCGTACACACCAAGGTCGTGCGCGACCTCCTTCACCACGAGCCTGAAGGTCATGACGTTGTCCGCCATGGTCAGGGCATCGGTGTAGCGCAGGTCGATCTCGTGCTGGCTGGGGCCGAGCTCGTGGAAGCTGTACTCGACGGGGATGCCCATCGCCTCCAGCGTCATGATCGTCTGCTTGCGCAGGTTCGAGACCATGTCGTGCTCGGTGAGGTCGAAGAAGCCGGCGTGGTCGAGCGGCACCGGCGAGGAAGCGCTCTCGAAGTAGAAGAACTCCATCTCGGGCCCGGCGTAGAACGTGAACCCCTTCTCGCGCGCCCGTTCGAGGTTGCGCTTCAGCACGTTGCGCGGGTCTCCCTCGAACGGATCGCCCGAGAGTCGCTGGATGTCGCAGAAGATGCGTGCGACGGGGGCGTCCTCACCGCGCCACGGCAGGATCTCGAAGGTGTTGGCGTCGGGGACCGCGAGCATGTCGGATTCCTGGACCCGGCTGTAGCCCTCGATCGCGGAACCGTCGAAGGTCATGCCCTCTTCGAGCGCGGCCTCGAGCTCGGCGGGCGTGATCGCGAAGCTCTTCAGGATCCCCAGGACGTCGGTGAACCACAGTCGCACGAAGCGCACGCCGCGTTCTTCGACGGTTCGGAGCACGTAATCGGTCTGCGCCTGCACGAGCCAAGTCTGGCAGGCGCGCGGCGTCGGGGTCCCGCCCACGCCCGCAGCACCGGGATCGGTTCACACTCCATTCACAAACGAGCGATCTTGCGTGCTGCTACTTGGCGTTGGCGCGCTTCGCCACATCTTTCGCCAATGCGATCAGCTTCTTCTGGTCGCGGGTCGACATCGCCGTGCCGGCCGGCGCCGGCGCCCAGTTCAAGATGATCCCGAGCTTCTTGTTCGGCGCGAAGACGACCTCGCCCTTGGTCGTGTTGAAGTACGCCGACGTGCCGAGCCCGCTGACGTCCTCGACCGCTTGACTGCTGAGCTGGTCGATCGCGTGTTGGTCCTCGACGCCGAGCTGCGCGTTGTCGACGCGGGCTGCGAACTGGTTCGGGTACAGGATCAACGCGGTGAGCGTCCCACCGGGCGCTGCGGCCGGATCGGCCCCGACCCCGAACTTGCAGTCGAGGTTCGCCGGACCGGCAAGGGGAGCGGCGACCGGCTTCCCGAACTTCGCCGCCTGCTTCGAGGTCAGGATCGTGCAGGCGTCGTTGGTTGCGATCTTCGGTGTCGTCTTCGCGTACGCGGGCACCGTCACCCCGAGCACCGTCACCCCGAGCACCGTGGCAGCACTCAGCACGCCGGTCAGGGCAGTCGCCGCGAAGGTGGTCGTGCCACGAGCTGTCGGGCAACGAGATCGGCGACGCACGTGGAGGCCTCCAGGTGGGGGGTACGGCAGGTGGGGGTGCGGCAGGTGGGGGTGCGGCGGAGCGTCAGCATAACGTCGGGCCTTCGCTCCACTCGGTCGGCACCCGTATCCTTGCGGGATGCCCCGTCTGCGCCTCGCCGCGGCCCAGCTCAACCTGACGGTCGGCGATCTCGCGGGGAACGCGGCGCGCATCCTCGAGGTGTACGAGCGCGCCGAGCACGAGGGTTGTGACCTGGTGGCCTTCCCCGAGCTCGCGCTGACCGGCTATCCCCCCGAGGATCTCCTGCTCCGGCCGGCCTTCGTGGAGCAATCCATGGAAGCGCTCGAGAAGCTCGCCGCGCACACCGGTCGCTGTGCGGCGATCGTCGGGTACCCGGAGCCGGACCGTGACCTCTACAACAGCGCGGCGGTGTGCGCGCAGGGGCGGGTGCTGGGCACGTACCGCAAGCACCTCCTCCCCAACTACTCGGTGTTCGACGAGGAGCGGTACTTCGAGCCGTGGAACGACGACGGACCGCTGTTCCGCATCGGTGGCGTCCGGGTCGCGATCTCCATCTGCGAGGACGCGTGGAGCCCGTCCGGTCCGGTGCTGACGCAGGCCGCGGGCGGGGCCGAGCTGGTGGTGAACATCAACGCGTCGCCGTACTACGCCGGTCGGTTGCGGGAGCGCGAGACGATGCTCGCCACGCGAGCCGCCGACGCGTCGGTTCCCGTGCTCTACGTGAACATGGTCGGCGGGCAGGACGAGCTGGTCTTCGACGGCACCTCGATGCTCTTCGACGAGGGCGGACACCTCGTCGCGCGTGCGAAGCAGTTCGCCGAAGACTTCCTGGTGGTCGACCTGGATGTCCGACCTGCGTTCCGTCGCCGCGCGCTCGACCCGCGGGGTCGCGTCCGCGCGACCCCGCTCCCGGAGATCGAGGTCAGCGACGTGCAGGTCGGCGACCACGCCGAGGCACCACGCGTTGAGCCCACCCTCGGTCCGGTCCGCGAGGTGTACGAGGCCCTGGTGCTCGGCACGCGCGACTACGTGTTGAAGAACGGCTTCTCCGACGTCGTGATCGGGCTCTCGGGCGGAGTGGATTCGTCACTCGTCGCCGCAGTCGCGCTCGATGCGCTCGGCGCGGAGCACGTGATGGGTGTGCTGATGCCCTCACGGTTCTCGAGCGACCACAGCATCTCCGATGCCGCTGCACTGGGTGAGCGACTCGGCATCCGCACGATCACCGTTCCCATCGAGCCCGCGCACGACGCGTACCTCGAGATGCTCGCCGAACCGTTCGCCGGCTTGGAGACCGGGCTCGCCGAGGAGAACCTGCAGGCGCGCATCCGCGGCACGATCCTCATGACGATCTCGAACAAGCTCGGCTGCATGGTCCTCACGACCGGGAACAAGAGCGAGATGGCCGTCGGGTACGCGACCCTCTACGGCGACATGGCTGGCGGGTTCGCCGTCATCAAGGACGTCCCGAAGACGCTCGTGTACGCGCTGTGCCGCGACCGCAACGAGCGCGCGGGCAGCGCGATCATCCCCGAGTCGGTCATCGACAAGCCACCGAGCGCCGAGCTGCGGCCCGACCAGCTCGACACCGACTCGCTGCCTCCCTACGACGAGCTCGACCCGATCGTCGAGGGCTACGTCGAGGACGACAAGTCGGTCGCGGACCTCGAAGCCGAGGGACACGATCCCGAGCTCGTCCGCCGCGTCGCCACGCTCATCGATCGCAACGAGTACAAGCGCCGCCAAGCCGCTCCGGGCGTTCGCGTCTCGCCGAAGGCCTTCGGCAAGGATCGGCGACTGCCGATCACCAACCGCTGGCCCGGCTGAAGGCTCTCTCATGCGGCGCTACCGCGCGGAAGGCGCGTTGGTCCTCGCGGCGTTCTTCTTCGGGGTCACGTTCCCGCTCGTCCACGACGCCCTCGAGGACATCACGCCGTTCGCGTACCTCCTGCTGCGCTTCTCGATCGCCGTGCTGGCACTCGCGCCGTTCGCGGTCGCGATCGTGCGGTCGAAGGGTGAGAATCAGCGGCTGCTGTGGCGGACGGGCGCGATCGCCGGCGCGCTGCTGTTCGGCGGATACGCGACGCAGACGATCGGGTTGCAGTACACGTCGCCCTCGACGTCGGCGTTCATCACCGGCCTCTACGTGTGCCTCACACCGTTCATCGAGGCCGCGGTCCGACGCAAGGCCCCGTCGCCGTGGGTGATCGCCGGGATCGCCGTGGCGACGGGCGGGTTGTTCCTGTTGACCGGAGCCGACCTCGGGTTCGGGCAGGGCGAGGCGTGGACGCTCGCGTGCGCCGTGCTGTTCGCGGTCTGGATCGTCTATCAGGGCGCGTACGCGAACCGGCTCCATGCCGTGCCGTTCACGACCGTGCAGATGGGCATGGTCGCGTTGCTGTGCCTCCCGCCGGCCGGTGTGCAGGGGACCGGGAACTTCACGGCGCTCGCGATCTTCGCCGTCGCGTTCACCGGCGTCGCGTGTTCATCGATCGCGCTGTCGCTGCAGCTCTTCGGGCAGCAGCGGATCGCACCGAGTCGCGCCGCGCTGATCCTGCTCTCCGAACCGGTGTTCGCGGCGATCGCCGGGTACGTCACCGGTGAGCGCCTCGGTGCGATCGAGCTCGTGGGCGCAGCAGCGATCCTGCTCGGGATCGGGATCACCGAGTTCGGACCCGGCCGTCGGGACGCCGAGGCCGACGACCTGCGCGCCGAGGAGCAGCTCGAGGCCCATCTGCGATGATGGGGCAGATGACGATCGACGAGTCGGCGCGGCGCCTTGGCGTCATCGTCTGGTGGGAGCGTCGCCTGTTCGAGATCCTGGGGGGCTGGGTCGCGTCGACGCCCGAGCCGGCCGTGAAGCTCGCGCTCGCCCGGCAGAGCCGACACCACGCGGCGCACGCGGCGGCGGTCGAGGCCGTGCTTCCCGAGACCCGCGACCACGATCCGGCCTCCCTGGTGGCGGCGGCCGACCCCGACGCGTCCGCGCTCGTCGAGCCGCTCGCGGCCAGCACCACCACCGAGGCACGCCTCGACGTGCTGGTCGATGACCTGTTGCCCCGCCAGCTGGCGGCCTGCGAAAGCTTTCTCGCTGCAGCCTCCTCGGTGCGGGACGGTCCGGCGATCCGAGCCCTGATCTTCGTGCTGGCCGAGGAGCGCGCCGAGCTCACCGACCTGGTCGGCCTGCGCCAGGCCCGGCCCTGACGCACTCGCGTCGGCGGGTTCAAGGGGTCGGCGTCTGCCGCTCGTCGGAATCCGATGCCAGCACGCAGCGCTGTCTCGGTAGGATCCTGCATCCACCGGCCTGACCCGAGCGCCTGTGGAAAGACTGGCTTGACGGGTCATTTATGGTACGGGGGGCGAACGACTCACAGCCCCCTGACCAGGAAGAACGGTGCATGTCGCACCGTTGTCCACAGGACCCGACACAGGACCCAACCGGCCCTCGACAATCGGCCCTCGACAGGTGTGAAAGGCCCCCCGTGGCGAAGGAGCGTGTGGAGCGGGACGAGGAAGACCTCGTCCGGCTGTACCTCACCGACATCGGGCAGTACCCACTGCTCACCAAGGAAGACGAAGTTCGCCTCGCCCAGGCGATCGAGGGCGGCAACGCCGCGCGCGAAGAGCTCGAGACGACGCCGGCGAAGAAGCTGACCCCGGCGAAGAAGCGCGAGCTGCGGCGCACCGGTCGCGAGGGCGAAACCGCCCAGCGCACCTTCGTGCAGTCGAACCTCCGACTCGTGGTCTCGATCGCCAAGAAGTACCAGGCGTCGGGTCTCCCGCTCCTCGACCTCATCCAGGAGGGCAACCTCGGCCTGATGCACGCCGTCGAGAAGTTCGACTGGCGCAAGGGTTTCAAGTTCTCGACCTACGCCACCTGGTGGATCCGCCAGGCGATCACCCGCGGCATCGCCAACACCGGTCGCACGATCCGTCTGCCCGTCCACGCCGGCGACACGCTCGCCCGACTGCAGAAGGCGCGCTCGCGCTTGGAGCTCAAGCTCGGTCGCCCGGCCACGCTCTCCGAGCTCGCGGCCGAGGTCGAGATGCCCGAGGACAAGGTCACCGAGGCCTTGCGCTTCGCGGCCGAGCCCCTCTCGCTGTCGGAGCCGCTCCGCGAGGACGGTGACGCGGAGCTCGGCGACATCGTGGAGGACCGTTCGGCCGAGTCGCCGTTCGAGGTCGCTGCGACGGCGCTGCTGCCCGACGAGATCGAGAAGCTGCTCGCACCGCTCGACGAGCGAGAGCGGCAGATCCTGGCGCTGCGCTTCGGACTGGACCGCGGCGAGCCTCGGACGCTCGAAGAGGTCGGCGAGTACTTCAACCTCACCCGCGAGCGGATCCGTCAGATCGAAGCCCGGGCCATGAGCAAGCTTCGTCACCCGTCCGCCGACACCGGCGCCCGCGACCTGCTGGCGGTCTAACCGAGCGACTCGGCGTGGTCGGGGACGTAGTGGTACGAGTCCAGCGACGGCCGCACGTAGCCCTGGTCGCCATGGCGCGGCGGGAGCTTGATCTTGGGCGCGAACACGTCGTGGTACGGGACCGCGCTGAGCAGGTGCGCGATGCAGTTGATGCGCGCGCGGCGCTTGTCATCGGCCTCGACGACGAACCACGGTGACGCGGGCACGTCGGTCTGCACGAACATCGCATCCTTGGCGCGCGAGTACTCGACCCAGCGGTTGCGCGACTCGAGGTCCATCGGGCTCAGCTTCCAACGCTTCAGGGGGTCCTTGAGGCGGGACTGGAAGCGACGTTCCTGCTCTTCGTCGCTCACGGAGAACCAGTACTTGATGAGCACGATGCCGTCGTCGATCAGCATCTGCTCGAACTCGGGGCACTGTCGGAGGAAGCGGTCGTACTGCTCCTGCGTGCAGAACCCCATGACGTGCTCGACGCCGGCCCGGTTGTACCAGGACCGGTCGAACAGGACGACCTCACCGGCGGCGGGCAGGTTCGCGACGTAGCGCTGGAAGTACCACTGCGACTGCTCGCGCTCGGTGGGAGCGGGCAGCGCGGTGACCCGGACGATTCGGGGATTGAGGTACTGCATGATGCGCGTGATCGTGCCGCCCTTCCCGGCCGCGTCGCGACCCTCGAAGAGCACGGCGACGCGTGCACCCGAGGAACGGACCCACTCCTGCATCTTCACGAGCTCGACCTGGAGTCGCGTGAGCTCGGCCTCGTAGAGGCTGAGCGGGACCTTCTGCACCTTCGCCACGACGGTGACGGTACCCGGACGCGCCTCGGTCAGGCGGGCGCTGGGACGGGCGGCGTCGCGAGGTCGCTCGCGGCCCGTCCGTCACGGAAGCGCCACCACGCGCCGACGAGCGCCCCGAAGACGAACCCGCCGACGTGCGCAGCCCAGGCGACCGCCGAGTCGCCGCTCACCAGGAGGAACTGGGTGCCGAACCAGACCAGGAGGAGCCAGATCGCCTCGACCTTCCGGAGCAGGAGCGGGCCCACGAAGATGATCGTCTTCACGCGCGCGGTCGGCCAGCACACGAGGTACGCACCCATGACCGCGGCGATCGCGCCGGATGCACCGATGATCGGGACGGTCGAGCTCGGATCGGCCGCGACGTGGGACGCGGTGGCGACGACCCCGCCGACGAGGTACAGCGCGACGTAGCGCCACCACCCGCGCCGCGCTTCGACGATGCTGCCGAAGACCCAGAGGAACAGCATGTTGCCGAACAGATGCGGGATGCTCCCGTGCAGGAACATCGTGACCAACGCGGCGAGGTAGATGCTCTTGCCTGGGACCTTCGCCGGACCACCACGGTCGGAGCAAGCGCTGCCGTTGTCGTCGTGGAAGGTCCGGTCGTATTCGAGACGAGTGAGCGGACGTTGCTGGACCAGCTCGCACGGGACGGCGGCGTTCTCGACGACGAAGCGCAGGTCTTCCTGATCGGTGCGCTCGACGAACCCGGTCCAGTCGAGCTTCGGGGTGCCGGTCGGCTGGACCGCGAAGTAGACGACCACACACGCCGCGATGAGGAGCAACGTCACCCACGGCACGCGGGTGATCGGCTGCTCGTCCGCCATGGGGATCATGACGGTCCCCCTGGCGTCGGACCGGGAGGTGTCGCCGGGCTGGGCGGCCACGTCCAGCCGGTCCACTGCGTCCCGTCCCACCAGCGCAACGCAGTGACCGGGTCCCAGGGGTCCGGGTGCCAGCTCGGCGGGCTGACCGTCAGCGCCTCCTCGGCCCCGCGCTTCGCCCGCTCGCACGCGCCGACGACGGCGACCTCGAGCGCCGCAACGAGCTCGTCGCGCCGGTTGGTGCCCACCGACACCACGAAGGGCTTCCCACTGTCGAAGCCGCGCACGCCGACGGAGTCGCTCGTCCAGATCGGGTTGCCCCCCAGCCACCGCCGGGTGAACGTGCGCCACGGCCACGTGTTCTGCGCTCGCCCGAGCGTCGTGAGATCGAGCGTCGCGAGGCGCGCCCAGCGGTGGCCCACCCAGATGTAGTCGTCGTCGATGCGCACGACCACGCGCCAGAAGCGAACCACGTTGATGCCCCACGCGAGGAGCGCGAGCGGGACGACGACGGGTGCGATGGCGAGGAACGTGACCAGGAGGATCGGCGGCAGCCAGAGCCACCCGCGCCTGGTCGGGCGCAGCCGTTCCTCGTATCGAGGAGTCCCGGTCGGGTGACTCATGACGCGCATCAGACCGTACGGTACGCTGTGGCCGACCGTCGTCGACGCAGAGGTTCCCGCATGAAGAAGTTGCTGGTGCTGCTCGTCCTCGTCGTGATCGGCGTCGCCGTCGCGAAGAAGCTTCGCGACGCGGCTGCCTGACCACGTCGAGGATCCAACAGTCCGGGCCCGCGAAAGCGGGCCCGCGGCGCGTCAGGACGCGGTGAACGTATCCGCATAGCTGCTCGCGAAGAGTGCCGGCGCGCCCCCGGTGTGCCAGAAGATCGCGGTCTCCTCGGAGCCGATGCGTCCTTCACGAACTGCTGCGATGAGCCCGGCCATGGCCTTCCCCGTGTAGACGGGATCGAGCACGAGGCCCTCGAGCCGCGCGGCGAGCAGGATCGCCTCGACGCCGCTCTCGGTGACCCGCCCGTAGCCGGGACCGAAGCGGTCGTGGTCGATGACGACGGGGCCGGCCGGTGCAGGCCGCGACGTGCGCGCCGCCGCTTCCGCCGCGAGCCGCGGCACCACGGCGTCGAGATCGGGGCGTGTCCCGACGTCGACGCCGAGCACACGCGTCGATGCGTCGAATCCGGCGAGCAGGCCGGCATGCGTGCCCCCGGATCCGTCGGCGACGACCACCCAGTCGGCGCGTCCGGCACCGTCACCCGGGGACCTGTCACCCAGGGGATCGGCGAGGGCGTCGAGCTGGTGCAGCACCTCGTCGGTCGCGTCGGCGTACGCAGCCGCTCCGACGACCGAGGCACCACCGACCGGGATCGCGAACGGGCGGCGACCGTCCGCCTCGAGGCGGCGCGCCAGGTCGAGGATGCCGTCCTCGATCCCGTAGTAGTCGTCGCGCTCGAGGAAGTGGAGGTGGGTCCCGAGCACATGATCGAGGAGCAGGTTGCCGGACGCATCGGCGGGCGGCCCCCCGGCGAGGGCGACGTGACACTCGAGCCCGAGCCGGTTCGCCGCCGCGGTCGTCATGCGCACGTGGTTGCTCTGCGGTCCGCCACCCGTGACGAGCACGTCGCACCCGGCCCCGAGCGCCTCGGCGCACAGGTACTCGAGCTTGCGCGCCTTGTTGCCTCCCAGTGCGAGGCCGGTGCAGTCGTCGCGCTTCACGAGGAGGCGGGGACCACCCAACGCCTCGGCGAGGCGATCCATCGGCTCGAGCGGCGTCGGGAGGTGCGCGAGCCGGACGGTCGGTCGGGTCACGCGGCGTCGCGATGGTGCAGTCGCCACCAGACCCACGCGCCGGCGCCCACCGCGATCGCGGTCGCGCCGACCGCGGCGACGGTGCCGGATCGGTCGGGGAAGCGATCGCGGAGCCGCACCGGGCGTTCGAAGCGCAGGATCGGCCAGCCCTCGTCTCGCGCGAGCCGAGCGAGTTCTCGGTCGGGGTTCACGGCGACGGGGTTGCCGACCGCGCGAAGCATGGGCTCGTCGGTGACCGAGTCCGAGTACGCGTACGAGGCGGCGAGATCGAAGCCTTCGCGCGCGGCCATCGCCCTGATCGCGTCCGCCTTGTACGGCCCGTACCCGTAGAACGCGAGCTCGCCGGTGTAGTTGCCGCTCCCGTCGACCTCGGGTCGTGTTGCGATGACGTCGTCGACGCCGAGGAACTCGCCGAGCGGGCGGACGACCTCCTCGGGAGCCGACGACACGATCACGACCGTGCGTCCGGCAGTCTGGTGCTCGTCGATCAGCTCGAGCGCTTCGCCGAAGATGATCGGGGTGACGATCTCGTCGAGCGTCTCGCGAACGATCTTGGCGACCTCGTCGCGGTTCCAGCCCTTGATCAGCTGGAGCATCGCGACCCGCAGCTTCTCCATCTTCTGCTCGTCGGCACCGACGAGCATGAAGACGACCTGTCCGTACGCGCTCCGGACGATCGCGCCCCGGGAGAGCAACCCCCCTCGGTAGAGCGGACGTCCGAACGCGAGGACCGAGCTCTTGGCGATGATCGTCTTGTCGAGATCGAAGAACGCCGCTGCGCGCGCGTCGGGCACGACGCGAGGTTACGCGTTGGTGCCCATGGCGAGACCTCGACCTCGAAACCTGGGCTGAGAGCCTCTGCAGCAGTCTGGTCACAGTGGCGACGATCACGCGTCGTCGCTCCATTGCACGTGCGCTTCCCCGCAGCTCTGCATCACCGTCGTCCGCAGATTGGGAGGGGAACCGTGCTCGTAGCGCTCTGGTCACCCAAAGGAGGCTCGGGCACGTCGGTGCTCGCGGCCGCATCCGCGCTCGTGCTCGCTCGGCGCGCCGACGGCGCCCGCCTCGCGGATCTCGACGGCGATCTACCGGCCATCCTCGGTCTCGCGGCCGACCCGCCGACGGGCGTGGCCGACTGGATCGCAGCCGGACCCGATGCCCCGGTGGACGCACTCGCCCGGCTGGCGTTGCCGGCAGCACCGGGGGTGGTACTGCTCCCGCGCGGCATGGGTGATCGCGCGCTCGCAGCAGTGCCAGAAGCAGAAGCCGGCGCCGCGCTCGCGGTCGCGCTCCGCGACGGGCCGGTCCCTACCCTCATCGACGCAGGCCGCGCGAGCACGCCGGCGGCTCGCGCCGTCATCGAGGTCGCCGACGTCTCGGTCGCGGTGGTGCGCGGGTGCTACCTCGCACTCCGCCGGGGTGTGCACAGCCCGCTGCTGGCCCGCACCACCGGGATCGTCCTCGTCGAGGAGTCCGGCCGCTCACTCGGTGCACCGGAGGTCGCCGATGTCCTCGACCGGCCGGTGCTCGCCCGCATCCCGGTCCGGCCGGCGATCGCTCGTTCGATCGATGCCGGGGTGCTCGCGAGCCGGCTGCCCGAGTCCCTGGCGCGCCCGGTCGCGCGCTTCCTCGCCAGCATCGATCTCCTCACCGACCGCCGCGGCGAGGCGGTGTGAGTCAGGAGCTCAAGCAACGGGTGCACGCACGCCTGCTGCGATCCCCCGAGCTCACCGAGCTCGACGGACCCGGGCGCGCTCCCGCCGTCCGGGCTCGACTCGCCGAGCTCCTGCGGGACGAGGAGCCGCTCCTCCCCGCGGCGCGCTTCGAGCGGCTGCTCGCGGAGCTCACCGACGAGGTCGCCGGCCTCGGACCGCTCGAGCCGCTCCTCGCCGCCCCCGACGTCAGCGAGGTGATGGTGAACGGTCCGGGTCGCGCGTACGTCGAGCGGCGCGGCCGCCTCGAAGCAGTGGCGTTCCCGCTCGACGCCGCAGGCATCATCCGCTTGGTCGAACGAGTGGTCGCGCCGCTCGGCCTCCGCCTCGATCGCTCGTCGCCCATGGTCGACGCGCGGCTGCCCGACGGGTCGCGGCTGCACGCCGTGATCCCACCGCTCGCGATCGACGGTCCGTGCGTCACGATCCGTCGCTTCGGTGCCCGGCCCGTGCCGCTCGTCGCGTTCGGGCTCGACGAGACCGCAGCCGAGTTCCTCCGGTGGTGCGTGGTCGCGGGCTGGAACGTCCTCGTCTCGGGCGGTACGAGCGCCGGGAAGACCACCCTGCTCAACGCGATGTCGGGCGCGATCCCGGAGAACGAGCGGGTCGTCACGATCGAAGAGACCGCCGAGCTGCGGCTGCTCCAACCGCACGTCGTCCGGCTCGAGGCTCGCCCACCGAACGCAGAAGGAGCCGGCGGGGTCTCGGTGCGCGACCTCGTGCGCGCGGCGCTCCGAATGCGACCAGACCGGATCGTGGTGGGTGAGGTTCGTGGTGGCGAAGCCCTCGACATGTTGCAGGCGTTGAACACGGGCCACGACGGGTCGTTGTCGACCGTGCACGCGAACGGCGCGACGGAGTCCCTTGCCCGAATCGAGACCCTCGTGCTCCTCGCCGGCGTCGGACTCCCGATCGCAGCGATCCGCGCCCAGGTCGCGACCGCGCTCGACGCCGTCGTCCATGTCGCTCGTCTGCGCGACGGGACGCGTCGCGTGCAGACCATCGGGGAGATCGCCGCCGACCGTGACGGACTCCGTGTGCACGTGCTGTTCGAGCGCCGCGCGGAGCATCTCCTCCCCGTGAGTCGACCGACTCGGCCGGCGCGTCGACCGGATGCTCCGCCCGTCGATCCGGGTGGGTGGGCATGTTGACCGCGTTCGCCGCGGTCGGCGGCGGCGTGGTGTCGGTCACGCTCGGGCGCGCGGCCCGACGCTCGAGCGCAGGCGCGCGGAGCCGAGGGCTCGGCGATCGGTCCTCGTGGCGCCTACCCGCGCGAATGCACGCATGGCTCGTCCGGGCCCTCGCCGATGCCGCCGTCGAGCTCGAGCCGGAAGGCGCGTGCGAGCTCGTGCTCGGTGCCGCGGGGGCATCCGTGATGGTCGCCCTCGCCGTGGCGCCGGGGCTGGCCGTGCCCGCCGCGATCGCGGCGGTGGCCGCGGGTCCGGTTGCGCTCCGGATCGCTCGGTCTCGTGCGCAACGGCAGTTCGTGGCGGCCTTGCCGGGCGGACTCGAGCAGATCGCCGCCGCGCTCCGAGGCGGTGCGAGCATCAGCGACGCGCTCGACTCGCTCACGGCCGGCGGTCTGCTCGCGACCGACGTCCGCCGGATCCAGGCCCGTGCCGCGCTCGGCCTCGGGCTCGCCGACGCGCTCACGACGTGGCCCGAAGAGCGGCCGATCGCCGCGGTGCGAGCTGCAGCCGGAGCGCTGGCGGTCGCCGTGACGATGGGTGGTCGATCGGCGGAGGCTCTCGACGGCCTGGCCGCCTCGCTTCGCGAGCGCCTCGGCGCGACCGCAGAAGCGCGCGCGCTGTCGGCCCAGGCCCGAATGTCGGCGATCGTCGTGGGCGGCGCGCCGCTGGCGTACCTGGCGTTCAGCGCGATCACCGACCCGGCGTCGGCGAACGCCCTCGTGGGCAGCAGCGCCGGGCGGGTCTGCCTCGCCGCCGGTCTCGTGCTCGAGGCACTGGCGGCGCTCTGGATGCGTCGCATCGTGCGGTCGGGCGAGCTGGAATGAGGCCGGTCGAATGAATCTCGGGATGGTCTCCCTCGGTGTGGTGTGGGGGGTGCTCCTCGCGCTGCCGATCGCGCAGCGGGCACGTCGCGCGGGCGCCAACACGCGTACCGCGGTCCTCGCCACCTCGCCGCGGTCGGCGTCGACGGGCCCAGTTCGTGGAGGGGTTCGTGGAGAGGTCTGTCGACGAGTCACCCGGCTGCTGCCCCGGCTGCCGAGCGCGCTCACCCGTCCCATCGGCGAGCTGCGAGATCGACGGTCGGCTCGAGCGATCGAGCGTGTCGTGGAGCACGAGCTGCCGGTCACGATCGACCTCCTCGCGGTCGCCGTGGGTGCCGGGTGCACGCCGTACCTCGCCGTCGCCGTCGCGTCGCGTTGGTCGCCGCCGACGCTCGCCGAGCAGCTCGCCGGTGTGGTGCGGGCGTGCACGCTCGGCCGGTCGTTCTCGGACGCGCTCGACGACCTCGCCGCGCGGGTCGCGCCCCTCCGTCCCCTCGCGGACGCACTGCTGGCTTCGGAGCGCTTCGGAGCCGCGGTGGGCGATGCGCTCATCCGGCTCGCTGCCGAACAGCGCGCGGTGCTCCGACGTCGTGCCGAGACACGAGCGCGCACCGTGCCCGTCCGACTCCTCTTCCCCCTGGTCTTCCTCGTCCTCCCGGCGTTCGGGCTCCTGACCGTGGTGCCCGCACTGCTCGCCGGGTTCAGCCGCACATGAAGGAGGAACCGAGATGGGACGTCTTCGCTCGATGGTTCGCAGGATGGTGCCCGAGGCCGGTCAGACCACGGCCGAGTACGCGCTGGTCCTGATGGGAGCAGGCGCGATCGCCTTCCTGCTCATCGCGTGGGCGAACGGCGGGGCCGTGAAGAAGCTGTTCGACGGGGCGCTGAGCTTCCTGCTGAAGGCGATGTGAGGGCGGCGTCGCGCGAGCGCGGACAGGCCACGGTCGAGTTCGCGCTCGTGCTGCCGCTCATGGTGATGGCGGCACTTGCCGTGATCCAGATCGCCCTCGTCGTCCGCGATCACGTCGCCGTGGTACACGCGGCCCGTGAAGCCGCCCGGGCGGCGAGCGTCGACGGGGATCCGGCTCGCGCCGCTCGTCGCGCGCTCCCGGGCGCCGAGGTGCACGTCGGCGCCCGTCCTGCCGTCGGTGAGCAGATCGCGGTCGAGGTCAGCTACACGTCGCGGACGGACCTGCCGCTCGTCGGCGTGCTGTTCCCCGACCCGACGCTGCACGCGACCGCGGTCATGCGGGTCGAGAAGTGAGGTTGCCCCTGCCGGGCGGCTCGCAACGGGGTGCCAGCACCGTGGTGATGCTCGCGGTCGTGGTGCTCGGACTCTCGATCTGCCTCCTGGTGGCGAGAACCGGGGCGGCCGCGATCGCGGGCGCCCGGGCCGAGACCGCGGCCGACGCCGCTGCCCTGGCCGCGGCCGACATGCTCGCGTTGGGTCGTGGCGCCGGCGCGGCGCGCATTGCTGCGACCCAGACCGCTCGGGCGAACGGCGCGCGTCTCTCGTCCTGTGCGTGCGACGGGCCATTCGTGAGCGTGGAGGTCGCGGTCGTGGTGCCGGCCGTCGACGCGAGCGCGCACGCCAGAGCGCGTGCCGAGGTGCGCGTCAGGGTTGGCGGTTCGTGAGCAGATCGAGCAGCAGCACCGCGCCGGGTTTGTCGAGGTACTCGTTCCAGTTGCCGCACTTCGGCGACTGCACGCACGACGGACACCCGGCGTCGCACGGGCACGCGGCCACGAGCTCGCGCGCGGCGCGCACGTGCTCGTCGAGCCGCGCGTAGGCGAGCTCGGCGATCCCGGCGCCTCCCGCGTAGCCGTCGTACACGAAGATCGACGGCTCCTCCGTCGCGGGATGGTTCGCCATCGAGACGCCGCCGACGTCCCAGCGGTCACAGATCGCGAAGAGGGGGAGGAGCCCGATGAGCGCGTGCTCCGCGGCGTGGACCGCGCCGAGGATGCGACCGGGCGCGAGTCCGGCGCCGACCACCACCGGGAGCGGGACCGTGTACCAGCAGGCGCGGGTGGTCAAGGTGCTCGGCGGCACGTCGAGCTGCACCACTTCGATCGTCTCGTTCGTCGAGCTGCGCTTGCGCTGGTAGCCGGTGATCCGGGTGATCACCTCGACTGCCCCGAGCGATGCGGAGCCGCCACCGGCGGCGGTGGTCTGCTCCGCCGCGACGATCGTGAGGTCGGTCTCCTCGCGGGTGCGGGTGTACTCGTCGAGGTCGTCGGCGGGCTCGAGGATCGCCCGGTGGTGCTCAGTGTCCAACGACTCGACGCGGTACTGCCGCCCCTGGTGGAGGTACACCGCACCCGGGTGGGCGACCTGGAACACTCGGCTGCTGTCGACGGTGCCGATCGTGTCCCCGGTCTGGTCGATGAGCTCGTACTCGGTGCCGGAGCCGTTCCGGAGCCCGACGGCCGGCGCCGGCGGCTGTTGCTCGGCCCAGAACATCCGCCCGTCGCGCGGCTTGAGTCGATCGGTGAGCACCAGCTCGCGCACGGCGTCGTCGAGACCGCTCCCGAACCATCGCTCGTCGTCGGGCTCGATCGGGAGCTCGTGCGCTGCACACCCGACCTGAGCCGTGAGCACGAACGGGTTGTCAGGGTTCGCGATCGCCGCTTCGGCCGGGCGATCCAGCAGCTCACGCGGGTGGGCGGCGTACCACTGGTCGAGCTGGTCGTCGCCGGCGACGAGCACCGTCGCCGAGCCGCGTGCGCCGCGGCCGGCCCGCCCGATCTGCTGGCGGAACGAGGCGAGCGTGCCCGGGAACCCGTTCACGATGATCGCGTCGAGCCCGCCGACGTCGATCCCGAGCTCGAGCGCGCTCGTCGCGATGATGCCGCCCAGCGCGCCGGTGGTGAGTGCGTCCTCCAGCTCGCGACGTTCCGCGGGGAGGTAGCCGGCGCGGTATGCCGCGACGCGTGGTGGGGCTTCGCCCGACGCCCGAGCGGTCTCCTCGAGCACCGAGCGTGCTTGCGTGGCGACGAGCTCGGCGCCCTTGCGGCTTCGACTGAACGCGAGCGTCTGGTGACCGGCGTCGACGAACCGGGCGACCAGGGCGGCGGTCTCAGCGTTCGCCGACGTGCGAGTCCCGGAGTGCGGGTCGGTGAGCGGACGTTGCCAGCACGCGAATCCCCGTGGACCGACGGGTGCGCCGTCGTCGGAGACGACCTCGATCGGCATCCCCGCGAGTGCGGACGCGAGCGGTCCCGGGTTGGCGATCGTGGCGCTCGAGAAGCAGAACGTCGGATGCGCGCCGTAGTGCTCGCACAACCGCCGCAACCGGCGCAGGACGTGTGCGACGTGGCCGCCGAAGATCCCGCGGAGCGAGTGCAGCTCGTCGATGACGACGTACTGGAGGCGCATCAGGAACGTCGCCCACCGCTCGTGGTAGGGGAGGATCCCGACGTGCAGCATCTCCGGGTTCGTGAGCACGACGTTGGCCTGCTTGCGCAGGCGCGCCCGGTCGTCGGGTGGGGTGTCGCCGTCGTAGGTCGCGGCGACGAGGTCGGGCACGAGCCATTCGCGGAAGCGGCGGAGCTGATCCTGGGCGAGGGCCTTCGTCGGGTAGACGAGGAGCGCGGTCGTGGGGTCGCCCCGCACGATGGAGTCGACGATGGGGAGCTGGTAGCAGAGCGTCTTGCCGGACGCGGTGCCCGTCGCGACGACGACGCTGCGACCGTCACGGAGCCGGTCGATCGCCTCCGCCTGGTGGCTCCAGAGTCGGTCGGTCCCGAGTGCGGTGAGGCGCGCGGCGAGCTTGGGATGGAACGGGTGCGTCGGCTCGGCGTATCGAGCGTCGACTGCAGGCCGGACGCTGGCGTACGCGACGCGCTCGGAGAGGACTGGTTCGTGGACGAGGGCGTCGAACGTCTCGAGCGGGTCGGGGGCCGGACGGCCGCGATCGCTCGGTGCTGAGGTCAGTGGGTCTGCAGGATTCCGTCGTCGGCGAAGTCGGCGAAGAGGCTCTGCGCGTCACCGGTGAGCTGCAGCTCGGTGCCCGCACCGCTCCCGACCGGGACGGTGACGTTCTTGACCGTTGCGGGGTCGATGGTGAGCGCAAGGCGACCGAGCCGGTACAGCTCGGTGAGCGAGACGTTCTCCGTGGTGACGTGCTTGGCGAGCGTCGCGACGAGCCCCAGCGTTCCGGCATCGCCGGTCTGCTTGGCGCGCAACATCGCGAGCGTGTCGAGGATCAGCGACGCCTGGTTCGCAGTGCGCTCGATGTCGCCGGTCGTCCACTGGTGGCGGTTCCGTGAGATCGCCAGCGCCTGGTCGCCGTCGACGTGCTGCGGGCCGGCCGCGAACTCGGCACCCGAGTACTGCGGGTCGTTGTACGCCTCTTTGAGGTTGACGTCGATCCCGCCCATCTCGTTCACCATCGCGATGAAGCCGGGGAAGTTGGTGGTGATCGCGTACTGGATGTTGATGCCCATCATCTTGTTGAGCTCGCCAACCATGCCGGGCAGCCCCTGGAGCGAGTGGTACGAGTTGATCTTGTCGCCGGATGGCGCATCGGTGTCGCGCGGGACGTTGAGCACGGTCGCGGTGTGCGTTGCCGGGTTGACGCCGAACACGTGGATGGCGTCGCCGAGGCCCTTGTCGGCGTCTGTGCGTCCGTCGTTCCCGAGCGCGAGGAAGAAGAACGGTGCGTCCGGGGCGCCACTGAACTGGGCGTCGCCCACCTTCGTCACCTGGAACCAGGTGGTGCCCGATGCCGGGTTCGGCTGCCCGAGGGCGAGCCAGGTCGCGCCGAGCATGCCGGCGACGAGGAGCCCGCACATGGGGATCGCGATGAGGAGTCGGAGGAGGGGGTTGGATCTCATGTCAGGGAGCCACCGTGGTCGTCGTCGTGTCGGATGCTGCGGCCGCCGCCGGCGTCACGCCCGGGCCGCCTCGCTCGGTGCTGAGGGTCCAGCCGGTGATCTTCCAGCCACCCGCTCCGTCCGGAGCGAACACGAGCGAGCCCTGCCGGCTGATCGTGATCACGCCCTTCGCGGCACGAGCCGTGACGGCGAGCTGGACGTCGGCGGAGACGGCGACGGGTGTGCCGTCACGGTCGAGGAGAACGGTGAGGGGCACGGCCGGCGTGGTCACCGAGACCTTGCCGACCGCCTTCGGAAGTCCTTCGTCGAGCACGATGCCGCGCTCGGGGGGCACGAGAGCCGCGAGGGCTGCTGCGTCGAAGACCTTCGCCAGTGCGGCGTCGTCGGCCTTGCCCTTGCGCAGCGGCGCCACGATCCCGTCCTCGACGTACGTGCCGAGGGCGGTGAGGACCTGGCCCGGCACCTCGGCAGGCACCGTCCCGTTGAAACCGGTCGACGCGCCCGTGACGGTGCCCGGCTGGAGGTCGACCGCGGTCGATGCCTTGAACGTCGGCGCGCTCGGTCCGCTCGAGGACGGCTTGAGCACGAGGAACGCGCCGGCCGCGATCACGA
>JBBQFJ010000057.1:0-19791 GCA_038321755.1 Acidimicrobiia bacterium | reverse complement strand
AGGACCTGCCGTGCGAGTAGCGGACCGTGTAGATGTAGTCGGTTCGAACGTTCGCCCCGAAGCTGTTCTCGGCGTCGACGTAAGCGATCACGGTGTACGTCTTGCCGGTCTTGGCCACTGACGTCCCGGTGTCGCCGTACTTCGAGCCCCCAGGCTGTGGCCGAGAGATGAATCTACGACCGCACATCGCGACTGTCTGTGGGAAGAAGTACTCCTTTGCGCGCTCGAAGGGGTCTTGGCGTCAGAAGCACCCGCGCGGAAGATGCTGAGCGACCAAGACACCTAGCAACCACCTCGTGTCCCCGGGTCTCGGCGGCGCGCCGAGGCACGGCAGACTGCGACGTGGCCATCGAGGACGTCGTTGCTGTCGTTGCGGTCGCGCTCACGGTGGGCTTCACGTGGCCGCAGGTGTTCCGGGCGCTGCGCCACGGGGTGCACGGCGTCTCGGTCGCCGCGATCACGCTCTCGATGGTGTCCGCGGCGGCGTGGTTCGGGTACGGCATCGCCGAAGGTCTGCTCCCGGTGATCATCGCCAACCTCGGCGTGGTGACGGGCCAGGCGGTCGTGTCGATGGAGCTCGTCCGCCACGGGTCCCTCTCGAAGCGGGGCGCGACCGGAGCGATCGCCGCGGCCGTCACGCTGATCCTCGCGTGTCAGGTGTCGGCCCTGACCACGCCGATCGTCACCGTCGCCGGCGTCGTCGCGATCGTGAGCGTGCTCACCCAGCTCGTCGAAGTCCGGCGCGAGCCGCACGCCCTCGAGGGCCTCTCGGCGGGCACGTACGGCATCCTCACGTCGGTCTCCGCGACCTGGGTGCTGTACGGGATCCTCGAGGGCGACGTGGTGATCATCGCGACGAACCTCGTGATCTTCCCGATGGCCGCGTTCATCACGTGGGCCGCGTCACGCTCGCACCACGAGCTCGACGAGCTCGACGAGCTGCCGCCGTCCCCGCATCCGTGATGCGAAACGACGCTCGCGACTAGGTTCTCGGCACTGGTGACGCGCTCCTCGGGAGGCGCGAGTTTCTTGGGGGGAGCGATCATGAACCGCCGTCTTCGCATGATGTTCACGGGCGCCGTCGTGCTGGCGGTCGTCCCGCTCGCCGGCACCGCCACAGCTACCGGAGCGGGCGCAAGCGCACACCGTGCCGCGGCGACCAAGCCGATCGTCAAGATCGGCGTCATCGCACCGCTCGACGCCGGGCTCACGGAGTTCGGTCAGGGGATCAGGAACTCGGTGCAGGTCGCGGTCGATCAGGCGAACGAGCGCAACGCGATCCCGGGCTGGGAGATCCAGGTCGAGGCCGTCAACGACTCGTCCGATCCGGCCACCGGGGCGGCCGCGGCCGACACGCTCGTCGCCGACCCGGACGTCATCGGCGTCGTCGGCCCGTACAACTCCGGGGTCGCCGGTGCCGCGCTGCCCGCGCTCGCCGCGGCAGACGTCACCCTCATCTCGCCGTCGAACACGCTCACCGGCCTCACGCTCGGCACCGACCTCACGAACCCGGCGCGCCCGTTCGACAACTACTTCCGCATGGTGGCGTCCGACGCGCTCCAGGCACCGTTCCTCGCCAAGAGCGTGTACGGGCGCGGCATCCGCTCCATCGCAGTCGTGAGCGAGACCAAGGCCGTGAGCAAGGGCCTCGCCGACGCGTTCGCGACGTCGTTCAAGGAGCAGGGCGGCACGGTGACGATCCAGCAGGTCGTCCCGGACGGCGCGACCGACTTCACCGACTTCCTGAACACCGCACTCCCCGCCAAGCCCGACGCGATCTTCTTCGGCGGTGAGTACCAGGTCGCCGCAACGCTGCGCGACCAGGCCACGACCGCGAAGTTCACGGGACCGCTCGTCGGTGGCGACGGCATCAAGGACGACTCCTACATCTCCGACGCCGGCGCCTCCAGCAAGGGCACCCTCGCGAGCACCGTCGGTGCGCCGCTCGTCACGCTGACGAGCTCCGCGGCGAAGCAGTACCTCGCGGCCTACCGCAAGGCCGGCTTCGACGCACCCCCGACCGACTACGGCCCCTACTCCTACGACGCCGCGAATCTGCTCATCGCCGCGGCAGCCAAGACGCTCAAGGGTCAGACCACGATCCCGCCCGACGCCCGGGCGACGATCTCGAGTGGCCTGATCCCCGCGATGAAGACGAAGGGGGCGACCGGGCCGATCGGCTTCGACGAGTTCGGCGACACCACGCACCCGATCTTCACGCTGTACCGGGTGTCGGGGCCGGCCAAGCATCTCGTGTGGTTGCCACTCACCAAGTAACCGGCACCGTTGGTACGATCGCCGCATGGCAGATGAATGGGGCCCACTCGGACCGTTGGCAGGCGAGTGGGAGAGCGACCTCGGTGGCCTCGACACCGCGTACAACCACGCGATCGAAGAGGTCATGGGCACCCCGTACCTCGAGAAGCTGACGCTCAAGCCGTTCGGCCCGGTCGACAACGGCAAGCAGCACCTCTACGGCCTCGACTACAAGTCGGCGATGTGGCGCGGCGACGAGGACAACCCATTCCACACGGAGGTGGGCTACTGGCTCTGGGACGGTGCCACCGGTGAGGTCATGCGGGGCTTCGTCGTCCCCCGTGGCATCACCGTGCTCGCCGGGGGCGTCGCGACGGCTGACGCGAAGTCGTTCAAGCTCTCGGCCAAGGCCGGCCACCCGCAGTACTCGATCGGGGAGAACAAGTACCTGGCCGAGCACGCGTCGACGCTCAGCTATGAGGTCACGATCACCATCAACGACGACGGCACCTGGGGCTACGACGAGACCACGATGCTCAAGATGGACGAGATCGACGAGCCGTTCGCCCACACCGACCACAACACCCTCCACAAGGTCGGCTGAGGACGCCCGATCGGGCAAGCACCCCAGAGAGTCAGAGGAGGTCCCGTGCTCGCATCCGTGCACGTCGCCGACGTCGGAGCACGTCACTCGCTCGGGATCCTGCGCACCTCGCCCAAGCCGGCGAACGTGCCGGGCCTCCGCAGTGCCTTCACCGCGGGTGCCGCGCAGCTCGGTCCCGCGTTCCTCCCGCACCCCGACCTCGCGCGCGTCGGGCTGATCGCGTTCTGGGACGACGACGCCGCGCTCGACCGGTTCCTCGCCGAGGACCCACTCGCCGCCAAGCTCGCGTCGGGGTGGCACCTCCGGATGGCACCGCTGCGCGCGCACGGCACCTGGCCGGGCCTCGACGCCGACGTGCCGCCCGGGCGCAGCACCGATCACGAGGGTCCCGCGGCGGTCCTCACCCTCGGTCGCCTGCGGATGACGCAGCTGGTGCGCTTCCTGCGCACGACGGCCAAGGCCGAGGGCAGCGTCGTAGGCGCGCCCGGGCTGATCTGGGCCAGCGGGTTCGCGAAGCCACCGCTCGTCGCGACGTGCTCGCTGTGGGAGAACGAACGGGCACTCTCGACCTACGCGTACGGCGCGAAGGATCCTGCGCACAACGACGCGATCACCGAGGGAGACCGCAAGCTGTTCCACAAGCAGCAGGCGTTCATCCGCTTCCGGCCGTACGACTCGCACGGCTCACTCGAAGGCAAGCACCCGCTCGCCGAGTCGTGGATGACGCCGGCCTGACGCCCTCGGTGGGTCGGGGCGTGAGCCTGCGCCGCATGGTGGCATGATCGCGGCATGGCTGATGCTCCCTGGCAAGGCGATGCGTGCTCACTCGTCGACGCGTTCCGCGCTGGTGAGCGCACCCCCGTCGACGAGCTCGACGCCACGCTCGCGGCCATCGACGCGAGCGGCCTGAACGCCTTCGCGTTCCTCGATCCCGAGCGCGCTCGCGACGCCGCCGCGACGGCCGATGTCTCCAAGCCGTTCGGTGGCGTCCCCACCGGCATCAAGGAGCTCGAACCGGTACAGGGCTGGCCGAACACCGAGGCCTCGCTCGTGTTCAAGGACCGTATCGGCACCTACACGACCACCCACGTCGAGCGACTGTTCGAGCGCGGCGGAGTGGTGCCGGTCGGTCAAACGACCGCGAGCGAGTTCGGTGGGTTGAACGTGAGCGTCACCAAGCTCCACGGCGTCACCCACAACCCGTGGCAGCACGACCGCACCGTGGGCGGTTCGTCGAGTGGCTCGGCAGCCGCGGTCGCGGGTGGGCTCCTCAGCCTGGCGTGCGGTGGAGACGGCGGCGGCTCCATCCGCATCCCCGCCGGCTACTGCGGTCTCCTCGGCATGAAGGGCACGTTCGGACGCATCCCGCGCAGCCCGCACGCGTACATGCGCCCCAACACCGTGGTCCTCGGCAACCTCGCGCGCTCGGTGCGCGACGCCGCCCGGTACTTCGACGTGTGCGGTGGCTACGACGCGGCCGATCCGACGAGCCTCCCCAAGCACGCCGGGTTCGAGGCCGCGCTCGGCACCCATGACCTCGCGGGCAAGCGGGTCGCGATCATCCCGTCCCTCGGCGGAGTACCGCTCGACCCGGGGGTCGAGGAGCGGCTGCGCGCCGAAGCCGCCGCGCTGATCGCGGCCACCGGGATGTTGGAGGTCGACGTGCACGTCGACCTCCCGAACATGGCCGCGCAGTGGATGATGGGAAACCTCGCGACCGCGCTCGCCGATCTCGGCGACAAGTGGCCCGGGTGCGCGTCCGAGATGACGCCGGAGATCGCGCTCGGCGTCTACATGTCGCAGTCGCTCTACAACCTGCGCACCGCGGCGGTCGCGGAGACGCTGCGCATGCAGACGAACCAGCTGATGGCCGCGACGTTCGACCAGGTCGACTTCGTGATCGCCGCCACCAATCCCGGTCCCGCGTTCGCGGCCGAGTCGGAGCAGAGCGCCCGCGAGGAGAGCTTCATCGACTGGGCGAAGTCGAGCAGCGCGGCGTTCTATGCGTTCCGCAGCTTCCTGTTCGGGACGAGACTCGCGAGCGTCATCGCCCCGAAGCTGCCGAGCTTCCTGCTCGAGCAGGCGAGCCGGCGATTCCCCGAGCTCGTGAACATGGGCGGGCTCACCGTGATCTCCAACATCTACGGCAATCCGGCGGTCTCGATCCCCGCGGGCACCGTCGACGGCCTTCCCGTCGGGATGCAGGTGCTCACCCGCCACCACGCGGATGACCTGCTCTTCGACGTTGCACTCGCAGTCGAGCGGGAGCGCCCCTGGCCGACGGTCGCGCCCGGAGTGGCACCGACGCACGCGGGCGTCTGACGACGACGGTGCGCTGATCCGGCGCCGCGGATGATGTGGGGCCCTGGCGCGGGCGTGACAGGCTCTCCCGATGACCAGCACCTCGTGGCAGTCGCTCGATTCGCGCACGCCCGTGATCGCCGGCGTGGGCGTGGCCTCGCAGCACCTCGACGAGCCCGGCGGGGGTGAGGAAGCCCTCGAGCTGATGATCAGCGCGGCGCACAAGGCCGGTGACGACACTGGCGCATCGGCGATCCTGCGCGAGGTGCAACGGGTCTCGGTCCCCCACGGGTCGTGGGCCTACACCGACCCGTCGCGGGTGATCGCCACGCGCATCGGCGCGACCAAGGCGAAGTCGGTGCTCGTAAAAGAGGGGATCCCCCAGCAGCGGCTCTTGAACGACGCCCACACCGCGATCCTCAGCGGCGAGCTCGACGTGGCGATGGTCGTCGGGGGCGAAGCCGCACGACGCGCGACGCTCGCACGGCGCGCCGGCGTTGCGGTCGTCGACTCCACGCAGGACACGACCCCGAATGACTTCCAGCTCCCGACCGACGAGATCATCACTCGGATCGAGATCGAAGGTGGGATGGCGTCACCGATGATGCCGTTCGCGCTGATCGACAGCGCGCTGCGCTTCGCCGAGGGCCGCACGGTCGACGAGCAGCGCGACGACATCGCCCAGCTCTGGGCCGGCTTCAACGCGGTGGCGGGGACGTTCCCCCACGCCGCGTTCCCCGAACCGCTGACCGCAGCGTTCATCCGCGAGCCGAGCGCCAAGAATCGTCCCTACTCGTTCCCGTACAACAAGTTTCACTGCGCGCAGATGAACGTCGACCAGGCCGCCGCGATCTTGCTCTGCAGCCTCGACACTGCGATCCGCCTCGGGGTCGAGCCCGACCAGATCGTGTTCCCACTCGTCGCGCTCGAGTCGAGCAACTGCATCCCGGTGTCGAAGCGAGCCGAGATCCACCGGTGGCAGGCGATGGAGGTGCTCGGCCAGGCCGCCGCCGCGCACCTCGGCCACGCGCTCACCGACATCGAGCTCACCGAGATCTACAGCTGCTACCCCGCTGCCGTGCGCGTGCAGCAGCGCGCGCTCGGCTTCCCGATCGACGGCGTGCCCACGATCACCGGCGGGGAGCCGTTCGCCGGCGGCCCGTGGAACAACTTCGTGCTCCAGGCGACCGCGGCCATGGTCGAGCGGATCCGCCTCCGGCGCGACGCGAAGGGCCTCGTCTCGACCGTGAGCGGCCTGCTCAACAAGCCCGGCCTCGCGGTGTACGCCGCCGAGCCGAGCGAGACGCCTCTCCTCGTCGGCGACCTGGCCGCCGACGCGGCCGCGGCAACTGCCACGGTCGACGCCGTCTCGGGGTACCGCGGGCCCGCGACCGTCGTGGCGTGCACGGTGTCGTACGACGGCATGGACCCGGTGAAGTGCACCGTCATCGCCGACACCCCCGACGGCACCCGCTGCCTCGCGAGCTCCCTCGACGCCGAGCTCGCGACCCGGGCGACGAAGGAAGAGCTGATCGGGACGACGATCGCGGTCGACGAGACCGCCTTCACCGCCTGACCCGGAAACGGCTGACGTCGACGCCGGGCGGGTCGCCCGGAGCGCCTGATCCAGCCCGAGCACCTCACACGATCCTCATACGGGCGCCATGTCTTCCTGGCACGGGGCGGCGACCATGGGGTGATCCGGGCGAACGACCCGACCTGTTTCGTGTGTCTGAAAGGACCGACCTCATGGAACTCCTGAACTCCGTCGTACCGGCGCTCGCGGCCGAGCACCGGCGCGGCGCCTTCCTGATCGTGCTCCTCCTGCTCGTCGTCATCGGGCTGCTCGTGTGGCTCGTCGTGCGCAGCAAGCGCGCCGCCAGCGGTACGGCATCGGCCCGTGCGGTCCTCGCCGAGCGGTTCGCCAAGGGCGAGATCGACAACGACGAGTACCAGCAACGCCGCGAGCAGCTCACGTAGATGCGTCCGCCGCGGGCAGCCCCCGCGATCACGCTCGTTGCGATCCTCCTGCTCGGGGCGGGTGCGTCTGCGGCGGTCGCCGACACCCGGCTCACCGCCGCGTCCGAGCCCGTCCCCGCCCAGTACCAGGGTCTCTACGACACGGTGTCGTCGAACCTAGATGGGTACGCCGCCGCGCTGGCCGCGACGAAAAGGGTCGGCGACGCCAAGGCGCCCGTCCAGGGCGCCGAGCTCCTGAGCGCGAACGGCAACCGGTTCGCGGCGCTGCTCGCGCCGGGCACCATGACGGTCGTCGACCAGGAGCTCGCCGCGCTGCGCAAGGCCGGAGTGCGCGGCGTCACGCTCGGCATCAAGCTGCCGCTGGTGCTCCCCACGTACACGCCCGAAGCCGAGCAGTACACGGCGTTCTACGCGACTGTCGCCAAGAAGGCCCGCGCTGCGGGCATGGCGGTGTCCGTCGAGCTCGGCGCACCGTTCTGCGGGACCGTGTTCGCCACGTGCAGCTACCAGTGGCCCGCGAGCATCGACGAGTTCGCCGCGATCACCGCCACCCAGGCGCAGACCGTCATCGACCGGGTGCGTCCCGACTACCTCACCGTGCTCGCTGAGCCGACCACCGAGGCGTCGCTCACGAAGATCACCGACTTCACCACGCCCGAGGGATCGGCCCGCTACGTGCACGGCGTCCTCGCCGGGATCACCCACCGGCGCGCGACCAAGATCGGCGCCGGCGCCGGGTCGTGGCTCCCGCTCACGTACGCCCAGCTCCTCGTGCACGAGCGGATCGACTACCTCGACAGCCACATCTACCCGGCGAGCACGAAGATCGGTCAGACGCTCGCCGACACGGCGGCGCTGGCCCGCAGGCACCACCTGCCGCTGGTCATCGACGAGGTGTGGCTCTACAAGACCGGCGAGTCGAACGCCGACAACACCGTCGCCCAGTCCGAGGAGAAGTTCCGCCTCGACCGTTTCGGCTTCTTCGCCCCGCTCGACGCCCGCTTCCTCACCGTCACCCGCGAGTGGGCGCGGCGCGCCGGCGTCGCCTACGAGTCGGCGTTCTGGTCCGGCCAGCTCCTCGCGACGCTGCCGTGGACACCCGAGCTCGATGCCCTCGGCTACCAGCAGCTCAGCGCGGCGGCGAACCGCGCGGTGGTGGCCGCGATGGCCTCCGGCGCCACCACCCCGGCGGGCGAGGCCTGGGCCGGGAAGGGCTGACTCCCCCCACCCCGAACGCCCGAACTCCCGATCGCTCGGACCGAGGGCTAGCGTCGGCGGATGCGCCGATCCGTTCGAACCCTCTTCGCCGTCGTTCTCGCGACCGCCACCTTCAGCGTTGTTGCCGGCCTCCCGGCCTCCGCGCAGACCCCGCCGCCGCCGGCGCCCGGCGACGTCGGACCTGGCCCGGCCACCTACGCGGTCGGGAAGCGCACGATCCAGATCACGACCGAGCCCGGCCGCACCCTCACCGCGGACGTCTGGTACCCCGCCGACGCCGCCACAACCGCCGGCCTCCCGAAGTCCGAGTACACGTTCCCCGGGCTCGCGTACACCTCCAGCGTCGCGTTCGACGCGCCGCCCGTCTCGACCGCCGGGCCGTTCCCGCTCGTCGTCTACTCCCACGGCTCGGGCGGGCTGCGCTACGTCTCCGCTTTCCTCACCGAAGCGCTCGCCGCACGCGGCTTCGTCGTGGTGGCCGTCGACCACACCGGGAACACCGCGCTCGACGCGTTCGCGAAGACGACACTGCCACGCAAGGAGATCCTCCGCCTCCGGCCCGTCGACATCCGGGCCGAGATCGCCACGATGACGTCGGCCGATCCGTCGAACCCGTTCGCCGGCTCCGTCGACGCGACGCGCATCGGACTCGTCGGCCACTCGGCCGGATCCACCGGCGTGCTGATGACGGCCGCGGGTGCCGACGGCTCGGCAGCACCCCCAGGGGTGAAGGCTGTCGTCGCGATGGGCCCCTACGTCGACCCGATCACCGACCAGCAGCTCGCGAGCCTGAAGCTCCCGGTGATGCTCATCGGCGGGACGCTCGACACGACCACGCCGATCAAGACGCAGACCGAACGGGCATGGAAGGACATCCCGGGCAAGCCGCTGGACCGCGTCGACCTGACCGGCGGCGGCCACCAGTCGTACAGCGACGTCTGCTACTACCAGGAGCTCATCGCCACGAAGCCCGACACTGCCGCGCCGGTCGTGAAGGCGGTCGACGACTTCGCCAAGTCGGCCTGCTTGGCGAAGTTCCTCCCGATCACCAAGGCCCACACACTCATCGACCGCTACGCGATCGGGTTCCTCGAGCGCTACGTGGCCGGCGACAAGGCCGCGGCCAAGCTGCTCAAGCCCACGGAACCGAAGATCGTGAGCTTCCAGACCAAGTAGTGCCGGTGGGTCCGCTGAGACGAGCGCGCCAAACACGCTCGCAATCGGCGCGACCATGGAGGCAGTGCCCGATCTCGCGGTTGCCGTCGCCGACCTCCGCCCCCGGCTTCGGGGGCGGTTGCACCAGGCGGCCGCTCTCGCGTCGATCGGCGGGTTGATCTGGCTCGTCGTCGACGCCCACTCCGTCACCGCGCTGATCGCCGCGTGGGTCTACGGGATCGCGATGATCCTCCTCTACGGCACGAGCTCCACGTACCACGTGTACGCACGCTCGCCCCGGGTCCGCCACGTGATGCAGCGCATGGACCACTCGATGATCTACGTGCTCATCGCGGGCAGCTACACGCCGGTGTGCCTGCTCGCCCTGCACGGCACGTTCCGCTGGGTGCTGCTCGGCATCGTGTGGGCCGGCGCGATCACCGGCGTGCTCATCACATCGCTCGCCCTCGACCGATTCCCGAAGCTCGCCTGGGCGCTGTACCTCGTGCTCGGGTGGGCGGCCGTGCTCGCCGTCCCTGCGCTCGCGAACCGACCCGAGCTGCTCGTGTTCGCGGCGATCGGCGGCCTGCTCTACACGGGCGGCGCGATCCTCTTCGCGATGCAGTGGCCCCGCCCGAGCGCGAAGTGGTTCGGGTACCACGAGTTCTGGCACGCGCTCGGCGTCGCCGCCGGCACCGCGATCTTCGCCCTCAACCTGAGCCTCATCGCCACGGTGTGAGCAGGCGGTCTGAGCAGGCGGTCTAGGCGTCGACGGCGTCAGCCATCGCCTTGCCGAGCTTCGCGAGCTGGCGGGTGGCGGTGCCGAGCGTCACCTCGATCTGCTTCGACCAGAAGAAGTAGCGATGCAAGGGGTAGCTGAGGTCGACGCCGACGCCACCGTGCAGGTGCTGGGCGGCGTGCACGATCCGGTGGCCACCGTCGGCGGCCCAGAACTTGGCGACGATCACGTCCTCGCCGGCCTCGAGTCCCTCGTCGAGCCGCCACGCCGCGTTCCACATCGTCCAGCGCATGGCGAGCACGTCGATGAACGCGTCTGCGGCCCGCTGCTGCACCGCTTGGAAGGTGGCGAGCGGCCGGTCGAACTGGATGCGGTTCGTCGTGTACTCGGCGGTCATCTCGACGGCGCGGTCCGTGACCCCGACCTCCGTCGCGCAGAGCCCGATGGTCGCCCGATCCACCAGCCACTTCACCACGTCGGTGCCTTGGAGCACATCGTCGACATGCACCCCGGAGAAGGTGAGGTCGAACAGCGGCTCGCCACTCGCGGCGACCTGGCGCGTCATCTCGACGCCTGCGGCCGACGGATCGACGAGGCAGACGACCATCCCGTCGTGCGTGCGCGCCGGCACCAGCACGAGGCCGGCGAGCTGCGCGGCCGACACGAACGTCTTGGCGCCGTCGACCGTCCAACCGCTGTCGTCGCGGGTCGCACGCGTGCTCGGATCGGCGGCGTGGTCACGACCGGGCTCCATCAGCGCGAGAGCGAGCACCGTGTCGCCGGTCGCCACCTTCGGCAGGATCGCAGCCTGCTGCGCCGCGGTCCCGAACGTCGCGATCGCGAGCGCGCCGATCAGGGCCGAGAGCACCGGCACCGGGGCGACGGTGCGGCCGACCTGCTCGAGCACGATGCACGCCTCGACCAGCCCGAACCCGTTGCCACCGTGCGAGACCGGCGTGGTGAGCCCGAGCAGGTTGGCCTGTGCAAGCTGGTGCCAGGTCCGCTCGTCGAACCACACCGGTCCGGCCTCGATCTCCCTGAGGCGGTCCTGGGTGACCTCGGTCTCCAGGATCTGCTGCGCGATCTCGCGCAGTGACTGCTGGTCGTCGGTGAAGGCGAAGTCCACGTTCCCTCTTCTCTAGCGGGGGGCTCGGGGCATCTTGAGCCCGGCCATGGCGATGATGTCGCGCTGCACCTCGTTCACGCCGCCGCCGAAGGTGGTGAGCAACGCCATTCGGATGGCGCGCTCGAGGCGGCCGCGGATCGCGGCGTCGGGTGAGCCGGTGCGCAGCACGCCGCGTGTGCCGACGATGTCGAGCAGCAGGTCCAACGCTTCGATGTAGAGCTCGGCGCCGAACACCTTCACCGCCGACGCGTCGGCCGCTGCGAAGATGTCGTGCTCGACCATCCACGCGACGCGGAAGTTGAGCATCCGCAGTGCATCGAGCTTGGCCCGAACGCGGGCGAGGTTGATCTGCACCCACTGCTGGTCGAGGAGTCGCGTGCCGTCGTCGAGCGGTTGGTCGGCGGCCCACCGGGTGATCTGGCCGAGCGTCTCGTAGCCGGTGCCCGTCGAGACGATGGAGGAGCGCTCGAAGTTGAGCTGCGTGGTGAGGAGCTGCCAACCCTGGCCCTCGTCGCCGACCCTCGCGCCCACGGGGATGCGGACGTCGTCGTAGAAGGTGGCGTTGGTGCGCACGACCATCGTGTCGATCGGGCTCACCTTCACGCCGGGCAGGGAGAGGTCGACGAGGAAGATCGTGATGCCCTTGTGCTTCGCGACGTCGGGGTCGGTGCGGGCGGCGAGCCACACGTAGTCGGCCATGTGGGCCTGGGTGGTGAAGAGCTTCTGACCGTTGATGACGTACTCGTCGCCATCGCGCACGGCCTTCGTCTTCAGCGAGGCGAGGTCGGTGCCGGAGTCGGGCTCGGTGTACCCGATGCACATGTGCATCTCGCCCCGGAGGATCGCCGGGAGGAAGCGCTCCTTCTGCTCGTCCGAGCCGAACTGCATGATCGCCGGGCCGACGGTGTTGAGCGCGAGGAGCGGCACCGGCGCCTCCGCCCGGGTGGCCTCCTCGAAGAAGAGGTGCTGCTCGATGGCGCCGAGCCCGCGGCCGCCGAACTCCTTGGGCCAGCCGATGCCGAGCCACCCGTCGGAGCCGATCTGGCGAACGACTTCCTTGTAGCGGTCACCGCCCTCGTTCTTGGACTCCTCGGCGAGCTCGGCCTTGAGCTCGGGGGTCAGCAGCTGGGCGAGGTAGCCCCGCAGGTCGTTGCGCAGCGCCACCTGGTCGGGCGTGAACTCGAAATCCATCGGTGTCGGTCCAGTCCTTCGGTGGGGCGGTCGAGGCAGGCGTTCGTCGAGTCGAGCGAGCATAGGTTGGTGCCGACCGACTCCCGCGGGAGGCTGACGACGAGGCGCCGGCCACCGACGCGTGGCAGCGACTCACCGAGCACTTCGCGACGCACCTGCGCTGAGCAGGCGTCGCGGCTACTTGATCTGGGTGTTGAAGGTCTTCGCGATCGCGATCAGCGTGGGGGCGTCGAAGCCGCCCGCGAGGGTGACGCCCTGCTTCTTGCCCGAGAAGCCGACCACCGGCTCGCCGGCACCGTCGATCGCCTGGTAGGCACCGGCGCCGAGGCCACTCACGGGCTTCACCTTGTGCACGATCGCCTTGTTGATCTTGTAGATCTTCAGCGGGTCCAGGGAGAGGATCAGCGGGCCGCTCTCGGTGTCGTTCGAACCCGTCCCACGGAGCTGGTATTCGCAGCCCTTCTTCGTGATCGGCGTCGCGCTCGAGATCTCGAAGGGCTTCGCCAGCGCGCCGGCGGCGCTCGCCGTGATCAGCTTGCACGGATCGACCTTCGTCGCGACCGAGGCGGACGCCACCGCAGCGGGAGCGAGCCCTGCGGTCGCGGCGATCACGGTGATGAGGATTCCTGCGGTTCGCTTGCCCATGGTCGTGCCCTTCGGTCGTGAGTCCGACTCGTCATGGCCACCCGTGCAACGCGCACCTGCCCCGCGGCGGACAGTACTGCGGTCCGGGCTCAGGCGCCTGCGACCGGCTCGCCCGGGCCGAGGTCAGTGATCTCGAGGACGGAGGATCGGCTGAAGGCGCGGGTGCCGACGGCCTCGTCTTCGGGGATGTCGGCGTCGAAGAACTCGACCAATGCGTCGCCTTCCTCGTAGCGCGACGCCGGGATGATCTCCGACGTGCGCTCTCGAAAGGTCACCTGGAACCGGCGCCGCTCCACGTCAGGCGCCGAGCGTCTGCAGATTGGCCGCGAGGCGGGTGCCCCAGGCCACCGCGTGGAGGTCCTCGGTGGCTCCGAGGTGGTTCTCCTTGGTGACGAGGAAGCTCTCGGGCTCGGAGATCAGGGCACAGCCACGCTTCGACAGCCGCTTGGCGATCCCCTTCGACGCCCGACCGGTCAGCGCGGGCGGCCCGTCCATGCGGGTGTCGAACGCGGCCGCATGCGTCGCGAGCTTCGGGAGGTCGTCGAACCAGTCGCGCAGCCCGGCTCCCTCGGCATCGGGGTCGACGACCAGATCGCTGTCGGGCTTCGCCGCGGCTTCGATCGCGCCCTCGCGGGTGCTGGCCCGGCTCATGCCGTGCACGTGGGTGGGGCCACCCACGACCACCAGTCCGGCGTCGGCGAGCGCCGCGGCATCGGCGCGCTCGACGGGGAGCACCAGCACCTCGCCGCCGGCGTCCTCGAGCCCCCGCCCGATCGCATCGGCGATCAAGTGGGTGTTGCCGTACATCGATTCGTAGACCACGACGACCTTCATCGGCCCTCCCTTGATGGTCAGCCTTCCCCCGCACGGCGCAGCCCAACCACACCCGGGGCGCTTTCATTCTCGGGGCGACGGCTGTGCCCCGGTAGGGCCGAAGGACCCGGACCGCCGGTCGGCGGAACCGGTCGTCACGTTCGGGGCACGGCCCGGACGGCGAAGAGCTGGAAGCTCGGCTGGTCGTCGTCGGCCGCGGGGATCTCGACCGCGTGGCCTCCCTCGAGGCGGGATACGAAGACGACCCGCAGCCGCCTCGGCGCCGACGCCGGCCCGGTCCCGATGCCGAGCACCCCGAAGTTCGGGCTCACCAGGGCGAATGGTGCGCCATCGAGCCGGGTGATGTCGTGGCGCGCCAGTGCTGTCGCCAGCTCGTCGGGCAGTGCGACCTCGAAGGTGGCAACGGGCCCGTCGGGCGCGCGCTCCACGCTGGCGGTCGAGCCCTGGAGCCCGACGAGGCGACCGGGGAATGCCCCGGCGGCCGCGGTGAACCCGCGACTGACCTGGCCGTGGTGGACATGGGTGCGGAGCGAGCGCGACGGCACGCCGGAAGGTTCGGTGCTCATGGTTCCTCCTCATCGATCCCGGCGTTGGCACCGTGCGCGGTTGCGCCGGTTGCCGGACCTTCATCAGGCCGGGTCCCTCAGGTCGCTCTGGATGAGTGCAGAAGCACCGTACGCCGCGGGTGGGACGCACGGCCAGCGAGTTTGTCGACGCGCCGCCCGTCGATCAGCTGACGACGCGGACCCGCGTCAGCGTCGTGAACGAGCACAGATAGAGGTCGCGGTCGAAACCCGGGCACGGGAACAGCACCGACTGCACCGGGCTCCCCGTGTCGGCCCGGGCCAGCTCGGCGCCGGTCTCGACGTCGAGCACCACCACCTGGTCCATGCCGCGCTCGACGTCGTGGTCGCCGGTCACGAGCTCGCCGGTGTCCGGGAACCGCAGTGGGTGCGACGCGTGGTCCTGTGCGCGCGTCCAGAGCGGCTCGAGCGCGCCGTCGCCCGCGAACGAGAAGGCCGACATCACACCGTTGCCGCTGTCGTAGCCCACCGCGATCTGCCGCGCCGCGTCGATCGCCGGCGGGTTGGCGATCACCCCGTTGGGTTCGCCACAGATCTCGGCGAGCGTGACTGCCCCCGTCGCGAGGTCCACCCGCACGAGGTGCAGCGGCGCGCGCGAGATGCCCTGACCCCGGAACGTCCCGCCGTACCGCTCGCTGCCGTCGCCGTTGTCGAGGAACCACGCGGCGCCCGCGTCGATGACCGCGTCCCACCCGTAGGTCTGACCGTCGATCGTGCGGTACTGCGTGGCGAACTCCGAGTCGATCGCGAGGTTCGTGCCGTCCCAGCGGGCGCGGAACAGCGTCGAGTCCCCCACCACGTACACGTCGTTCCCGTCGGCCGAGAGTCGCGCGATCGAGCGTTCGGGTAGCACGAGACGGGCGACGATCTCGAGCTCCTCGGGTTCGAGGACGAGCAGCTCAGTCGGTTCCGACGGCGCGAGCGCGCCACCAGGCCGCGCGCCACCGAAGTCCTTGGTGACGAGGTGGCCGTCGGGCAGCACCACGAAGCTGTTGTACGGGCGATCACGCGGCAGCCGCCGCGCGGCGATCGGCGCGCAGTCGGGCCCGAGCCGGTGCGCGTGTCGGCCGAACACGACGTAGAGCGACCCGTTCGCGTGCGCGGCCATGCCGCCGGGCCAGGTCGGGCCACCAGGGAGATCCGGCGACCTCTCGATCGATTCGAGGGATTCCGGGTCGAAGCGCTCGATCCAGGAGACCGCGTCGTCGCCCGTGCTGTGGCACAGGAGGTAGGCCTCGCCGGGTTCGCGCAGCACCACCATCGTGGCGGCAAGCGCGTCGCGCGACACGACCTCGAGCCGTTCACCGGGTGTGATGCTGAGCCCTGCTCCGGATCGGGGCGCTTGTGTGCGGCGCGGTCCACCGTCCTCGGCAGGCCAGCGGCTCGGCCAGTAGCCCCGCGCGATGTCGGGATCGGAGTTCACCTCGGCACCGTGATGGTCAGGACAGCGGCACGAGCGTCACGCCCAGCCCCCGGCGTACGCGACGAACTGGCCGGTCGTGAACTTGCTCGTCCCGTCGACGAACACCGCGCACATCGCCGCGCACTCCTCGACCGTGCCGAGCCGGCGCATCGGCACCGCGGCCTCGATCTTCTCGCGCACCGCGGGGTCGGTAGCGCCAGTCGCCCGGAGGAACTCCGGGAAGTTCATGAAGTTGGTGCCAACCGCGTTCACCTGCACGCCGTTGCGAGCGACCTCGTCGGCCACGTTGCGCACGAGGTGGTTGGCTGCGGCGCGCACCGATGAGTAGAGCGGCGCACCCGGTGTGACCTTGGCCCCCGACGCGCTCGTGACGAGGAGCACCTGGCCTTCGCCGCGCTCGACCATCGGCGGGACCACCGCCTTGAGGAAGTGGTACGGCGCTTCGAGACACCCCGCGACGACCTTGCGCAGATCGTCGATCGAGGACTGGAGGAAGCGCCCGGTGATGACCCGCCCCGAGAACGCGGACGCGGAGTCGAGGTGCCCGAATCGTTCCACACCCGCCGCGACCAGACGCTCCGACGCCGCGGGATCACTCAGGTCCTTGACCCCGGTGACCACCTCGACCGCCGCGCCGAGGGCTTCGAGCTCCTCGACGAGCCCGGGCTCGGGGTCGCCGACCACGAGGTCGTGGCCCCGCTCGGCGAGCAGGCGGGCCAGGGGTGGCCCGACGTAGAAGTCGGTGTTCGCGACGAGCGCGACGCGGCGGGTCGGGTCCGAACCGGTGGTGGGAGCCATCGGCGCCGACGCTACCGGCATCACCGCAGCGATGCCGCGGGGAGGCCACTGCGCTGCGCCTGCTCGAGGCGCGCATACGGTGATGCTCATGAAAACCGTGAACCTGGGTGCGACGGGGCTGCGCGTGTCGCGCGTCTGCCTCGGGATGATGAGCTTCGGCAACGACAGCGACCGGGAGTGGGTCCTCGACGAGGACGCCGCCGAGCCGATCGTGCGGGCCGCGGTGGAGGCCGGGATCTACTTCTTCGACACTGCGAACGCGTACTCCAATGGAGCGAGCGAGGTCGCGACCGGTCGGCTGGTGAAGCAGTACCTCAGCCGGGACGAAGCGGTGATCGCCACCAAGGTGTTCATGCCGGTGACGCCCGGCCCGAACGGCGGCGGCCTGTCCCGCAAGCACATCCTCTCGGCGATCGACGCGTCGCTCCAGCGACTCGACCTCGACTACGTCGACCTCTACCAGATCCATCGCTACGACTCGAACACGCCGATCGAGGAGACGATGGGCGCGCTCGACGAGGTCGTGCGCGCCGGAAAGGCCCGTTACATCGGGGCGAGCAGCATGCACGGCTGGCAGTTCGCCAAGGCCCAGCACGCGGCCGAGCGCGCCGGCGGCGCGAGGTTCGTGTCGATGCAGAACCATTACA
This sequence comes from Acidimicrobiia bacterium, assembly GCA_038321755.1. Classification (GTDB taxonomy): domain Bacteria; phylum Actinomycetota; class Acidimicrobiia; order IMCC26256; family PALSA-555; genus JALHSW01. Next base: position 2,290 of record JBBQFJ010000057.1, on the reverse strand, counting down.
ACCTCCTCTACCGCGAGGAGGAGCGGGAGATGATCCCGCAGTGCATCGACCAGGGCGTCGGCATCATCCCGTGGAGCCCGCTCGCCCGCGGCGTGCTGGCCGGGAACCGCAACCGTTCGGGCGAGAAGCACACCACCCGCGCGAAGAGCGATGCCTTCACCGACTACCTGTATGACCAGCCCACCGACTTCGACGTGGTCGAGCGGGTCGCCGAGGTCGCGACCGAGCGGGACGTGTCACCGGCCCAGGTGGCGCTGGCCTGGCTGCTGCACCGCCCGGGTGTGACCGCACCGATCGTCGGAGCCACGAAGCTCGGCCACCTCGAGGACGCAGTCGCGGCCGAGCAGCTCACCCTCAGCGCCGACGAGATGTCCCGCCTCGAAGAGCCCTACGTCGCGCATCCAGTCCTCGGGCACTGATCCCACGCGAAAGCGTGTCCCACCCTCTTTCCATACTGCGTGCATCATCCGCAGGCTGGAAGGATCCCCATGGACCTCGAGCTCATCGTCAAGGACCCGATCGTGCGAGGCGCGCTCGCGCTGTTCCCCGCGTACTCCGACGCGCCCGCCGCCCCGAGCTACCTCTCCGGTCCCGAGGCCGAGGTGGCCGGCGTCCTGCACGTGAGCGAGCGCGAGTCGGGAGCTGCGGTCCCCGAGCTCGAGGTGCACAACACCGGCAACACGCCCGTCCTCCTGCTCGAGGGCGAGACCCTCGTCGGCGCGAAGCAGAACCGCACCCTCAACGTGTCGATCCTGATTCCCGCCCAGACCCATGTCCCGGTGCCAGTGTCGTGCGTCGAGGCAGGGCGCTGGGGCGCGCCGCAGGAAACGGCGCGCAGCCCGCGTCACGCACCCGGCGATCTGCGCCGTCTGAAGACGATGGCGGTGAACGAGTCCCGCGGACGCGGCCTCGGCCCGCGCAGCAACCAGTCCGAGGTCTGGGAGCGGATCTCCCGATACGAAGCTGATCTCGGCGCGTCTTCGTCGACGAGCGCGCTCGAGGACGTGTTCGTCGGTGTCGACAGCGACCTCGACCGCATGGTCGGCGAGCTCACTCCCCTCCCCGACCAGCGCGGCGTCGTCGTCGCGATCGGCGGCACTGTGCGCGGCATCGACTTCTTCGACAAGGCTTCGACGCTGGCCGCCTACTGGCCCGGCCTCGTCCAGGGCTACGCGGTCGACGCGCTCCGTACCCCGGCCGGCGCTGCCACGATCAACGATGCCGAAGCATTCGTGGGACAGGTGCGCGCCGCGAAGGCGACCGTGGAACCGGCAGCCGGCGACGGTCGGTCATTGGTGATCGGCGACGACGCGGTCGCAGGCCACGCGCTCGAATGGGAAGGCGCCATCGTGCACCTCGCGGCGTTCGCGACCAGCGCACTGCAGAGCCGGCCTCGTGCGGGCGGGCGAATCGACCGGAGCCGCTGGTCTCGGTGAGACCGCGCTCTTCGGCACTCGAACGATTGCGTCTCATGAGTGCGCGTGCCGCGCGCCGCGTTCAGCCGGTGAAGCGCGGCGACGCGGTGAGGGCAACCGCCACTGCCACTGGCGGGCAGGTGTCGGTGGTCGAGAAGGTGATGATGATCGAACCGTCGACCGGTGTCTGGAACCCCAACGTGGCCGCCGGCGCGCCACCGGGCGTGTTCACGACCCCGGTGACCTGCGGCGCGACGTAGCTCGACCCACCACCACCGCCGGCGCTGAACCCGTTGTCGCCGGATGCTCCGCCGCCGCCACCCGTGACGCCGCCGCCACCGCCACCGCCCGCGCCACCTTCGTTGATGCTCGCCGCGCCGGTCCCGCCGAGGTTCGCGGAACTCGCGGTGCCGAGCGTGGCACCCCCGGTCCCGGCGGCGCCACCGTTCGCGCCCGCGATGCCGCCCCGCGGACCTCCCGGCACCGAGATCGCGTCGGCACCGTCACCGTTGGGCGTGCCGCCGCTCGTCCCACCACCCGCGCCTCCGAACACGATGTTGGCGGTGTACCCGAAGCCGGACCCACCGCCGCCGCCCGCCACGATCACCCGGTCGGCGAGGCTGCTGCCCGGTGACTCGGGTGGCACCGGCGTCGCGCACGGCACGCAGCCCGACCCTCCAGCGGCCTGGCGCACGTCGGAGGCACCGCCTCCGCCGCCACCGGGCGCCGCGTTGCTGCCGATGTTCGGGGGGATGTTGCCGGTGCCGCCCGGTCCACCGCCGCCGATCCCACCGGCGCCGCCGGCCTGCGGTGCCGGACCTGCCTCCGTGGGGGTGCCGCCGGCCCCCGCCACGTTGATCCCGAGGATCTCGCCA
>JBBQFJ010000056.1:0-19807 GCA_038321755.1 Acidimicrobiia bacterium | reverse complement strand
CCGCCACGCCATGAATCTCTTCCAGCAGCTCGACGAAGAGTGGGCCCACCTCATCCGCAGCTCGAACGCCCGCCAGCGCCTCGCCGCGTGGTCCGAGGCGTCGCCCGCGCTTCGCTGCTTTGAGGATCTCGACGCACTCGTCGAGCACGCCAACCGACGCGGTCAGGCCCACGAGTCGGATCAGGTGCTCATCGCGCTTGCCCGTCGCGCCGGCGTCGATGACCTCGCCGCGCGAACGCTCCTCCAGGCTGTGATGCCGGGGATGCGATGGCTCGCGCGTCGCTATCAGACAGTCGCTTCATCTGCGGGCGAAGACCCGGCGAGCCTCGTGATCGCGCTCACCTACGAACGCATCCGGACCTACCCCTTCGACCGCCGTCCGCACCGCATCGCCGCCAACGTGCTCTTCGACACGCGCCAGCGGCTGCAACGAACCGTTGGACGGACGGGCCCGACCATCGTCTCGCTCGAGAGTCTGGCATTCGAGCCGGCGGGCGACGAAGGGCCTCAGGATGAACCGTGCGCGCTCCTCGACCAGGCGGTCGCGCAGCGGGTCATAGGCGCCCGAGACGCAGACCTGATCGCGCTCACCCGCCTCCACGACCATCCGGTTGCCGAGGTCGCGGCGCACCTCGGTTGCCCCGCCCAGACACTCCGCCAGCGACGCCGACGAGCCGAGGTGCGATTGGTCGCGCTGCTCTGATCCGTGCACTCGAACCCTGCGTCCGCCTACAGTGTCGCCGTGCGGCTGCAACGCCGCCGTCGCCCTGCCGGCTCTCCGCAGGTGCCGGAAGTCGTAGCGCCCGAGTTGCGATCCGGGCGCGTGTTCGTGCTGCGCCTGGGTCCCGGCCGGATCCTCCTTGATCTGCCGGTGGGAATTCGCGAGAGGAGAGTCGCATCGGTCTGGGTAGAGGGCGAGCCGCCGAATTGGGTGCGCGCTGCATGGCCAGTCGACCCGGCATTCCTTCTGCCGATCGCGCCTCTCGATCTCTGGCCCGGGCACGTCATCGAGTTCCCGACCTGCGCTGGCGAGCGATGGGGAGCGTCCTACGCGTGCGTGATCGGAGTGCTCGACGGGGGGCTCGTCGGCATGCTCGCGGTATCGGCTCCGGAGGCCATCTCCATGTCCTCGCAAGTTCACTCTGCTTGGAGCCGTGTTCAGGTTGAAGCGGCATTGGCTTCGTTCCAGCTGCCGACCGCGGCGCCACCACCTTGAGAGAGTGATCCTTGAAGGGGTCTGTCAGATTCTTTGTGTAACTGTTCTGGCGGCACCCTTCGCCCGGCCTGGATAGCGGCGCGGTGCAGGCGCGAGTAAAGGCGGCTACGACAAGATCAGCGGGTGAGTAGATGCCGTCTCCATCGCTCGATGCGGTCCGACGCAAATTGTGTGTCGCGCCTCGCGCGGGCGCCTCGCCCGGCGCGCTGTCCGCACGCGGCGTGCCCGTTCGTGCCCTTGAAACCCGAGCCCGTTGCGCGCCCGTCATCACCTGTTCGTCATGCAGGTTGTATCGGCACTTGGCAACAAGCCAGCAGTCAGCGTCGATTCAAGCCGGACATTCAGAGCGGGACCGCCATATTTGAGTCCGATGTACAGGACCGGCGGAATCGTTCGCGCGCGGACGTAACGGTCGGCGGTGCTCGAGCGTCACGCGTTCACTTCGATACGGTGAACTCCGTGTGCATCCCGAGCTCGAAGTGCACGTGCTGCATCCTTCCGCCCGTCCCGCCCATGGGGCTGTTGCCCATGCCCATGTCGTCGACGATGTTGCAGAACGCCACGTAAGCGCCGGGGGTGAGCCGCATGGTCGTGTGCCGCGAGGCGCCGGCGGACACGTCGGCGACCTCGCCGACCTTGACCCGGTCGAGCTGGTTCTCGTCGACGGAGCCGTCGGGCTTCGTGGGCAGTGACGCGGCGTCGGCGGCCTTCACGATCACGAGCTCGTGCGTTTCGTGACCGATGTTCGCGGCGGTGATCGTCTGACTACCGGCGGGGAGCACCTTCTGGTCGGCGGTGATTGACCACTCGTCGAGCCGGAACTGACCCTGACGGGACTGAACGGTTCGGTTCGAGCCCGCGCTACCGCATGCTGCGGCAACGATGACGAGCGCGGCGACGAGTGCGATCGCACGGAGCCGCATCATGAGACGGTCTCGGAGACCGCTCCGCCGAGTGACGCGAGCGCCTCGGGAAGCCGGTCGGCGGCGCGTGTTACGAAGGGTGCGAACGCGGGATCGGTCACGAGCTCACGCGGATCGACCACCGCGACTCGGGTGCCGGTCCCGCAGGTTCGAGCACGACGTTGCACGGTAGTAGGAGCGCGGCCGACGGGTCTGCCTGCAGCGCCTCGTGCGCGAACTGCGGGGTGCACACGCCGACGGTCTTCAGCGGCGTCCGCTCGATCCCGAACTCGGGTTTGAAGGTGACGGCGACGTCGATCTCGGTGAGGACACCGAAGCCTTGCTCCTGGAGTGCCGTCCGGCCCTCGTTTTCGGCTTGATGCATCGTGCGTTCGACCGTGGTTTGGATGCTGTGCATGGCTCTCTCCTTGGGGGGATTCAGGCGAGCTTGAGGAAGAGGCGCTCGACCTCGGCGATCGGGTAGCCGTCGGCCGTCGCCTTCTCCGGATCCTTGAGGCACTGGGTGAGTCCGGACGCGAGAAGCTTGAAACCGACCTGCTCCAGTGCCTTGGTCGCGGCGGCGACCTGGGTGACGACATCACGGCACTCGCGCCCGTCGGTGAGCATCGCTTGGATGCCCCGTACCTGGCCTTCGACTCGTCGCAGTCGCCGCTGCAGGTCGGTGATGACGTGCTCGTCGAACTCCATGTGCGCCTCCAGTCTCGGTTCGTGGAACAATACCCCCCACGGTATTGTTCCCTCTGGTACAGATACCCCTTGGGGTATAGCCGCTCACCCCGGAGGGCTCGATGACCATCGCCACGCCACCGCCCGCGTCCGACGCAGCCACCAGCCACGAGCCGTCTGCGGGCCCGGATCCACGGGCGCTCTTCTCCCGGCTCGCGGCCGCGATGGCCCGCCATCGCCGCGCCGTCATCGTGGTCTGGCTGCTCGCGGCCTTCGCGGCCGCGCCCTTGGCGCTCACCCTGACCGGTTCCCTCTCCGGCGCCGGCTGGAAGGCCCAGGGCTCGACCGCGCAGCAGGTGCGCGACGAGCTGCGGAAGGACTTCCCCGCGCTCGGGGCCGAGAACCCGGTCGTTGTCTACGCGCAGAAGACGCCGATCGCGCAGGACCCGTCGGGTCTCCAGGGAATGGTGCGATCCCTGGCGCACGCTCCGGGAGCCCGCTCCGTCGCCGACCCGCTCACGCTTCCGAAGACGGCCGGGCTGATCGCGCGTGACGGGCGCACGGCGATCGTGCCCGTCGACCTCGCAGTCGGCGCGGACGCGAGCCGGCCGATCGCGGCCGGTGCGCTGGGCCGCTACGTCTCGGGTCTCACGGTCGCGCCCGGGTCGCGAGCCGAGGTGACCGGCGAATGGCCCGTGTGGAGCGACTTCAACTATGTGAACGCGGAGGCACTCCACAAGGCCGAACTCGTGAGTGGGCTCCCGACGATGATCCTGTTGTCCGTCGCGTTCGGCTCGCTGATCGCGGCGGGGATCCCGCTGCTCCTCGCACTCGCCGGGATCGCGGTCGGGTTCGCCTTGTTGCACCTCCTCAGCTGGGTCACGCCGCTCTCGGTGTGGTCGATGAACTTCTCGATGATGATCGGCCTCGCGGTCGGGATCGACTACAGCCTCTTCATCGTCAGCCGCTACCGCGAGGAGCGCATCGAGGGCAAGGACGCGGTCGCGGCGATCGAGAACACCTTGTCCACGGCGGGGAAGGCCGTCTTCCTCTCCGCGCTCACGGTGGTGCTGGCGCTCGCCGCCGTGTTCGTCGTGCCGGTCATGGTGTTCCGCTCGATGGCCCTCGGCATGATCCTGTCCGTGATCGCGGTCGCGTTGGCGTCGCTCACGCTGCTTCCCGCGCTGCTCGTCGCGCTTGGCGATCGCGTGCTCGTCACCCGGGGCAAGCGAGATCCCGACATCGTCGCGGAGAGCCGTTGGGACCGCTGGACCGGCCTCGCGCTCCGCCGTCCCGGAACGGTGCTCGCGGTCGGGATGGTCGTCCTCGGCGGGCTCGTGCTCCCCGCCGCCGGGATCCACCTGGGGATGCCCGGTGCCCGCGTCGTTGACCCAGGCCGGACGAGCCGCGATGGCTACGAGCTGCTGGTGAAGTCGTTCGGGCCCGGCGCCGCCGCACCAGCGTTCATCACCGTTCCCGCCGCTGACGCGCGTTCGGTCGTGCGCGTCGCGACCGCCGACGACGCGGTGGTTGACGCCCGCATCGTGAGCCAACCGGCCGCGAACGGCCGCACCGTCGTGCGCGTCATCGGCTCGACCGCAGTCGACGACACCCGCACCGCCGCGCTCGTCCACCGCCTACGGCACCGTCTCGAGTCGGTCGTGCCGGCAGCACGCGTCGGCGGACCCGCCGCGCAGAACGCCGACCTCACCTCGGTGCTCACCGGTCGCGCCCCGATCGCGATCGGCCTGATCCTCGTGATGGCGTTCCTCCTCCTACTGATCGTGTTCCGCAGCCTCGTCGTCGCGCTCACCTCGATCCTCATGAACCTGGTCACCGTCGGCGCCGCGTTCGGCTTCGCGACACTCGTGTTCCAGCACGGCATCGGCACGGGACTGCTCGGCATCGAGCATCAGGGCTTCGTCGACGCGTGGGCGCCTCTGTTCTTTTTCGCGCTGCTCTTCGGCCTCTCGATGGACTATCAGCTGTTCCTGCTCGCGGCGATCCGGGAACGCTACGAAGCCACCGGCGACACCCACCGCGCCATCAAGGAAGGCATCTCCCGCACCGGTCGGCCCATCACCAACGCGGCGCTCATCATGATCGTGGTGTTCATCGCGTTCGGCATCACCGGGCCGATCCCTCCCACCGAGCTCGGTCTCACCCTCGCGATGGCCGTGCTGCTCGATGCCACCGTCGTCCGCATCCTGCTCGTGCCCGCCACGATGGCGCTGCTCGGAGATCGCAACTGGTATCTCCCGCGCTGGCTCGACCACATTCTCCCCAACGTGCACTTCAACCACTGATCCAACGATATGAAGGAGAGCCAACGATGTCCGCCATTTCGATCCCGCGACTACTCATCCGCCCGAGTCGACCGCCACATCGAAATGGCCCCTCGAACGAGTCCTCTTCGCCCTCGCCGGAACCATGACCTTGCTCAGCGCCGCCCTCGCCGCGATCATCAGCCCCTGGTTCCTGCTGCTCACTACCTTCGTGGGAGTCAACCAGTGGCTCTACGTCACCGTCGGCAACTGCCCGGCTTCACTCATCCTCGGACGCTTCGGCATCTCGCGCTCGTGCCGTTGGTGATCGACCACCGCGGGTCGGAACTCGCAGGCCTCACCCGCGGTGTTCCTCGTCGCCATCCCGGTCACCCCTTGTCGCCTCAGAGCAATAGCCGTTGCCGGTCGGGGTGCGTGCGGCGGTGACCGCGGCTTCACGCCGAAGCGCGGCCGCTCAGCCCGGAAGGAGCACCTATCGATGAGCCAGCACGCGAAGGTCCATCACCCGATCTTTGCCCGGATGTATGAGCACATGGCGGCGTCGTTCGAAGTGAAGGGCGCGGCCGAGCATCGTCACGAGTTGCTCTCGGATCTCGCAGGTCGAGTCATCGAAGTGGGCGCCGGGACCGGGCTGAACTTCAGGCACTACCCCTCCACGGTGACCGAAGTGATCGCCGTGGAGCCCGAGTCCCGCCTGCGCGATGCTGCTCGCGCCGCGGCGAAGAGTGCTCCCGTGCCGGTCCAGGTCATCGACGGGACCGCCGATGACCTCCCGGTCGAGGCCCAAACCCTCGATGCCGGCGTCGTCTCGCTCGTCTTGTGCTCGGTCCCGAACCAAGAAGCCGCCCTCCGCGAACTGTTCAGGGTGATCCGCCCCGGCGGTGAGTTGCGCTTCTATGAGCATGTCCTCGCCAAGGATCCCCGATGGGCCAGCCGGCAACACGGCGTCGCGCCGATTTGGAGGCGCTTCGGGGGCGGCTGCAACCCCGATCGCGAAACGAGTGCCGCCATCTCGGCTGCCGGCTTCCAGATCGAGCAATGTCGCGAACTCCTCTTCGCCCCGAACTGGATTGCGAAGATCACCGCGTCACACATCCTCGGGCGAGCGCGCCGCCCATAACAGCGCGTGACGCGTCGAGCCGGTCCCCTCGGTGCGGCGGCCCAGCGTATGACGGGTGCGGCCGCGTCGAACAGGGCCTCGTGGGTGACCTTCCGGAGTGGCCGAGCAGGCGTGCCTTGACGTGCTCCGGTTGCAGTGGTTCGTTGAATAGCGGGTTGTCGAGCAGGTAGATCTGGCCGACCGACAGGTGGTTCGCGATCCGCAACTAATGTCCAGCGTGGCGAGGTCCGTCGGCGGCAAGCGCCTCGGCGTGTCTGGTCACCGGAGTCTCCTCAGGAGTCGGGAACCTCGGGCGGTGTCGGGGTGCCGTGCCGAGGTGAGCAGCCAAGGGCCTGGCAGAGCGCACCTTGGAGGTCTTCGCCGACGTCCTCGCGAGCGAGCCACGCGCCGGCGCCGTGGCGAAGGGCGGCAGTCTCATATGCGGCGTCGGGTTCCGCGCCGATCACCACGACGCGGTCGAGTGGGAAGTCGCTGAGCCGCTCGCGGCAGCACGCTGGGAAGTCAGCGCCGTCGACGATCACCAGATCGACCGGTGTTTCGGCGAGCGCCCCCGGGAGCCCGGCGGGGTCGGAGACCGCGATGACGACACCGCAATGATCGACGCGCTCGAGCAGCTCGACGATCAGGGCGCGCATGGAGGGATGGGTCACGGCGACGGCTACGCACGGCGCCCGGACGCAGATGGGGCACCGGTCAGGGTCCATTACCGGTGCGGCGGGCGGCGCGGCACGTCACTCCGTGAAGTAGGGGGTCCGTGGGGTTGTTCATGACGCAGTTCTGGACTCTGGGCCTTGGGCGCTCGGTGATCTCCCCGGCTGGCTCCGGTGCTGGGTCGGTCGGGGGCGGCGCAACTGACCGTCGCGTGTGGGGTGACCTGCGTGATCATGGCGACCGGTGCCTCCTCGGCTGAGGTCACCGCTCAGAATGCTCCGGCCGGGCAGGCTCCGCATCCGCGCCGGCTACGGGTCGGCACTGCGGATGTTCGCGGATGGGAGTTGTCGCCGAGCAGGCGGGCGTCGCGGGCGTTGCGAGGGAGGCGGACGAGCTCGGCGCGGGTGTGGACATCGAGCTTCTGGTGGACGTGGGCCCTGTGGATCTCGACGGTGCCGACCGAGACGTAGAACGCTCAGCGATCTCGGCATTGGTGAGCCCGAGAGCAATGAGCTGGAGGGCCTCGACTTCACGGCCGCAGAGTTCACCGCCGGGACCGCCCAGACGGGCGGGTGGCGCGTCGGGTGCGAGCAGCGCGGCGTCAAAGGCTGGGGGTGGACGTACTCGCGGCCGGCCGGGTTCGTGGGCGGGCAAGTCGACGGCGAGATCGACCGCAGGCCGGTGCGGGCCGCGGCGTCGGTGCTGAGCCGTTCCGGCGCAGCTACGAGACCGACGTCGTCGAGCAAGTCGGGCGCAGGTCGAACGCGAGCTGGCGGGCCCGCCGCATCGCGTCCGCGACCAGCTCACGCAGATCGGCGCTGCGATGGCGGGTCGCTCGTCGGGCGAGTTGAACCGGCCTCCGCGTCGTAGGCCGTCCCGCATCAGGGTTCGACCCGATTCTCGCTGCGGGAAACCCGCACCCCGCACCGGCCCGGGGTTTGCGACGCTCAGTCAGGGCTCACGGGGGTGCGAACACTTCGCTCGGGGGGCGAAGGCTGGTGTGACGGGTCGCAGCGACAGAGACGGCGACGGCGGTACGGCTGGCCCGCACCCGGGTTCCGTGCGTCCCCCTGATGCGCGTCGACCCGCGCACGCGTGATGATGAGAGATGACGGCGGGCCCGCCGCGTGTCGACGCGCCGGTCAGCTGGTTTCGAACCGCAACCACCGGTCCCGTCGAGCAGTCTGAGAGGAGCAACGATGCCGCCCACGAGCCCCAACCACCCCCACGACGACCAGGACTATGGCGGAGGGCGCGCCCAGGACCGTCTGTCGGGCTCGCAGGCGGGCACAGTCACTGTGGTGCTCGAGATGGCGGGACTGCAATGGGCCAGCGAGACGCACGTCGTCGAGGCGACCCTCGGTCGGCTTCCGGGTGTCGAATCGGTCGCCGCGAATCCGGTCGGTCAGACCGCGACGGTCGTGTATGACCCCGACGAGACGAGCGTCGCGGCGTTGCGTGGCTGGGTCGAGGACTGCGGTTATCACTGCGTGGGCCAGTCGGTTCCCAACCATGTCTGCTGGCCGATGGCCGAACCCGGAGCTGCGCGGGCGGGCGACGGCGACGATGACGGTGGCCACGGCGCGCACGCGGGCCACGAGGAAGGGCTGCGTTCGCCGCACGAGGCGATGGGCCACGGCGGACACGCCGGAATCTCAATGTCGGCGATGGTGGCTGACATGCGCCGCCGATTCGTGGTGGCGGCGCTGTTCTCGGTCCCGATCTTGTTGTGGTCGAGCATCGGACGCGACGCGCTGGGATTCACGGTAGCGGCGCCGTTCGGGTTGCGCGACGACGTCTTCCAGTTGCTGTTGAGCCTCCCGGTCATCTTCTATGCGGCGTGGATCTTCTTCGAAGGCGCGTTCCGAGCGTTGCGGGCGCGCACGCTCGACATGATGGTGCTCGTCGCGGTCGCGGTGGGTGCCGGCTGGTTGTACTCGGTTGGGGTGACCGTCACTGGGGGCGGTGACGTGTTCTACGAGGCGGTCACGGTCCTGGCTGCGTTCGTGCTGCTGGGCCACTGGTTCGAGATGCGAGCCCGCGGCGGAGCGAACGACGCGATCCGAGCGCTGCTCGATCTCGCCCCACCCATGGCGGTGGTGCTGCATGACGGCGAACCGGTCGAGGTTCCCACCGCAGAGGTCGCGGTCGGGGATCTGCTGCTGGTACGCCCGGGCGCCAAGATCGCGGTGGACGGGCTGGTCGAAGAAGGCGACAGCGACCTCGACGAGTCGATGGTCACCGGCGAGAGCCTCCCGGTCCACAAGGCGCCGGGCGACCAGGTCATCGGCGCGACCCTCAACACGACGGGCATACTGCGGGTGCGGGCCACCAAGGTCGGCGCCGACACCGCGTTGGCACAGATCGTCAAGCTCGTTCAGGAGGCGCAGAACTCCAAGGCCCCGGGCCAGCGTCTCGCGGACCGGGCCGCGTTCTGGCTGGTGCTCGTCGCGCTGGTCGGTGGGGCGCTGACGTTCCTGGTCTGGAGCGTCGTCGCGGGCCGCTCCGTTACCGACGCGATGCTGTTCGCCATCACGGTGGTGGTGATCACCTGCCCCGACGCGCTCGGGTTGGCGACCCCCACCGCGATCATGGTCGGCACCGGGCTCGGCGCCGGCCGGGGCGTGTTGTTCAAGAACGCGATGGCACTGGAGACCGCGGCGCGCATCGACACGGTGGTGATGGACAAGACCGGCACCCTCACCAAGGGTGAACCCGAGGTCACCGACCTGCTCACCGACGGCATCAGCGAACCCGAGCTCCTCGCGTTGGCGGCGGCCGTGGAACGCGAGTCTGAGCATCCCCTTGCCCAGGCGATCGTCACCGCCGCCGAGGTACGCGGCGCGGCGGTGCTGCGGGCCGAGGCGTTCGAGTCGGTACCCGGACAGGGAGCGGTCGCGACCGTCGACGGTCACCGGGTCGTCATCGGCAACCATCGCCTGCTGGACCGCGAGCACATCTCGTTGGACGGGCTCGCTCCTCGACGCGACCAGCTCGCCGCAGGCGGACGCACCGCAGTCGCGGTCGCCGTCGACGGGAGAGCAGTCGGGCTCGTCGGCATCGCCGACGCGCCCCGCGACACCGCGGCGGCCGCTGTCGCCGAGCTGCGCAACCTCGAGGTGGACGTGGTCATGCTGACCGGAGACAACGAGGCGACCGCCAGACGCATCGCCGGACTCCTCGGCGTGGACACCGTGATCGCCGAGGTCCTGCCCGGCGACAAGTCCGCCAAGGTCGCCGAGCTCCAAGCCGCGGGCAAGAAGGTGGCGATGGTCGGCGACGGCGTCAACGACGCCCCCGCGCTCGCGCAAGCCGACGTGGGTATCGCTATTGGGGCCGGCACCGACGTGGCCATCGAGACCGCCGATATCGTGCTGATGCGCTCCGATCCCCTCGACGTCGCCGTCGCGCTGCGGATCGGGCGCGGCACCCTGCGAAAGATGCACCAGAACCTCGGCTGGGCGATCGGCTACAACGCGATCGCCTTGCCCATCGCCGCGGGCGTATTCGAACCCGCGTTCGGGTTGGTCCTACGTCCCGAGATCGCAGGCCTGTCCATGGCCGGCTCCAGCCTGATCGTCGCGGTGAACGCAGTGATGCTCAAGCGGCTCCACCTCCCTGCGGTCGCACCCGCCCCGCCGGCCGACACCAACGCCACGCCGACTGGCCCGTCATCCGCGCCAGTCACGACCCAGCCGTGACCGGCGTCGCGCCGTCGCCCCGAACCGGCGCCGGCGTCGCGGCGCGCACGCGCCGGCCGCGTCCGGCGCGCATGCTATGGATCACCGCCGCGTGGGGCGCGTGCTTCCTCGGCATCCGCTGGGGTTTGCGCGACGCCCCGCTCCTGTGGTTCGCCGCGTTGCGGGCCCTCGTCGCCGGCGTCGCGCTGCTCGGCCTCGTCGGGGTGCAGCGTCGGCCGGTCCCGGCCGGACGGCAGGCCTGGACCCTCATTGCCGCGCTCGCGGTCATCAACGTCGCGATCGCGTTCGGCGCAATGTTCGCGGGGGTGGCCGGCGGAGCGACGGGCACCGCCGCGGTCCTCGCGAACTCTCAGCCGCTGCTGATCCTGCTGCCCGCCTGGTGGCTCTACGGCGAAGCAGTCTCGACGCGCACGGCGGGCGCGCTCGCGATCGGGTTCGCCGGCCTGCTCGTGGTCGCGATACCCGGTGGCGGCGGCAGCGGCGCCGGCCTGTCGCTGCTCGCCGGCGTGAGCATCACCGCCGGGACCCTGCTCGCCCGCCGTATCGGCACGCTCGACGTGATCGCGGTCAGCGCCTGGCAATTCCTGATCGGGGGTGTGCTCCTCGCTGGTCTCGCGGCGGTGGTGGAGGGCGCCCCCGACATCGCGTGGACGCCTCGCTTCGTCGCGGTACTCGCGTTCTTGGCGCTGGTGGGCACCGCCGCCGCTTTCGTAGCCTGGTTCACCGAAACACTGCACTGCCGCCTCGACGAGCTCAGCGCCTGGACGTTCCTCACACCGGTCGTCGGGATCGGCCTCGCCGCAGCAGTCCTGGGTGAACGACCCGCCGGCTGGACCCTCGTCGGTCTCGTCGCGGTGCTCGGCTCGCTGTTGATGGTCCTTCGGCCCGGAACCGGTCGGCCATGACGGCGCCCGTTCGCCTCCGCGCTCGGTGATCTTCGAGGCCGTCGCGCGTGCGGCATCCTGTAGATCGTCCTGCACTTGACCGAGCGGCACGCGTCTCGGTCAAGTTTCGGTGGGTGGGCGCGCCGATCTCGGTCGCGCGGCGCTTGGATTTTGTGTCGCGCGGGTTATCACGGTGAGGACGCGTCCGGCGATCGTGGTGGCTGCAACGCAGACGAGCGTGGCTGGGATCGCTGCGAGGAGTGCGATCGGTGAGGTGGAGACGAGTTTCCAGGTTGACCAGGCGACTCCGAGCGCGACGATGTCCACGGCCGCGGCGGTCCAGAACAACGCGATGGGCTGTGGTCGGCGCATGTCACATCCCGATGTGGGAAGCGATCTTTTCGGTCGCGCCGTAGATGGTGAGGGCCACCATCGCGCCGACAACGATCGTCGCGCCGATCATCATCGGCAGTCGGCGGCGGGGCGCACGTTCGGGTCCCCGGTCGAGGACCGGCACCAGCAGCAGCAACGCGAAGATCGCGACTGCCGCCCAGAGGATCCCGGACACCCCGATCGCGTCTTCGATCGGATAGACCCACAGCAGTGGCCACGCGGGTTTGGTCACTTCGATCCCAGCCACGGGCGCATGTCCGATACCGGGCGGTATCAGTGCGGCGAGGACGAAGAGCACCGCGAGGAGCACGAGGCCGTACCCGGCGAGCCGGGCGAGGTGGCGCGTGAAGCGTTCGGTCGGTTCGGGTTTGCCGTGGTCGTGGCGGAACGGGGAGGGCGCCATGCCGTGGTACTTCACGAGCATGAGGTGCGCAACGATCGCGAGGGTGAACAGCGCGGGCAGCACCGCGATGTGCACGACGTAGAGCCTGCTCAGCAGGGGGGTCCCACCGAACGTGGGGGAGAACCAGAACCCGAACTTGCCGAGGAGCTTGCCGATCTCGACGTTGTGATCGAGCGCTTCGAGTGCTTCTTGGTCCCATTTGATGACGGTTCCGCTGAAGAACAGACCGCCGGTGATCGCGGCGAGGGCGACACCGAAGGTCCAGGTTCCTTCGCGGGGCCGTTTGAAGGAGCCGGAGACAAACACCCGCAGGAGATGCAAACCGATGAGGACGATCATCGCCATCGCGCCCCAGTAGTGGATGCCCCGGATGAAGCGTCCGAGGGTGACGCCTTGGATGATGTGCACGACACTCGCGTGGGCGCGGGTGGGGTCAGGGTCGTAGTACTGGGTCAGGAAGATGCCCGTGGCGACCATGATCACGAACGCGATCATGGTCAGGCCGCCGAGCGCGTAGGCGAGCTTGTTGGCATGTTCGGGCACCGGGTACTGGAGACCCTTGATGCCGAGGCGTTCGTCGAACGCGTCGACGAATCGGTGCCACCGACTCGACGACGCCAGGGACTGCTCGTCGGACCGTTCGCTGGTGCTCGTCATCGCACCCCTCGCTCTGCTTGTGTCCGGACCCGGGGATGGCGGATGATCGCCACACCGCCGACAGCCAGGATCCCCGCGATGACGAGGATCACGACCTCGCTCGTGCCGCCAACGGACCGCCGGGAAAGCGTGAACGCGTGCGCGGGCGCGACGCAGGGGGGCCGGGCCCGCTGGTCAGCGACGTAGAGGATGTCGGCATCCGGGCAGGCGCCGACCGCCTGTTCGAGTAGTCGTCGCGTCGCGGCGATGTCGCCTCGAGCCAGCGCGGAGCCCGCGGAGCGGACGAAACTGGCCTGCACCCCGCTTTGGTCCTCCGCGGCCAGCGCGTCACGGACCTTGTCGTCGACCGCGGCGGACGGCCCGGGATGCACTTCCAAGATTGCGATCGCTTCGAGCACGATCTCGCTGGCCGACTCGCTGGTCGCACCGCCATGCGCAAACGCCGGTGTTGCCGAGACGGCACCCACGACCAAAACGGCGGCGAGCACGAGCATGGAGCGCCTACAAAATCCCGACATGCCGGTCACGGCCGAACCAGCCGTGCCTGAGCGCCGAGTCCCGATCGGCGACGGTGTCGCCTCGTCGCGATGATCCGGTCTGGATTCGCTCCCATGCCACCTCGCTCGTGACGCGTACACCCCGACGGGCGACTGGAGTGACGAACACCAGCGCAGCTACGACAACCGATCGTAGGGCCAGCCGGCCGCGCGCCGCCAGGACCCGCGCCCGGTCCTTCGGGGCCAGGGCGGGTCACGGTCGGTCGCGCGCCGCGACGGCAGGGCCGGTCGCGCATTGTCTCGCCGCAACCCGCATGGGCGTGCGGCTCCGGGGACCGGTGAGGAGGTCGGGGTCGGCGACCCGCCAGTAGGCGCGCTGAACGATCCGGGCCAGGGGGCCGGCCGTGACCGAGCGAGTCGCGGTCGGCACCAACGACAGGGGCATGCGAAGCAGTCCGGCTTGGACGTGCTCGAGGATCGCATACTCGCGGCGGTGCGCGAACACCGTGGCCCGGTAGGCGTCGAGCGCCTGGTCGAGACGGGCGGTCCCCTCGACCGCCCGGCGGGCCCAGCGACCGACGGTCTGGCCCCACACCAGCGCGGGACGGATCCCCTCCCCACTGAGCGGCAGGCACTGGCCCGCGGCGTCGCCCACGACGAAGACGGACCCGGCCACCGGGTTCCCGAGTCGCGACGGGAAGAACCCGCCATGCACCGCCCGGGCCGGTAGGTCACGCTCGTGGGGCATGTGCGCGAGCCCGGCCTTGAGGCCGACGCCGCTCCCACTGTAGGAAGCGGCGCCTTCGCGGACGTTGTCCCCGGCCGGAAACGCCCAGAACAGACCGTCGGGTCGCTCAGGGGGCCGAACCCAGAACTCGAGGGTGCAGCCGCGGTGGCTGTCGCGGGCTTCGAGGCCATAGCTGAGGTGGCCGCGGTCCGGTGGCGAGCCACCCGCCTCCCGGGCCACGACCGACCGCCACCCGGACGCGTCGATGACGACCGGTGCGCGCACCCGGCGATCGCCAAGCGCGAGCGTGCCGTCGGGCTCCCGGTGTCGGAACGGCAGGACCGCAACCTCGACACCGTCGAGGCGCGCCGCCAAAATGTCACTCAACGTTGCGTAGTCGAACGTCGCGAACGGGTACCGAGGCCGGAACGAGACAGTCCGGCCGGCTGCGTTGATCGTCACGATCGGATGGACTTGCTCGAGGGCGTCGAGGGCGTCGAGGCGCTCGAGGACCGCGAGCAGCGTGCCACAGGCCGACGTCTGCCCGACCCCGACCGGTTCCCGGTCGGCGACCAGAATCCGGCCTGTCCCGGCCAGCTCGCCGGCCGCGGCCAGCCCTGCGAAGCTCGCGCCGACCACGACCGCGTCATATTCCTCGATGGCCACGGGCCCACGGGGGCCCGTCGCGACGGACCGTTCCGCGCGCGGGGCGTCGGTGGCGTGCGCGTCCCTGACCGGTGTTGCCGGGATGGACGTAGGGTCCTCGTCGTGCATGACCGCTCCACTCGTCGACGGAACAACGACGACCGTGTCACCCCGCTCGCCCGCCCGCCATCCGAGGATCCTCCGGATCGCGGGTGCGGGAAATCCGCAGCACCGGCGACCAACCGCCACAACCGCGTCAGGCGACGCGTCCCGGAGGTCAGAAGAAGTGGCACCCAAACGATGGCCCGACCTCGTCAGAGTGACCGCCCGGTAAGCGCTGCTTCGCCGTACCAGCCGGCGGGGGCGGTGATCAGGAAGCCGGTTGGACCGCCAACGGGTCGGTGGGCGGCCCCGGCCCCTCTGCGAAGCTTGGCGTCGTGATGCCGAGGGTGCTCCTCGCCGCTGCGGGCCTTTTCGTGTTGACGGCCACGATGGGCGACGCACTCTGGACGACGCTGTCGGTGAGCAGCGGGAGCGGTCCCCTTTCGGGACGGGTCGCCGCGGCAGCGTGGCGGGCGAGCGGTCGGCTCCGACGACGCGGCCCGTCGCGTCCACTGTCGGTTGCCTCGGGCGTGGTCGCCGCGTTGCTACCCCTCCTCACCTGGATCCTTCTCGTGTGGCTTGGTTGGGCCTTCGTGTTCGAGGCTTCGAAGGGAGCGGTGCTCTCCAGCGTGAGCGGCGCGCCCGCCTCGGCGTGGGAGCGTGGGTACTTCGCTGGTTACACGCTCTTTACTCTCGGTAACGGCGAGCTGCGCCCGGGAGGTGGCGTGTGGCAGCTCGCCACGGTGGCCGCGGCGTTCAGCGGGCTCGCCTTGGTTTCAGTGACGATCACCCATCTCCTCATGGTGACCTCAGCGGCAAGCGCGGGCCGCATGCTCGCGCTCACGATCAGTGATCTCGGAGCAACTCCGCAGGAGATCCTGGGCCGCTCCTGGGACGGACACGGGTTTGGACAGTTGGCTCAGGAGCTGGAGCAGCTCGGCTCAAGGGTCACCGCACACGTCGAGCGACATCGCGCGTATCCGACCGCGCACTACTTCCACAGCCCGGATCGAGAAGCCGCCGCGCCTGCGATGCTCGCAGTCCTCGACGAGACGCTGTCGCTGCTGGAACAGGGAATCGACCCGCGCGTCACCTCAGACCTGTCGCTCGGGTCGGCACGCCGCGCCCTCGATCGCTTTATCGAGTTGATTCGACACGAGTACGCGTCGCCCTCCACGACGACACCACCACCTTGGGACCTCGCCGGCCTCCGAGCACGAGGACTACCCGTCGTCGCCGATTCCGAGCTCGCCGAACGCATCGGCCCGTCCGCGCCGCGCAGACGGCTCCTCTACGCGCTCGTTACCGACGACGGATGGCCGTGGCCCGATCGCAACTGACCAAATTTGCGCGTGTGACCCAAACTTACGCCAAGCTGAACCGAGCGTGACGAGCGTCGCAGGCCTCCGATCCCGCGTCGCAGTAGCGTCCGAAGGTGCTCGACGGCGTCATGCTCTTGTGGTGGATCCTCACGGTGCCGTCGTTCCTGTTCGTCGCCATCGACGTCTCGCGGACGCCGGCGGCGACGGTCCTGAAGTGGGCCTTCGTCATCCTCACCGCCTTCACCGGCCCGATCGGGGCGTTCTTCTACGTGCTCGGCTGCCGGGAGCCGCTCCAGGCGACCCATGAGGAGTACGTCTCGGTCCGGTGGCGTCAGGTGCTGGGGTCGACGATGCACTGCGCCGCGGGCGACGGGATCGGGATCATCGTCGGCGCGGCCATCGGCGCGGGGCTGGCCCTGGCCTTCTGGCCCGACTTCGCCCTCGAGTACGCGTTGGGCTTCGGGTTCGGGTGGGCGTACTTCCAGGCGTTCGCCATGCGCGACATGGCGGGCGGGTCGTACGCCAGGTCGCTGCGGGTGACGTTCCTGCCCGAGCTGCTGTCGATGAACCTGCTGATGACCGGGATGCAGCTCACGTCGCGGTTCTCGATGCAGGAGATCGGCGGGGGCGACGACCCGGCTCGACCGGAGTTCTGGTTCATCATGTCGATGGCGCTGGTCGTGGGCTTCGCGTGCGCCTACCCCATCAACTGGTGGCTCGTTGCGAACAACATGAAGCACGGGATGCTCACGGTCCGCACGGAGCCGGTCTCCGCGCCGAGGGGGCGCGAGACGATGGACGCCATGTTTGCAGGACCACCGCCGGCGCAGCCCAGCACGCGTGCCAAGGTGGCGATGACTGCTCTGACGTTCGCGATCCTCGGTGGCGCACTCGTCGTCATCACGCAGCTCGCGCTCCCCTGAAGATCAAACACCCGCCGCTCCAGAGTCTCGCCCGGCCCCTCGGGGCTGATCTAGCAGCGCCTCGTCGGTGATCTTCCGGCCGGCTGGCTGGGCGGTGTCGCAACGACAGTGGGCGGGATGGCAAGCTGGACCGATGCGTCGTCGAGCTGCACCGGCACGCCGTGGTGGGTGAAGTGGATGGGCGCTCCGTCGAGCAGCTCGTAGGTGGCGGTGGCGCCCGTGATCCTGACGGCGAGGCGCCGGGAGCGGTAGGAGAGGCGGAACGCAAGCCGGGTGAGCCCCGCCGGCAAACGGGGGGCGAAGCTGAGCGAGGGTGACGCCCGCATGCCGCCGAACCCGGCCACGATGGCGATCCAGGCTCCAGCCAGGGAAGCGAGGTGCAGCCCGTAGCGCGTGTTGCCGCCGACGTCGGTGAGATCGACGAGGGCGGCTTCGGCGAGGTAGTCGTAGGCCAGCTCGAGGTGGCCTACCTCGGCGGCGATGACCGCCTGGGTGCTGGACGAAAGCGACGAGTCCCGTACCGTCAGGGCCTCGTAGTAGGCGAAGTTGCGGCTCTTCTGCTCAGGCGTAAAAGCTTCGGGTCGTAGGTGCATCGCGAGTACGAGATCGGCCTGCTTGACGACCTGCTTGCGGTAGAGGTCGAAGTACGGGACGTTGAGCAGTAGCGGGTACTGCTCAGGCCCCGTCGACTCGAAGGCCCAGTGTGCGTGGTCGGTGAACCCTTCGCTCTGGGGATGAACGCCCAGACGCTCGTCAAAGGGGATCGTCATCGCCTCGGCGGCGTCTCTCCACGACGCGACCTCGGTGGACGTCACGCCCAGGCCGGCGGCGACGTCGGGATGGCGGTCAGCGGCGGTGGCTGCTGCCGTCAGGTTCTGGGCCGCCATGAGGTTCGTGAACACGTTGTTGTCGGCGAGGGCGCTGTACTCGTCGGGGCCGGTCACCCCGTCGATACGGAACCCGCCGCTGGCGTCGTGGTGGTGGCCGAGGCTTCGCCACAGGCGGGCGGTCTCGACGAAGAGTTCGACGGCAACATCCCGTTCGAACGGAGCGTCTTCGGTGGCATCCAGGTAGCGGATCGCGGCGTCGGCCACGTCGGCGTTGACGTGGAAGGCGGCGGTGCCTGCCGGCCAGTACCCGGAGCACTCCTCACCGTTGATCGTCCGCCACGGGAACGCCGCACCCTCCAGGCCGAGAAGGTGGGCGCGGGAGCGGGCGGCGGGAAGTGTCGCTTGGCGCCACCGCAGCGCGTCGCCCGCGGCTCGCGGCAGGGTGTAGATGAGCACGGGCAGCACGAAGGTCTCGGTATCCCAGAAGCTGTGGCCGTCGTATCCCGGACCGGTGAGGCCCTTGGCGGCGATTGGCCGGCCCTCAGCCCTGGCGCCGGCCTGCAGGACGTGGAACAAGCCGAAGCGCACAGCCTGCTGGACCTCGTCGTCGCCGTCGAGTTCTACGTCTGCGCCGGCCCAGAAGGCATCGAGGTATCGTCGCTGCTCATCGACCAACCCCTCCCAACCGGTCAGCTTGGCCGATGCGATGGCGGCCATCACCTGGTCGTGGACCGCGGGCCGAGACCGCTTGGCAGACCAGCCGTAGCCGAGATACTTCACCAGCCGCAGGGTCTGGCCGGGCTCCAGGCGGGTAACCACGGTGACCCGGCTCACGTCCGGCGAGGACGTGGCGTCGACATCGGTGCGGCCCGGCGCGACGACGAGGTGGTCCATGGCAGCGGCGACAGTCAGCCCGCTCCGACGGGTGCGGTGCACCATGACGGCGCCGGTGCTGTGGGCGACGTGTTCCTCGATCGCGAGGGGGGACTCGAGCGCCGCCGCGATGCGGGGGTCGTCCTCGGAGGCGGGGAGGGACTCGTTGGCGACGAGCTCGGACTGCACCACCAGCCGCACCGGGTCCTCGACGGCGGTCACCTCGTAGCAGATGGCCGCGATTGCCCGCTGGGTGAGTGACACCAGCCGAGTAGAGGCGATCCGCACCGTGTCGCCCGCCGGTGAGGTCCAGGCCGCTTCCCGAGCGAGGGTCCCTGCACGCAGGTCGAGCACCCGGTCGTGCGTCTCGAGTCGGCCATAGCGCACGTCGAACGGCTCGTCGTCGACGAGGAGGCGGATCAGCTTGCCGTTGGTGACGTTGATGACGGTCTGGCCCGACTCGGGGTAGCCGAAGCCGCCTTCGGCGTAGGGCAGCGGGCGCAGCTCGTACACCGAGTTCAGGTAGGTGCCGGGCAGGCCGTGGGGCTCGCCCTCGTCGAGGTTGCCGCGCACGCCGATGTGCCCGTTCGACAGGGCGAACACCGACTCGCTGTGCGCCAGGTGTCCCAATTCGAGGCTCGACTCCCGGACCCGCCACGGCTCGACCTCGAAGATCGCCTCGCCCGTCACGGTTCCGCCAAGAGGTCGACCAGATCGCGCAGGATGAGGCCGTGTTTCTGGTTGTTCAGGCCGGGGAGGGTGGGAGCTCCCAGCAGGTCCTCGGAGGCGCCGCCGGGGAGCGCGAGCCCGCGTGAGGCGAGGGATGACCGGGTGGCGTCAAGGCGGGGGATAGCGTCGCTCATTGGCGCTTCACCGACCCAACCCGGGCGTGGTCGATCGCATCGAAGACCCGGCTGGCCACGGTGGCGACCTCGCCGGTCCCGTCGACTCGGGTCAGGCGTCCCTGCTGCTCGTACCACGCCACCACC
>JBBQFJ010000055.1:0-19899 GCA_038321755.1 Acidimicrobiia bacterium | reverse complement strand
TGATCATCGTGTACCCGGGGACGCCGACCTGGGCGATGTGTCGGATGTGCACGAAGTCGCCCCAGTCACGCAGCTCCTGCGCGCGCTCGGGCTCGGTCGGGCTGATCAGGACGAGGGAGAGCCCGATCGTCTTCCGCCCCGACAAGCTGCCCTGCCCGGGGCGGGGCGTGCGGCGGAAGTGGTGACCCGCCACCCCGTCGGGCACCCTCGGCACAACGAACGTGTCGTCGACCTCGTAGACCGCGAGCCGGTCGAACTCGGGCAGCACCCGGGGGAGGTCGACACGGTCGCGCTTGACGTTCTCCCACCAGGTCGCGCGGGTCACGCCGGGGAGCGTGAGCACTTCCGGGACGCGCGAACGGGCGTAGCCGTCGGCGGCCTGGTCGGTCATCTCGAGGTACAAGCCAGGTGTCACTCGGTCTTCCACGCCGTGAGAGCCTAGAGCGCGCCCGAGCCCGGCGGGCGGTGCGAGCGTTAGGGTTCCGCCCGTGGCGACGAAGAACCGGCTCGTGCAGGCCCCGCACTGGTTCGCGTGGTTCTTCTCCTCGTTGCACCGCTGGGCGTACCGGCTCAGCGGCGGGCGCCTCGGCACGAAGTTCCGCGGCGAGCCCGCGATCTTGCTCACGACGACCGGCCGGAAGACGGGCGAGCCGCGCACGTGGCCGTTGCTCGCACTGCGCGAGGGCGATGCGTACGTCGTCGCAGCATCCAACGGTGGCCACGACCGACATCCGGCGTGGTACCTCAACCTCGAGGCGGATCCCGCCGTGACGATCCGCGACGGCAGGCGCACGGTGCCGGGTCACGCGCGCATCACGACCGGCGCCGAGCACGACGCGCTCTACGCCCGCTTCGTCGAGACCCTCTCGACGTACCGCGACTACCAGAAGGCCACCGACCGACCGATCCCGGTGGTGGTGATCGATCGGGTCCCGAACGGCGCCTCGGAGGCCTCCCAGGGCGGCGAGAACCCCGCCAGCCGGTCCGGATAACCTGACGCCCGTGTCAGGGTCCCTCCGCAGCCGTTCCGTCCCTGCGCCCGGCGAGGCGCCCATGCCCGCAGCCGACGCCGCCGCGCTCCTCCGGCGCAACGCCGCCGATCCCGACCTCCGGGACCGGCCGGCGGTGAAGTTCGCCGACCGGGTGTGGACGCACGGCGAGTACGTCGCCGAGTGCCACCGCTTCGCGAACCTGTTCCTCGATCGCCGAGCGGCACGGGGTGGCGAGCGAGCGACGCACGTCGGCGTGCTCCTCGACAACACCCCTGAGTACCTCTTCGTGCTCGGCGGTGCTGCGCTCGCCGGTGCGGCGGTCGTCGGTCTCAACCACACGCGCCGTGACGAGCACCTCCTGCGTGACGTGCAGCACACCGACTGCGATCTCGTCATCAGCGAGCCGCGCCACCTCCCGTTGCTCGACCCGATTGCCGCCGGCTTGCCCGAGCTGCTCGTCTCGCACCGCTACCCCGAGGCCGATGACCCGGCACCCGACGACCCAGCGCTCGCGCTCGGTACCGATCTCGACGACGCGCTCGCGAGGTTCACCTCGGACGACGCGGGCATCCAACCGGGGCCCGACACCCTCTGGGGGCTGATCTTCACGTCGGGGACGTCGGACGCACCGAAGGCCGTGATCTGCTCGCAGCGGCGCTTCCTCGTCACCGGCAGTCGCATGGGCATCATCATGGATCTCGGTCCCGACGACGTCGGGTACATCTGCATGCCGCTGTTCCACTCGAACGCGCTCATGGTCGGCTGGGCGCCGTCGATCGTCTCCGGCGCATCGGTGGGCCTCGCCCGGAAGTTCAGTGCCTCGCGCTGGCTCGCTGACATCCGGCGCTACGGGTCGACGTACTTCAACTACACGGGCAAGCCGCTCGCGTACATCCTCTCGACCCCGGAGCTGCCCGACGACGCCGACAACCCGCTGCGCGTCTCGTTCGGCAACGAGGGGTCGCCGGAGGTGGTCGACTCCTTCGCTCGTCGGTTCGGGATCGAAGTCATCGACGCGTACGGCGCGACCGAGGGGGGCGTGGCCGTCAACCGCGACGCAGCGGAGCGCGCCGGCGCGCTCGGCCAGGTCGGCGACAACGTGCAGGTCGTCGACGAAGACGGCAAGGAGCTCCCGCGCGCTCGCTTCGATGCGGATGGCCGGCTGAGCAACGCGGAGGAGAGCGTCGGGGAGATCGTCAACACCGCCGGGGCGGGACCGTTCGAGGGCTACTACAACAACGACGAAGCGAACGAGAAGACGCTCCGCTTCGGCTGGTACTGGACGGGCGACCTCGGGTATCTCGACGATGACCGGTACCTCTACTTCGCTGGGCGCAACGCGGATTGGTTGCGGGTCGACGGTGAGAACTTCCCGACGCAGCCCATCGAGACGACGATCGGGCGACACCCCGATGTGGTGTTGGCGCCCGTCTACGGTGTCCCCGACGACCAGGCCGGTGACCAGGTGATGGTGGGGCTCGTGCTGCGCGACGGCACCGTGTTCGACCCGGACGCGTTCGCGGAGTGGCTGGATGCCCAAGACGCGATCGGACCGAAGTGGCGCCCGCGGTACGTCCGGATCGTCCGAGAGCCACCCACCACCGGTACGAACAAGATCGTGAAGCGTGCGCTCGTCCACCAGAAGTGGCGCACCGACCGGATCGCGGGTGATCAGGTGTTCGTGCGCGGTCGCGGTGACGCGGTCTACACACCGTTCACCGCCGAGGCCGAGACCGCGCTCCGCGAGTCGTTCGTGCACTACCAGCGCGAGCGGTTCTGGGACCTGTGATCGGTCCGACGCCGTGAACCTCTCCTACTCTCCCGAGGAAGAGGCGTTCGCCCAGGAGATCCGGGCCTGGCTCGTCGAGCACCTCGAGCTGCCGCCGGCGTTCGGGACGCTCGACGACGAGGTCGCGTGGGGACGGCAGTGGCAGGCCAAGCTCGCGGCCGACCGGTGGGTCGGCATCCACTGGCCGTACGAGTTCGGTGGGCGAGGCGCGTCGCCGGTGCAGGTCGCGATCTACAACATGGAGTACGCGCGGGCCCGCGCTCCCCAACCGGTCAACCGGGTCGGGGTGAACAACGTCGGGCCGACGATCCTGGCGTTCGGCACCGACGATCAGAAGCGCCGGTGGGTGCCACCGATCCTCGACGCGAGCGAGATCTGGTGTCAGCTGTTCAGCGAACCCGGCGCCGGCTCCGACCTCGCAGCGATCGCGACGAAGGCCACACCCGTCGACGGCGGCTGGCTCCTCAACGGACAGAAGGTCTGGACGAGCTACGCGCAGTGGGCGCGATGGGGGATCTGCCTCGCTCGCACCGACCCCGATGCGCCCCAGCACCGCGGCATCTCGTACCTGATCGTCGACATGGAAGCGGAGGGCATCGAGATCCGCCCGCTGGTCCAGCTCACCGGCGAAGCCGAGTTCAACGAGGTCTTCTTCGACGACGTCTTCGTGCCCGAGGATCACCTGATCGGCGACCTGAACCGGGGCTGGTCGGTGGCGAGCACGACGCTGTCGCACGAGCGCGGCACGATCTTCGCGTTCAAGGAGCAGGTCGTGCACGAGGTGTTCCTCGACGAGTTGTATGCCCTCGCGCACGAGCGTGACCTGCTCGACGACGTCGCCGCATCGGACGCGCTGGCGCAGTCGTTCGTCGAGACACGCGTGTTGCGACTCCACAACACGCGCACGCTGTCGCGTCTCGCGAAGGGCATCGAGCCCGGGCCCGAGACGAGCTGGATCAAGCTCGCGTGGACCGACATGACGCAGTCGCTCTCCGCACGGGCGCTCGACCTCTGCGAGGAGACAGGTCCGCTGTGGCGCGGCGCGCACGAGCTCCCGGCGGACGGGAAGTGGCAGCGGCAGTGGTTGTGGAGCAAGGCCGCCTCGATCGCCGGTGGGACGTCCGAGGTGCAGAAGAACATCGTGGCGGAGCGGATCCTGGGGCTGCCGCGGGGGTGACTCCTTGTCACCGGGGCGTGGGTCGAGAGACCGGCTCGGCGAGGTGGCAATCTGGCGTCCATGATCGACGAAGTCGCGAAGGCGCATCTGCACGACCAGCTGCGTTGGGTGCGTGAGGCGCTCGTGTGGAAGCTCGACGGGCTGTCGGAGTACGACGTTCGGCGTCCTCTGACCCCGACGGGGACCAACCTGCTCGGCTTGGTCAAGCACAACGCGATCTGGGACTCCCGGTACTTCGGGGAGGTCTTCGACCGACCGTTCTCTGAGCCCCTGCCCCGATGGGATGACACGGCTGCGCCTGGCTGGGATCTTTGCGCGACGGAACACGAGACACGGTCCGAGATCGTCGATCTCTACCGCCGGGTGTGGAGCCATTCGGACGTGACGATCGAGGAACTGGATCTCGACGCTCGCGGGTACGTCCCGTGGTGGCAGGAAGAGGTGCCGTTGTTCAACGTCATGGTTCATCGGCTGTCCGACGCGACTCGGCACGCTGGACACGCCGACATCCTGCGCGAAGGGCTCGACGGTGCCGTCGGGGTCGATGCCGAGAGCCTGCCCCTGCACGGACGAGACACCTCCTTCTGGGAGGCTCGGCGCGCGGTGATCGAATCCGCGGCCCGAGCCGCAGATCCGTTGGCCGATCCAGACTGACCAATCACCCGTGGTTCCGGGTGGCACTGGGGCATGCTAGAGTCGAACATATGTTCGATCAGCAGGCGAGCAGCGCTCAGAGAAGTGGCCGGCAGGGCAACGAGGTGGGTGTTGTCCCTCGGCCGACGGACGGGTCGTCGCGGCCGATGGCGGGTGACCCGATGTCGGGTGTGGCGGCTGCGGTCGAGGTGCTTGCTGGCGAGGATCGGTCGGGGTGGCTGCCGCAGGCACGTGCTGCGCACCTCGAGGAGCTGCTCGAAGCCCGAGAGCGCCTCGAGGCCGAGGTGCTGCGCGCCGTGGGCGAATGGCAAGCGGCCGATGCTTGGATCGGGGAGGACGCGCTCAGCCCGGTCTCGTGGTTGGCGTGGCACGGGACGCTGACTCGGGGGGAAGCGAGCGACCTGTTGCGCACGGCCCGCCTCGCGCAGGAGCACCCGCGGACTGCGGGCGCGCTGGCAGACGGTCAGGTCGCGTCGACGCACGTACGCCTCATCGCTCGGGCCGCGCAGCATCGCGAAGCGGTGTTCGACGACCAGGAGCAGACCCTGTTGACGGCGGCAGGAGAGCTGGTGCCGGAGCAGCTGCGCAAGCTGCTGCGCACCTGGCAGTGCATGGCCGACGACGTGCTGGATCGTGCGCCGGCAGAGGTGCAGGAGTCGCGCTGGCACCTGCACGCCTCGACCACGTTCGGCGGTGCCGTGGCGCTCCGAGGGCTCCTCGATCCGGAAGGCGGTGCGATTCTGCTCGCGGCGTTGGACGCACTCGACCGCCCCGATTCCGTCGACGGAGCGCAGATGCCGCGCACGCTGCCGCAGCGACGGGCCGAGCTGTTGGTGCGACTCGCCCAGGGCGACGGTCCCCGCGGTGTGAACGTCGACGTGATCGTCGACCTCGCGCGGCTCCAAGGCGCGCACACGGGTGACCTCGAGGCGCTCCGGGGCGAGATCATGGGCATCGGGCCGATCGGTCGTCAGATGCTGGAGACGCTGGCGTGCGACTGCACCATCGGTCGCGTCGTCATGCGCGGGAAGTCGATGGTGCTCGACCTCGGGCGACGCACGCCGACCGTGTCGGCGGCGCAGCGCCGGGCCTTGGCGGCCCGAGACGCTGGTTGTGTGGTCCCCGGTTGCGGCGCACCTGCGCACTGGTGTGACGCGCATCACACGCAACCGTGGTCGCTCGGCGGCCCGACCGATCTCGACCAGCTCGAGCTCCGCTGCCGGCGCCATCATCTCGCGGTGCACGGTGATCGAAGCCGCCCACCCCCGTTCGAGCTCGCGGCCTGACCCCGGTCGTTGCCGTGATGAGGCGTGCGGGGACGAGGAGGTTGGGGACGAGGAGGTTGGGGACGAGGAGTGCTGGCGAGTCCTAGAGTCGGCGCATGGTGCGCGTCGTCGGGTTCGATCATGTCGTGCTGCGCAGCACCGACGTCGAGGCGTCGTTGCGCTTCTATTGCGACGCGCTCGGGCTCGCTCCCGAACGGGTCGACGAGTGGCGTCGGGGCGAGGTGCTGTTCCCGTCGGTGCGAGTCGACGCGACGACGCTCATCGACCTGTTCCCCGGCGAGCCTGACGGGACGATCCTCGACCACCTCTGCCTCGTCGTCGAGCCCACCGACCTGCAAGCACTCGCCGAGGCGCTGGAAGCCGATCGCGAGCCGGGCAATGCCGTGTTCGAGGGGTTGTACGGCGCCCAGGGCTTCGCGTCGTCGATCTACGTCCACGATCCCGACGGGAACGTCGTCGAGCTCCGCTGCTACGACTGAGCGCGACGTCCGACCCATAACGTGAGTCGAGCCAGCTTCAGGTAGCCCATCCGCTCGTAGGTCGGCCGACCGAGGTCGCTCGCGAACAGCATGGCGGGGAGCGACGGGTCTGCGAGCGTGGCGGTCCAGGTCAGGGCTTCACCGATACGACGCCCGCGGTGCTCGGGCCGGAGCGAGATCCACTCGACGTCGACGATGTCGGCGCGGACCTGGGCTGCGGCCGTCCCGACCGAGCGGCCTTCCACCATCGCGAGCCACATGTGCCACCCGGGGGCCTCGAGGATCCCGTCGCCGAAGTGACGGCGGCCCTGCATCTCGGGGACGGGGTACGCCTCGATCAAGGTCGTGTCGAACAGCTCCAAGGTCGCGGCGTCGCGGACCGGGATGATCTCGACGCCGTCGATCACGGGCACGTCGGCGGGCCCGGCGGGACGGAGCATCAGCGGCGGGTGCCCCATCAGCCCCCAACCGCGGGGTTCGAGGGAGGGCGTCGGTGTCGCACTCCAGACGAGGAACGGCGTGTCGCCTGCATCGGTCGCGAAGAACGTCGTGATCTCGTCGAGCACCGGGTCGTCCGGGTCGACGACCGGGCGCAGGAGCACGGCCGCGTTCACGAACGGGAACGGTGCGCCGCTGTCGAACGCGACGAAGTCCTTCGATCGGAACGTGCGGTGGCCACCAGCCCGGCCGAGCAGCTCGGCGAGATCGGCCCACGCCTCCGCGTACGAACGGAGCATCGAGTCGTCGCGGGGCGAGTCGGGGCCCCAGCCATCCGCCAGTCGAGTGGTCACGCGCGTCGTTCCCTCAGAGGAACCGGCGGGTCAGCTTCTCTTTGCGTTCCGTGTACGGGGGATACGCGAGGTCGGGGTCGGGTCGCGTCGCCCGCTTCAGCACAGACTTCGCGTGGCTGAAGACGTCGAAGCTCGCCTTCCCGTGGTACGCACCCATCCCGCTCTCGCCGACACCGCCGAACGGGAGCTCGGCAACGGCGACGTGGAACAACGTCGCGTTCACGCAGGCACCACCGCTGCTCGTCTCGTCCAGCACACGCTGCTGCACCTTGTTGTCGTCGGCGAACACGTAGAGCGCCAGCGGCTTGTCCCGACCGTTCACGAACGCGATCGCCTCGTCGACGTCGGCAACGGACAGGATCGGCAGGATCGGACCGAAGATCTCCTCCTGCATGACGGGTGACTCCGGCAGCACGTCGCGAAGCACCGTGGGGGAGATGTAGCGGGTGCCAGCATCGCTCTCGCCACCGACCGCGGCGGTCCCGGAGTCGAGCAGGCCGACCAGGCGATCGAAGTGTCCACGGTTCACGATGCGCGCGAAGTCCGGACTCGCCTTCGGATCCTGACCGTAGAAGTCGAACACGAACCGACGGACGAGCTCGACGAACCGATCCTCGAGTCCGCGAGTGACGAGCACGTAGTCAGGGGCGATGCACGTCTGTCCCGCGTTCAGGAACTTGCCCCACGCGATGCGGCGCGCCGCGACCTCGAGGTTCGCCGACGCGTCGACAATGGCCGGGCTCTTGCCGCCAAGCTCCAGTGTCACCGGGGTGAGGTGCGTCGTCGCCGCTCCCATGACGAGGCGCCCGACCCGGCCGTTCCCGGTGTAGAAGATGTGGTCCCACCGTTGCTCGAGCAACGCCTGGGTCTCGGGCACCGCGCCCTCGACGACCGCGATCGCATCGGCATCCAGGTACTCGGGGAGGAGGCGCGCGAGCGCGGCAGAGGTCGCGGGCGCGACCTCTGACGGCTTGACCACCGCCACGTTGCCGGCCGCGATGGCCCCGATGAGCGGCGAGAGCGCCAGCTGCACCGGGTAGTTCCACGGGGCGATGATCAGCACGGCCCCGAGCGGCTCGCGGATGATGCGACCACGGGAGGGCTTGGTCGCCAACGGTGTACGGACGCGGGTGGGGCGGGTCCAGCGGCGGAGGTGCTTGAGGGCGTGGTCGATGTCGTTCACCACGAAGCCGACGTCGGTGGCCCACGCCTCCAAGCGGGGCTTGCCGAGGTCGGTCGCCAAGGCGTCGAGCAGCTCGCCCTCGCGCTCGGTGAGGAGCGCTCGGAGCTGCTTGAGCTGCGTGCGTCGCCACGCGATGGGCCGGGTCGTTCCCGAGGCGTACGTCGCACGGAGCCGTGCGACGAGCGCTGGCGCGTCGAGTGGCGCCGGTGCAGCCGGGCTGCCGGTCGCGCCGGCGAGCTCGTTCCCGGCCTTGTCGGGGGGCTCGTTGGTCGAGCGGGAAGGTGCGGTGGTCGTCACGGCGACTCCAGTCAGAGCAGGTCGAGGATGCGGCGAAGGTCAGGGGCGGTCTCGGTGCCCTCGATCAGCAGTTCGGCCGACGCGGGGTCGGCGGATTGCACCGCCGTCGGAGCGGTGGTGTCGGGCCAGTGCCCGTCGCGGCGGAGGTAGAGCGGGGTCATCCCCATCGACCGGGGCCCGACCACATCGGGGCCCCAGGTGTCGCCGACGAAGAGCGCCTCGGTCGGCGCGACGCCGACCTTCTCGAGCGTGTGCTCGAAGATCCGAGGGTGGGGTTTCCGGGCGCCGGCCCAGGCGGAGGACACGATCACGTCGACGGCGTCGGTGAGGCCAGCCTCCTCGACCGCCTCGGCGAGGTCCCAGTCCCAATTCGAGCAGATCGCCAGCGTGCACCCACGTTCGCGCACCGCGGCCAGGACGTCGAGGGTCTCGTCGTAGGGTTCGAGGACCCGGGCCTCGTTGCCCTTCGAGAGCTTCTCGAGGACGACGTCGTACTCGCCCGGGTGGAGGTCGGTCTCCGAGAGCATCGAGAGCAGTCGAGTGCGCTGCCACGTGACGTAGTGGTCACGGGAGTGCGAGTGCTCGAGGTGCTCGATGCCGTCGAGTCCGTCGTTCCAATACCGGTCCCGGACGTCATCCTCGAGGTCGATGCCGTGTTCGGCGAGCACGACGTCGACGGAGACCCAGGACGTGGCTCGGGCGAGGGTCCCGTAGAAGTCGACGAGGACCGCTCCGAAGCTCACCCCCCGATTCTCGCGCGTCACAGCCAGGGCGGATCCGGCCGTCGTCAGCCGCCGGGCGTGACCCGCCCGTAAGCGCTCGGTGCTCCCGGACCTCAGGACCGTGACGCCGAACCGTGCTCTGATGGAGCGGCGCACGACCCCGAGGAGATTCCGATGCCAGCGACCCACAACCCAGAGACCCCCAACGCGGACGCCCCGAACCCGGACGCCCCGAACCCGGACGCCCCGAACACGACCCCGAACCCAGACACCCTCAACCGAGGAACGCCGGGCGACGACCAGGCCGGCTACGCCGCGCCTCCGTCGGCGGCCCCGTCAGTTTCAAACCCGCCCGGCCCCACCCCGACCGGCCCCAACCCGACCGACGCCACCCCGACCGGCGCGGCGCCGAAGCCCGAGGAGCGGGCCTGGTACCTGCGGCCGAGCGTCGACATCTGGCTCGGACCCCTACTGATCGTCCTGTGCCTGTTCCTCCGCTTCGGCTGGAACGGCATCGAGGGTCCGCCCTTCCCGTTCTGGGGTGTGGCGTACCTCGTCGGCGCGGCGGGGATCTTCCTCACCTACACCGGCTGGACCGAGCGGCGTCAGGGCTAGTCGGACGACGCGTGCGACCCGTGCGTCCCGTGCGACCCATCCTCCTTCTTGTTGCACTCGCGGCCCTGGGCTCCACCGCGGGAGCCCAGGGCGCCGGTGCAGCGCCGCGGGCCAGCGCGTTCCGCGTGCGCAGCGCGGCGTTCCGCGACGGCGGCCTGCTCCCGGACGGGTTCACGTGCGACGGGGCTGGAGCCTCGCCGCCGATCTCCTGGCGGGGCGTCCCGGTCGGGACGGAGGAGCTCGCGCTCGTCGTCGACGATCCCGACGCGCGGGCCGGAGCGTTCGTGCACTGGGTCGCCTGGGGGATCGATCCTGCGAGCGGCCGCATCCCCGAGCAGCTCGTACCGGCCGGCATCCGCGAAGGCCGGGCGGGGACCGGCCGAGTGGAATACGTACCGCCGTGTCCGCCCAGTGGCGACGGCGCCCACGGCTACCGCTTCACGTTGTACGCGCTGTCAGGCGCTCCGGAGGTGGCCGAGGGCGCGACGGAGCGGCAGCTTCGGCGGGCGATCCGGGGATCCGTGCTCGCCCGTTCGCGGATCGTCGCGCGCTACGAGCGCTGACGCTCAGCGGGCAACGGCGACGGACTCGTCGACGACGACCTTGTAGAGCGGGACGGGCTCGTCCAACCCCTTGAGCTGCACGCGACCCATCGAGCTCATCTTCGGCGGTGCAGTCAGTCGATCGCGCATCGTCTCCGGGATGACGATCTCGCCCTTCCCGGCCTGTCCGCACAACCGGCTCGCGAGGTTCACCGTGTCGCCCACGATGTCGTACTGGCGGCGCTTCCCACCACCGACGTGCGCGGCCACGACCTCACCGGAGTTCATGCCGATCCCGAACTGCATGGGCGGGATGCCGAGGTACGACAGCTCGGCGTCGAGCTCGGGCGCGCGGCGCTGGATCTCCATCGCGCACTCGAGCGCGACCTGCGGATGGTTCTCGACGGGCAGTGGCGCACCGAACACGGCGAACACCTCGTCGCCCACGAACTTGAGCACCG
This sequence comes from Acidimicrobiia bacterium, assembly GCA_038321755.1. Lineage (GTDB taxonomy): Bacteria > Actinomycetota > Acidimicrobiia > IMCC26256 > PALSA-555 > JALHSW01. Next base: position 8,911 of record JBBQFJ010000055.1, on the reverse strand, counting down.
TGCCACCGTGGTTGAGGATGATCTCGGTGAGGAGCTCGTAGAAGGCGTTGAGCATGCCGCGGACGTCGGGTGCCTCGAGCGTCGCGGACATCGAGGTGAAGCCGCGCAGGTCGCAGAAGAACAGGCTCGTGTCGAGTCGCTCGCCGTCGAGCGCGGCGTCGAGTCGGCCGGACTCCTCGAGCTGGCGTGCGACCTCTTCGGGCACGTACTGCGCGAACAGCGCGGAGACCTTGCGTCGCTGGCGGGTCTCCGTCGCGTAGCGGACACCGAGCGACGCGATGAACGCGAAGAGGATCGACCCGAACACGTAGACGACGTTGAGGATCTGCCCGTCGTCGAAGCGGATGAAGGCCAGGAGCAGGTACCCGACGGCGATGAGGGCGGAGAGGATCGTCGACAGCCAGACCGGGAGGAACAAGACGGCGAGCCCGACGAGGAGCACGACCAGCGCGATCCAGAGCAGCGTCGTGGTGTCGCTCGCCGCCTCGAGGTACGACGCGCTGAGCATGGTGTTCAAGCCGTTCGCATGGATCATCACGCCGGGGATGCCGCCCGACTTGTCGACCGGTGTGAGCTGGTTGTCACCGAGCGTCGGCTCGGTGGCGCCGACGAACGCGACCTTCCCCTGCAACCGGTTCGGGTTGATCGACCCGTTCACGACGTCGATCGCGGAGATGACCGTCTGCTTGCTGTCGCTCGCATCGAGCCCCGGGGCCCAGTTGAGTCGCAGCTCGTGGCGACCCTCGGTCGGGACGAACCGGTTCCCCACCTGCACGCCGTCCGGTCGGATGGTGATCGGCCCGGTGTCACCCCGCAGGGCCCGAAGCGCCGCGAGCGAGAGCGACGGGACCAGCTTCCCGTCCTGCTCGACGACCAGGGGGAGCGAGCGGACGACGCCGTCGGTGGGGTCGGGGACGACCTGGGCGTGGCCGACTTGCACGCCGGTCCCGTCGAGCAGCGCCGCGGCCGGCGTCTCGGCCGTGGCCACCTCGCGCAGCGTGCTGTCCGTGGGTGAGGGCTTGGTCGTGATTGCCTCGGTGATCACGGCGGCCGGGAGACCCGAGAGCGCCGTCGCGAGCTGGTCGTCGCCGTCCCGGGATCCGATGAACGCGACGTCCCAGATCCCGGCCGCGACGCCCGCCGCGGCGAACTGCCTCGCGAGCTGGGCGTGGACGCTCCGGGGCCACGGCAGCGGGCCCAGGGCGGCCAGGGACTTGGCGTCGATGCCGACGACCACGATCTCCGGGTCCCGCTGGGCCGAAGGGAAGAGCGAGTCCGAGGCCCGCCGCTCGAAGCCGGTGAAGGCATTCGCGCTGAGGGCGAGCGCGGCGGCGGCGGTGATCACGATGGTGATGACGGTCACCTCGAGCAGGCGGCGAAGGGTTCGGCGGCGCATCAGGCGCCGAGGTTACGGCACGATGGCCGAAAACGAGGCGCGAGCGGTTCGTTGTACCCGCGCGGTGGGCATCACACTGGGCAGAATGGTCGTCTCGCTCGAGCGGAGGAACCTCCATGTGGCGTGACGTCATGCGACGCCTCGAGAACCACTTCGACCTGCGGGGCCTCTCCAACCCTGCTTCGAGCAGTCCCGTGATCGACGGTTCGGAGCAGGAGCTCCCGTCGGGGCACCAGCTGCCCGAGATCCGCGAGCCCCAGAACCTGGCGCGCTCGGCGGTGCGGGTCATCAAGCCCGAAGCGACGCCCGAGTCGCCGGCTGACGAATCGCCGGACGAGGCGCGCGTGCCCGATCGCACGCCAGACGGTGAGTCCGATCCTGACGACGATCCGGACGCTCGTCCCCTCGACGCGCCGGATCCGGCCGACGTCGGCCACGAGGCCGTGCCGACCTCTGCGGGGTCGCCGCGGCGGACGCGGGTCCTGGGTGTGAACATCTCCGAGGGCGCTGCGTACCTGGCCGTGGTCGACGTGACGGGTTCGCCGTTGCTCGACCTCGCGGATCGAGTCGTGCCGCCGCGGGCAACGGACGACGCCGGTCGACTCGCCGGCTTCGCCTCGGAGATCGGGAAGATGCTGGCGCGCACCGACGTCGGCGTCGTCGCGGTCGCGCGCCCCGAGCGCTACACGAACTGGACGTACAAGGACGCGTTCGACCGGGTCTCGCTCGAGACCTGCATCGCACTCGAGGCACATGCGCACGGCGTTCGGTACGAGTCGGTCGGGCAGAACCACGCCGCGAACGTGATCGGGCTCCCGCTCGCGCGGGTGAGCGAGCTCATGGCAAGTCGACTCGGCATCCAGAGGACGCACGCGTGGCCGGATCGGTGGCCGGCGCTGCTGGTCGCGCTCGCGACGCGAGCCGTCTGAGGACGGTCCGAAGCGCGCAGCCGGGATCAGGCCGGGCGCTGGGAAACGAGCGGATCGAGCCCCGCGAGTGCTCGGGCCGCGCGGATCGCCAGCGTGACGATCGTCAAGGTGGGTCCGTACCCGGTGCTCGTGGGGAAGACGGACGAGTCGGCGACCATCACGTTCTCGACGTCGTGCAGCCGCTGCCAGCGATCGCACACGCTCGTGCGCGGGTCGTCGCCCATGCGGGCGGTTCCCATGATGTGGCGCGAGATGGGTGACGGGTTCCCGATCACCGCGCCCGGTGCCGGTCGCTCGATGGGGGGCGACGTGACCCAGAAGGTCTGATCGGCACCCGCGTCGCGCAGGATCTCCTCGAGGCGCGGCGCCCAGTGCTCCGCACAGGCGATCTCGTACCGATGGGGCTGGAACGTGACCCGTCCGGCCGGGAAGCCCCAGACGTCCTTTACGTGCGGGTCGAGATCGATGCGGTTGGTCGCCTGCGGGAGGTCTTCACCCTGCATCGTGAACGCCACCATCCGGTCTCGCATCAGCGAGTCGAGCATGAGGCGGCTGTGCGTTGCACCACGAGGGAGGTGGATGGCCTCCATGATCGGCGCACCGGCCCCGCCGTGCTCGACGATCCCACCGCGGAAGTAGGGGAGCCCGGCATCGCGCGCGGCTTGCTGCGTCTGCTCGTCGATCCGCATCGGGTCGTCCATGAGGTGCGTGACCGCGCGACCGCGGTGCGCGTGGAGACGGAACGGGAACAGCCCGAGGGCGAGCGTCTGGAAGTGGTACATGAGGAACCGCCCGACGACCTCGGGGTTGCCGATGCCGGAGCGGAGCAACAGCCGCGGCGTCTCGAAGGCGCCGGCACCGAGCACCACGTGCTCCGCCGTCACCTCGTGGACCACGCCGTCGGCGTCGAGGTAGCGCACGCCGCGCGCGGTGCGGCCCGTCCCGTCGAGGACGATCTCGGTGACGTACGACTCGGGTCGGATCTCGCATCGCCCAGTGCTGAGCGCATGACGTAGGGGCGCGACCGGGTCACCCTTCGCCTCGATCGGGCAGCCGTAGAACGCGCAGAAGCCGCAGTTGTTGCACGCGGGTCGACCGTCGTACTCGACGCTGTTCACGCCGGTCGGTGCCCGGTACGGGTGATAGCCGAGGCGGGTTGCAGCCTCCGAGGTCACGACCGCGCAGAACATGTCGGCGCCCGGCGGCATCGGGTACGGTCCCGAGCGCCACGCGGCGAACGGGTTCGCCTCCGCGTCGCCGGCGACACCGACGATGCGCTCGGCCTCCGCGTAGTACGGCTCGAGCTCGTCGTACTCCATCGGCCAGTCGACCAGCTCGGCGCCGTCGATGGGGCCGAGCTCGGACGCGGCGTGGAAGTCGATCTCACGGAAGCGTGGCAGCTTGCCGTCGGCGTGGAAGCCGCCGCCACCGACCGTCGAGGGAAGGTTGTTCACGTCGCCGGTGAAGATGCGATCGCCGTCGTCTGTTGCGTTCCGGTACGTGCGCGGTTCGAGGAGCGGGTCGGGTCCGAGGAAGTGGCGTGCGTTGAACTTCAGCTCGTCATTGCTCACATGCCCGATCGGTCCGAAGGGCGCGTCGAGCGAGAGCAGGTGGTTGCGGCCCTTCTCGAGCATGATCACCGACTTGCCGGCCGCAGTGAGCACCTCGGCGACTGTGGCGCCGGCGGGGCCCGTGCCGATGATGACCGCGTCGGCGTCGCGCTCAGGCACGTCCCGAGACCTCCTCATCGGTGTATCCCCTCGGTTGCACGTCCCCGAGGTACTGGATCGCCGCCCAACCCTGCAGGTCGCGGTTCCCGCCATACTCCGGTGCCGAGTAGCAGCCCTCGCACGCGTGCACGTACAGGAGCCGCGCGAAGTCAGGCTGCTCGCGCAGCCGCGTCTCGCGACCCTCGGGAGCGAGCTCGAGGAAGTCACCACCGAGCCCAACGATGCCGTCGCGGTACTCCTGTTGCCAGCCGACGACCGGGCCGTTGAACTCGCGTTCGGGGATGCCACCCGATCCTTCGATGCGCGTCCGCCACGCCAGCGCTTCCTGGCGTCCGAGCGGGAGGAACTGCTCGAAGCTCGCGTCGCCGCCCGCCCGGCCGGAGAACGGGCCGCCGGCCCAGATGCGTGGGGGATCGAACGTGAATGCTCCGAGCAACGTGTCGACGTAGTCCGCAACGCCGAGCGCGGCTGCGCCCGGGTGCTCGTCGAGCGGCGGGACGAGCACGTCGGCCGCAGCCGCGACGATCGCGTGCTCGTCGGGGGTCAGGAAGCGAAGCGTCACGCCGCGCTACTGCTGCACGCCGGTGCCGAGCTCGAGCGAGTAGTTCCCCTGCTCGTCGAGTCGGGCACGACCGCCCGGGGGCACGACCACGACCGTGAACGGTTCTTCGATCAGCGCGGGGCCCGAGATCTCGACGCCGGGTCCGAGGGCGGCGCCGTCGTACACGGTGGCGTCGACGAAGCCGTCGCCGAAGTAGGCCGGGCGGGTACCAGTGCGCGCCGCGTCGGCGTTCGCGAGCTCTCCGAGCTCGGCGAACCGGGAGGGCTTCGGGGTGCGGCCGCGTGCGATGAGACGCATGCCGCGCAGCAAGGGCTGCTGGCTGCGGAACGCGAAGCCGCGCTCGGCCTCGTGCTGGTCGTGGAAGCGACCCGCGAGGTCGAGCAGGCCGGGCTCGTCGAGCTCGGTGCCCTCGATCACGGGCACGCTCATGTCGAAGTTCTGCCCTGGGTAGCACATCTGCGCGTAGAGGCCGAGGTCGATCTCGGCGTCGGCGAGTCCTGCCGGTTCGAGCTCCTTCGCCGCCTCGTCGTAGAGCTCGGCGCTCAGCGCGTGGACCCTGGTGAGGTCGATCTGGGAGAGCGGCACGACGTACGCGCGGAGCAGGTCGACGACGTAGTCGGCCACGAGCACGCCGAGCGCGGAGAACGCTGGTGCGGCCTTTGGGACGAGGACATGGTCGATGCCGAGCTCGGCAGCGATCGCCCATGCGTGCACGGGACCGTTCCCGCCGTAGGCGATCATCGACAGGGTGCGGGGGTCGGCCCCGTGGGAGGCGAGGACGCGACGCGTCTCGTTGGCCATGTTGGAATTGACGATGCGCTCCATGCCCCACGCGGCGCTCACGACGTCGAGCCCAAGGGGTTCGGCGACATCGCGCTCGATCGCCGTGCGCGCGCGGTCGACGTCGAGCTCCATGCGACCACTCGCGAAGCCCTGCGCCGGGATGTAGCCGAGCACCGCGTCGGCGTCGGTGACCGTCGGGCGCTCGCCGCCGTGGCCGTAACAGACGGGTCCGGGCGAAGCGCCGGCGCTCTCGGGTCCGACGAGCAGCGCGCCCTGCCGGACGCGTGCGATCGAGCCGCCACCCGCGCCGACGCTCTGGACGTCGACCATCGGCATGCCGATGTAGTAGCGGTACCGCCAGTTCCAGTCGGTCTTGATCTCGGGGCGCCCGCCGCGCACGAGGCACACATCGAAGCTGGTGCCGCCCATGTCCATCGCGATGAAGTCGCGCACGCCGACGCTCGCCGCCGCGACGGATGCGCCCATCACACCGCCGGTCGGCCCGGACGCGAGGAGCGAGACCGCTCGCTTGGCGACGTAGTCGGGTGGCATGACCCCACCGGTCGACTGCATGATCAGCACCGGCCCACCGAAGCCGGCACCACGGAGCTTCTCCTGGAGCTCTGAGACGTAGGCGGAGATGCGCGGCGCCACGTAGGCGTTCACCAGGGTGGTCGAGACCCGCTCGAACTCCGGACCTCGCGCCATCACCTCGTGCGAGAGCGAGATGTGCTCGACGTCGGGGAACTCCTCACGGATGATCTCGGCGGCACGACGCTCGTGGTCGGGGTTCACGTACGAGAACAGGAACATCACCGCGATCGAGGTGACGCCGAGCTTCTGGAGGCGCTGGACGCCGCGCCGGACGGCGGCCTCGTCGAGCGGAAGCAGGACGTTGCCTTCGAAGTCGAGGCGCTCGGGGATGGGGATCCGGGCGCGGCGTCGGGCGATGGGAGTGGGCGCCGGGTAGGACGGGTCCCAGATCTGCTCCTTGTGGACGCGCCGCATCTCGATCTCGTCGCGGTGACCCTCGGTGACGAGGAGGCCGGTCGACGCACCGTTCATCTCGATCATCGTGTTGTCGGCGGTCGTGGTGCCGTGCACGACGATCTCGAGCCCGGCGCAGAAGTCGGCGAGGGACAGACCGAACCGCTCGGCCAGGTCGCCGAGCCCGTTCATCACCCCCGTCGACTGGTCGTCGAGCGTCGTGGGCGTCTTGTCCAGCACCACGTCGCCATCGGGCGTGATGCAGATGAGGTCGGTGAACGTGCCCCCGACGTCGGTTCCTACTCGATAGGGGCTCACGCGGCGCGTTGCGCCCGCAGCTCGGTGCGAAGGCGTTCCGTGGCGTCGACGTCGATGGTGAGGGTGAGGTCCTCGAGCGACCCCAGGAGCACGACGCCGTAGTCGCGCTTCGCGCCCTCGATGCTCACGTACTCGTCGAGCACGTCGTCGAGGACGGCGTCGGCGTCGCGGTCGAGCGGATCACCCCAGCCACCCCCGCCGCCGTAGTCGTACATCACGCGCTCGCCGGCGGAGATCGGGATCCAGTCGGCCGTGTGCTTGACGCGGTACGGATCGTCGGAGCCGTACCGGATGATCATCTCGTTCGGTGCGCCGGGCTGACCGCCGCGGATCCCCGGCATGGGGTACTTCATGCCGACGACGTACGTGTACACCTTCGCGTCGACGAGGACTTCCTTCTCGTAGTGACTGCCGCACAGCCCGCGCCACTGGCCCGCGCCGCCCGAGTCGGTGCGGTAGTCGCGGCCCCACTGCACATGGGGGAAGAGGCTCTCGTTGATCTCCGCGGTCGCCTTCCACAGGTTCCCGAAGCTCGCAGCCTGCGCGCCCCAGGCGTCCATGCCCTTGGCTGCGTTGCACCACCCGGCGTAGACCTCGGCCGAGTGGTCGGTGAACGTCTGCTCGGTGCGCGGATCGATGCCGACGATGATGGTGGGGATGCCGGTCTTGTACGTCTGCGGCACCGCCTTGTCGGGCAGCACGTCCTGCATCGCGACGGCGATCACCTCGCCGACGTCGGCGCCGGGGTGATGCGTTCCCGCGCTCACCGGACGTCCGGGGTGCGGGTTGAGCACGCAACCCTGCGGCACGACCAGCTTGATCTGGTCGAAGAAGCCCTCGTTCTTGGGGATCTCCGGATCCATCATCGCGGCGATCTGCCCGATCGTGTATCCCCGTGTGTTCCCGAACGTCGACCACGCCTGGAGCTCCTGGCGGGTGTCGCTGCCGGTGAAGTCGATCGTGAGACTGTCGCCCTCGACGGTGATCTTCACGTGGAGGTGGACGTCGGGGTTGCCGAGCGGGTCGTGGTCGACGTACGCGTCGCCCTCGTACACGCCGTCCTGCCACTCGGTGACCTCTTCGCGGAAGCGCTTCGCCGCGTAGTCGATCATCGAGTCGACGCTCTCCTCGACGGTCGTCGCGCCGTACCGGGCGATCACCTCACCGAGCCGGTGCGTGGCGAGCTGTGCGGCCCCGATCTGGGCGCGCAGGTCGCCGATGTAGCCGGGGATGCGGTTGTTGATCTGGAGCGCGTAGAGCACGTCGCGTCGCTCGACGCCCTGGTCGATCACCTTCACCGCGGGCCAGCGCACGCCTTCGCCCCAGATGTCGCCGGCGGTGATGTTGTAGCCGCCGGGCACGCCGCCGCCGGTGTCGCCGTGGTGGCACTGGATGCTGGCGATGAGCACCATGCGTCGCACGCCGTCGGCGCCGGCGGCGAAGACCGGCGCGAAGACGTTGTAGTCGGGGAGGTGGCCACCGCCGTGGTACGGGTCGTTCCCGACGAACACGTCCCCTTCACGAAACTCCTCGACACCGAGGAAGTCGAGTGCGAAGCGGACCGGCAGCGTGGAGGTGAGCATGAACTGGGGGATTCCGACGGAGAGCGCCGCGAGGCGGCCGTGCGCGTCGAGGATCGTCGCGTTGCGCTCGTTGCTCTGGTTCAGGATCGGTGTCGTGGCCGTGCGTGAGACGTAGTTCGCCATCTCGAAGCAGATGGTCTCCATCGCGCCACGGATGACCTCGGCCGTGACCGGGTCGATCGAGGGTGACTGCGAGATCCGACTGCGGCTCTGGGCCAGCTCGACGAGATCGACGTTCATGGAACCCCTCTTCCGAAGCGACCGTGGTACTGGAACCTGACACCCGTGTCAGGCATATCGTATCCCTCGGCCCCGACGAAGGGGCAAGACTGCGCCCATGCGCACCGAGCAGGACGACCTCGAGATCCTCGCCCAGGGCATCGGCCCCCGCACCGACCGCCCCGCCCGGGTGATCGTGGTCGGCGCCGGGATGGCGGGGCTCGTCGCCGCCTCCGAGCTGCGGAGGGCCGGGCACGAGCCGATCATCCTGGAGGCCCAGCAACGGGTGGGCGGTCGGTGTCTCACGCTGCGGGAACCGTTCGCTCCCGGGCTCTGGGCCGAGGCCGGCGCGATGCGGATCCCGAAGACGCATCTGCTCACGCACGCCTTGATCGATCGCTACG
>JBBQFJ010000054.1:0-20143 GCA_038321755.1 Acidimicrobiia bacterium | reverse complement strand
CCCTGCGCGTTCTTCAGGAAGTCGCCGTAGGGCTTGTGCTCGCCGGTCGACGGGTTACGCGTGAACGCCACGCCGGTGCCGGAGTCGTCGCCCTTGTTGCCGAAGACCATCGTCTGCACGTTGACCGCGGTGCCGAGATCGTCGGGGATCTTCTCCATGCGGCGGTAGTCCTTGGCGCGGCGACCGTTCCACGACTTGAACACCGCGTCGATCGCGTGCGCAAGCTGCTCCTGCGGATCGGTCGGGAACCCGAAGCCCTTCTCCGCCATCACGATGCCCTTGAACGTCTCGACCAAACCCGCGAGGTCCTCGGCGGAGAGGTCGGTGTCGACGCTCACGCCCTTCTTCTCGACGAGGTCGTGCAGCGCTTCTTCGAACAGCTCACCCGGGACGTCGAGCACGATCTTGGCGAACATCTGCACGAACCGGCGGTACGAGTCGAACGCGAAGCGCTCGTTGTCGGTCTGCTTCGCCAGACCGTTCACCGAGGCGTCGTTCATCCCGAGGTTGAGGACCGTGTCCATCATCCCGGGCATCGAGAAGGGCGCGCCGGAGCGCACGGAGACCAGCAGCGGGTCGCCCTCGTCGCCGAGCTGCTTGCCCATCTTGGCCTCGAGCGCCTGGAGCGACGTCGCGACCTCGTCCATCAGCCCGTCGGGCAGCCGGTTGCCGCCGGCCATGTACGCGTTGCAGGCCTCGGTGGTGATCGTGAACCCGGGCGGCACCGGCAGGCCGAGCTTCGTCATCTCGGCGAGGTTCGCCCCCTTGCCGCCGAGCAGGAACTTCTGCTCCTTCGAGCCCTCCTCGAAGGCGTACACATACTTCACTGGATCACCTCTCCGAACGTCTTGCGGTGGGGGTGGCTGCGGTGGGGGTGGCTGCGGTCAGCCGGTAGCGGTCAGTGCAGGACGCTGCACGTCGAGCCTACCGACGACCGCGATCGAGCCCGGTGCGACTTTGTCAGCCATCGACGACGAGCGTCTTCGCGACGCGGTCCTGGAACCCCTGGTAGTTCGGGTTGCGGGGCCACGTGAGCACGCCGACGAGGACGAACATGTAGCCGAGCGGACCGACGATGCTCGAGAGGAACAGGCCGGCGACGAGCGGCAGGCCGTAGCGACGGGTGGCGCCCCGCAGCGACAACGGCGACCCATCGACGTAGACGACGTGGATCTGCAACAGCTTCTTCCCGAGGGTTCGACCCGTCCGGACGCTCGATGGCACCAGGTACAGGAGTGCGAGCAGGAAGACGACCAGGCTCATCCCGAGCGTGATCGGCAGCAGGTCGTTGCGCAGCGAGGTCTGCTTGTCCTCCTCCTTGGTGATCTTCTTGTCGAGCGTCTTGGACTCGGCCGCGGCCTTCTTCTGCGCGGCGACCGCGGTCGCCTGCGCGACCTCGTCGCCGCTCTTCTTCGCCGCCGTGGCCTTGTTGGCCTGGTTGTCGGCCCTCGAGTCCGCCTTGTCCTTGGCGTTGTTGTCCTTGTCGATCTGCGTGGAGATCACGTCGAGCTTGTCCTGCACCCCGGGCTTGAACTGGTCGATCACGACCGGCGTGAGCACGAGCTGGAGGATGATCAGCAACGAGAGGACGAACGCGTCGATGGTGAGGGCCAGAAAGCGCGCACGGGGAGGCGGCGGCTGGATTCCCGGCGGCCAGCTCGCGGGGATCGGCGGGTGCTCCGTCGAGAAGAGCCCGGGCGGACGATCCGCGTACCGATCGGCCTTCGAGTACTTCGGCTTGCGGGCCGGCGTGGGCGCGTCGTCCTCGTCATCGTCGTCGCCGACGAACTCGAGGTCGGTGCCCGTGTTGTCGATCCCCTGCGCCGCGTCGTAACGCTCGCGCTGGTTCGGATCGCTCAGCACCTGCCAGGCTGCGCGCACGCGCGCTTCCTCAGCCCGCGCCGCGGCGATCGAGGACCCGCTCGGACGCTTCGCCGTCTCTTCCTTCGTCACGTCGGCCTGCGCCTCGAGGAGCCGCTCGCGGTACGCCTCGCGGATCTCGTCCTTGCTCGAGTTGGGCGCAACCCCGAGAACGTCGTAGTTGTTCTCGTCTTCGTTCACCACGGCAGTCGCTCCCGCAAATAGGTGACCAGTCCTTCGACCGGCACGCGTTCCTGATTCATCGAATCCCGATCCCGCACGGTGACCGCTTGGTCATCGAGCGTGTCGAAGTCGATCGTCACGCAGTACGGCGTGCCGACCTCGTCCTGGCGTCGATAGCGACGCCCGATCGAGCCGGCCGCGTCCACGTCGATCATGAACTGGGGGCGCAGCGCGCCGGCGATCTCCTCCGCGACGGGCACGAGGCGCTCGTTCTTCGACAGGGGCAGCACCGCGACCTTGATCGGCGCCAAGCGTGGGTCGAGGTGCAGCACGGTGCGCTTCTCGGTTCCACCCTTGCCGTTGGGCACGTCTTGCTCCTCGTAGGCAGCCAGGAGGAACGCCAGCGTCGCCCGGTCTGCACCCAGCGCGGGCTCGATCACGTACGGCACGTAGCGCCGGTCGTGCTCCTGATCGAAGAACGTCAGCTCCTGACCGGAGAACTTTGCGTGCTGCTTGAGATCGAAGTCGGTGCGGTTGGCCACGCCCTCGAGCTCGCCCCAGCCCCACGGGAACTCGTACTCCACGTCGGAGGTTGCGGTGGAGTAGTGCGAGAGCTCTTCGGCGTCGTGCGGACGCAGTCGCAAGCTCGCCTCGGGGATCCCGAGGTCGCGGTGCCACTGATAGCGCTGCTGGCACCAGTACTCGTACCACTGGTCGACGTCCTCCGGTGGCACGAAGAACTCCATCTCCATCTGCTCGAACTCGCGCGTGCGGAAGATGAAGTTCCCCGGCGTGATCTCGTTGCGGAACGACTTGCCGATCTGGGCGATGCCGAACGGCGGCTTCTTGCGGGTCGTCGTCTGCACGTTGGCGAAGTTGACGAAGATGCCTTGGGCGGTCTCCGGACGCAGGTAGGCGACCGCGGCATCGTCCTCCACCGGCCCGACGAAGGTCTTGAACATGAGGTTGAAGTTGCGCGCCTCGGTGAAGGAGTCCTTGGCGCCGCAGTTCGGGCAGGCGCCGGACTTCGGGAGGTGATCCGCCCGGAACCGCTCCTTGCAGCTGCGGCAGTCGACGAGCGGATCGGTGAACGTCGCCAGGTGCCCGCTGGCCTCCCACACCTTGGGGGCCATGAGGATCGCGGCATCCAGCCCGACGACGTCGTCACGCAGCTGGATCATCGAACGCCACCAGGCGTCCTTGACGTTGCGCTTCAGCTCGACGCCGAGCGGCCCGTAGTCCCACGTGGAGCGGAACCCGCCGTAGATCTCACTGGATGGGAAGACCAGCCCCCGTCGCTTGCACAGGTTGACGACGCGATCCATCTGGTCGGAGGAGGCCATAACGAGACAGTGATCGTATCGCCGGGACCCCCACGATCCCTTTTCGGCAGGTAGGCGCAGGAGCGTCCGAGGCGGGCGGCGCTGCTCAGAGCAGCGCAGCGCTACGGAGCCGGCGATCCGAGGCGTACTCCAGGGCCGAGATCGCTAGCCGTTCGACCTCACGCAGCACCGGTTCGGGCGGTGGGTCGTCGAGCACGCCTCGCACCTGCCCGCTCACGATGCGGCCCACGACCGCGAGCGCCTCGGGCGAGGTGCGTCGACCCCCCAGCTGGCCACACTCGGCGCACAGCACGCCACCCTCACCGAGGTCGAACGCCACGAACTCGACCCCGGTCTCCCCTTCCCGACCGCAGCGCGCGCACGCATCGAGCATCGGGTGGAAGCCCTCGAGGGACAGCAGCTTCCAGAAGAAGGCCGCACTCACGATCGGTGAGGGCTCCTGGGCGAGCGTGCGCAACGCACTTTCGAGCATCCGGTACAGGGCGTGGTTCGGCTCACGCTCCATCGCGACCTGGTCGACCGCCTCCAACATCGAGATGGCATGGGTGAGGGAGCCGTAGTGCTCACGCAGCGCACGGTTCGCGTCGATCGTCTCCACCTGGGTGACGATGTCGAGCTCACGCCCCCGGTAGCACTGGAAGGCCACGTGGCTCGTGGGCTCGAGCCGGGCACCGAAGCGGCTGCCGGGCTTGCGGACGCCCTTGGCGACGGCGCGCACCTTGCCGTTGCCGCGGGTGAGCATGGTGACGATGCGATCGGTCTCCCCGAGCTTCACCGTCCGCAGGACCACCCCTTGATCCCGGTACAGCGCCACGACACGAGTGTAGTTACACGCCCGCTATTCGATGGCGCCGAAGCGGCGGCTGCGGTTCTGGAACTCACGAATCGCCGCGAACAGGTCCTCGCGCCGGAAGTCGGGCCACAGCACGTCGGTGAACACGAGCTCGCTGTACGCCGCCTCCCAGAGGAGGTAGTTCGACGTGCGGTACTCCCCCGACGTTCGCACGAGCACGTCCGGGTCGGGCATGTCGGGCGCGTAGAGGTGCTTCTGGATCGTGCGCTCATCGATCTTCGCCGGGTCCAGCTTCCGGCCTCTCGCCTCCGAAGCGATCGCGCGCACTGCATCGACGAGCTCCGCACGCCCGCCGTAGTTGAACGCGAAGGTGAGGGTCATCCGGCGATTCTTCGCCGTCAGCGCCTCCGTGTCCTCGATGTGGCGCAGCACCCGCCGCGGCACTCGGCCACCCCGCCGCCCGATGAATCGGACCCGGACGCCACGCTCGTTGAGATCGTCGCGACGGCGGAGCAGCAGTGACTCGTTGAACCGCATGAGGAACCGCACCTCGTCGAGGGGGCGCCGCCAGTTCTCCGTCGAGAACGCATACACCGTCAGCCACTTCAGTCCGACGTCGAGCCCGCCCTCCACCGCGTCGAAGAGCGCCTCTTCGCCCGCGGCATGGCCATCGGTGCGCTTGAGGCCTCGCTTCTGCGCCCAGCGCCCGTTGCCGTCCATCACGACTGCGACATGGCGTGGCAGGCGGGACAGGTCGATGCCGTGGGACACGCGCTGACGCTATCGCCGTCGACGGTACGATCCGCGCCCATGCGCTGGACCGCTGTCGTGAACCCGGTCGCGGGTCGTGGCCGCACGCGGCGGCTGCTCCCCGAGCTGCACCGCGTGCTCGGCGCGCACGACGTCCCGGTCCACGTCGCCACCGACCCGACGGATGCCGTCCGGGCGGCAACCGCCGCGTTCGGGCGGGGCGAAGGCGTGGTCGCGTGTGGAGGGGACGGCACGATCGCCGAGCTCGCCGCGGTGGCCGCTGAGCTCGGCGGCCCGCTCGCGGTGGTCCCGACCGGAGCGGGGAACGACTTCGCCCGGGAGCTCGGGCTCGACCGCAAGCACCCGCTCCACGCGATCCGGCTGCTCGACGACGGCGAGCTGCGCGAGATCGACCTGGGACGAGCGCGGGCCGCGAACGGGACGACCCGAGCGTTCACCACCGTCGCGAACACCGGGTTCGACGCCGAGGCGAACCGGTGGGCGAACGACGTGCGCCGGGTCCGCGGCTCGGCCCTGTACCTCCTCGCGATCGCCCGCACGATCGCCGTCTACCGACCGCAGCCCCTCATCGTGCGCGTCGACGACGAGGTGTGGCGTGGTCGTGCGTGGCTCGTCGCCATCGGCAACGGGCGCTCCTACGCGGGCGGCCTGAAGATCACGCCCGATGCCGTGATCGACGACGGCCTCCTCGATGTCTGCGTGATCACCGACAAACCCACCCGAACCTTCATCGCGCGCTTCCCGACCGTCTTCCGTGGTCGCCACCCTCACGTCGAGGGCGTGACGATGCTCCGGGGGCGCGAGGTCGAGGTGCTCGCGGATGGTGGCGAGGTCGATCTCGATGTGTGGGCCAGCGGTGAGCGCGTCGGTCCGTTGCCCGCGATCATGACGGTCGCGCCGACGAAGCTGCGCGTGCTCGCCCCGAAGAGCTGATGGGCTACTGCGTGACGGTGAGGGTGGCCTGCATGCCGGCGGCGCGGTGGCCAGGGATGCTGCAGAAGATCGTGTAGGTGCCGGCCTTGAGGTCGACCTTCTTGCTCGACGTCGGCGGCACGTTGATGATGAAGCCGGCGAGCGAGGGCTCGGCGAACACGAGCGTGTGCGTGCCGCCCTTGTCGACGTACTTCATGTCGTTGATGCCGGCCTTGGTGGTGAACTCCGTCGCCTGGAACTTCAGCGTCGGCAGGGCGTCGACCTCGACCGTCGCGACCGCCGGTCCCGTCGGCTCGACGAAGCCCGCGGCCTTCGCAACGTTCTTCGCCTCGCTCGGACCGAGCGAGATGAACCCGGCCGACATGATCAACGCGAACGCGAACGCTACGAACAGCAGCTTGGAGGACGTCTTCATGCGCGGGGCGGCCGACATCATCGCGGCGCCCCCCATGATCGCGACGAGGACGATGCAGATGATGACGAGCGCGCTCGTCTTGTCGCCCGCCAGGAAGGCGCGCGAGATGTTCAGGGCCCAGAGCAGCACGGCGAAGGCCGAGACCACCGGCAGTGCGAAGGGCAGGATCAGGCGCGTCCAGAGCGCCTCTTTGACCGGGTCGGGCGCGGCCTCGATGGCGAGTGGCTCGCTCGGCGTGTCCGTGGTGGTCGTCATCTCGTGATGATCCTCACAAGCCCATCCGGGTCAGCTCACGCTCGAGGTCCGCTCGGACCTGCGGGCGCTGGCGGCGCTGCTCGTCCGCCGCCCACCGGAAGAAGAATACGGCGATCAGCGCCCAGAGCAGCATCCCGGCGCCGATCTTCATGATGAGTCCCGCGACCTGCTGGTCCTCCAGGGTGCTGAGACCCCACAGGTGCGCCTTGCCCTCGTAGAACTTGTAGAGCGGATGCGCGCCGAACGTGAGGAACGACGCCGGAACGGTTGGCACGATCGACTGCAGGAAGAGATAGACGGCGCGCAGCGGTGCTGCGAGCCGCGGGATCTCCGGCAGCGGCGACAGTACGGGCATCCAGACGATCAACGACGACACGAACAGCACCGTGTGCACGCCGAAGTGGAGCCACGGGTTCTCCAGGCTCGAGTTCACGAGCACAGGCCAGTGCGTGACGACGAGCACGACGTTGAAGACGACGAGCGCAGGAAGGAAGCGTGAGAGCCAGCGGACCGAGCGGAAGAGGTGGCTTCCCGGGCGCAGCACCCAGCGCGCGAGCCATGCCGGGGTGCCGAGCAGCAGCAGCGGCGCCGCCACCATGGCGAACAGCAGGTGCTGGAGCATGTGCACGCTGTAGTCCATGCGCTCGGCGACGACGTGCACCGGCCAGTCCGACGCGATCCAGACCGTCGCGACGCCGAGCACCCAGCACGTGACCTGGAGGCGGCTGACGAGCGGTCGCCCTTGGACCGCGAACCTCGGGCCGATGCGGACGATGGCGATCCAGTAGCCGACCCCGAGTGCTGCGACGAGCAGCCAGACGTCGGGCTGGGGCTCCCAGCCGGGGATGTTTGCCGCGAGCAAGCCCAGCTCCTAGGCGGCGAAGATGCTGAGCGTCGCGAGCACGATCGTGTAGAGGATCACCGCGGCGATGCACCCGAGGATGAAGAACCGGCGGAAGATCGGCTGGTCGGTCTGGAGGTGCATGTACCAGCCAGCGACGCCGACGAACTTGGCGATCGCGAGCGCGAGCAGCAACGTGATGAGCAGGCCGTCGGGGATGTCGCCGTCGAGGTACGAGATGCCGATCTCGATCCCGGTGACGACGCACAGGACCATCGCGATCACGACGTACTTGAAGGGCGAGGGGTGCTTCGTGATCTCGCCCGGGAGCAGGCCCGGGGCAGACTCCATCGAGTGCGCGAGCTCGCCCGTCGCCGCGATCTCGATGTCCCCGATTCGTGTGCCCTCGCTCATCGCTGGATGCCTCCTCGTGGCCCGGCTAGCGGGGCTGGGGAACCAGGTAGATGACCGTGAAGATGATGATCCACACGACATCCACGAAGTGCCAGTACAAGCCGGCGATCTCGACGCTCTCGGCCTTCGCGGTGGGGAGTCGGCCGCGGCTCGACAGGCCCCAGAGCGAGAGCAGCCAGATGATCCCGATCGTCACGTGCGCGCCGTGGAAGCCGGTGAGCAGGTAGAAGGACGAACCGAAGAGGTTCGTGCTGACCTTCAGGCCCTCGCGCGTGAACTCGGTGAACTCGTAGATCTGTCCGCCGATGAAGGTCGCACCGAGGAGCGCGGTGGAGAGGATCCAGATGCGCACCCGCCGGTGATCACCGCGCTGGATCGCAGCAAGCGCCAGCACCATCGTGAGCGAGCTCATCAGCAGGATGAACGAGGTCGCCGACGTGAAGGGGATGTTGAAGAGCTCCTTCGGTCCGGGACCCGACTGGTCGCGGCCGCGGTAGAGCAGGTAGGACGCGATGAACGCACCGAAGAACAGGCAGTCCGACGAGAGGAACAGCCACATCGCCAGCTTCGTGTTGGTGACGCCCGTCGACGTCGCGTGCGCGTCGTGACCGGGCGTGCCGGTGGACGGTGGCCCGCCGACCTCGCTGGTCTGCGCCTCTCTGGTCTGGTCGATCGTCGCCATCAGCCGCTACCTCATGCCTCTTCGGTGCCGGGTTCGATGCTCCACGCGTACATGGCGAACAGCAGGATCAGCACACCGATGATCAGCGGGATCCAGCTCTGGAACACCGCGGCATAGCCGATCGGCAGCAGACCGAACGCCATGATCATCGGATAGATCGACGGTGAGGGCAGGTGGATGCCGTGCCCGTCGTGCGCGGGCTCGTTGTCCTTCGAGCCGTACGCCCCGCCACTCGGGAGTGGCACCAGACGACCCTCGTCGTCCTCGGTGTACTTCCGGTGCCAGAAGTCATCCAGGCTCGTGACATCGGGGATCTCGGCGAAGTTGTACTCGGGCGGCGGGGAGGAGATCGACCACTCGAGCGTGCGTGCATCCCACGGGTCGTCCCCGGCCACAGCCCCGCGCTTGAGTCCGACGGACACGATCACGTTCACGAGGAACAGCAGCACCGAGAAGGCGATGATGAACCCGCCGACGCTGACGAGCTGGTTGACGCCGGTCCAACCCAGTCCCGAGTCGTACCGGTAGGTGCGCCGGGGCATGCCCCAGAGCCCGAGCAGGTGCATCGGGAAGAACGTGAGGTTGAAGCCGACGAGCATGAGCCAGAAGTTCCACTTGCCCAGACGCTCGTTGAGCATGCGACCGAAGATCTTGGGCAGCCAGTAGTAGAAGCCGCTGAAGAACGCGAACACGAGGCCACCGAAGAGCACGTAGTGGAAGTGCGCGACGACGAAGTAGGTATCGGTCTGCTGGGTGTCGGCCGGGACGATCGAGTGCAGGACACCCGAGAGACCGCCGATCGTGAACATCGCGATGAAGCCGAGCGAGAACAGCATCGCGGTGGTGAGCCGGATTGCGCCCTTCCACACCGTCCCGAGCCAGTTGAAGATCTTCACGCCGGTCGGGATCGCGATCAGCATCGTCGAGAGGCCGAACGCGGACACTGCGACCGGTCCGAGGCCGGTCGCGAACATGTGGTGCGCCCACACGCCCCAGCCGAGGAACCCGATCGCGATGCCTGAGAAGACCACGACCGCGTACCCGAAGAGCGGCTTGCGCGCGAACACCGGCAGCGTCTCGGACACGATGCCCATCCCGGGCAGGATGAGGATGTACACCTCGGGATGACCGAACAGCCAGAAGAGGTGTTGGTAGAGCAGCGGATCACCGCCGGCAGCCGGCGAGAAGAACAGCGTGCCGAAGTTCCGGTCGGTGAACACCATGATGAGCGCGACCGTGATGATCGGCATGGCGAAGACCGTCAGGAACGCGACGACGAGCATCATCCAGACGAACACCGGCATCCGCATGAGCGTCATGCCCGGCGCTCGCATGTTGAGGATCGTCACGATGAAGTTGATCGCCGAGGTCGTCGACCCGATCCCGAGCAGGATGATGCCGACGGACCAGAAGTCGGGTCCGTGCCCGGGCAGGAACCCCGAGCTCATCGGCGTGCTGGTGAGCGGCGTGTAGCCGAACCATCCGCCGTTCGGCACACCGTTCACACCGGGGATGAAGCTCGAGTACAGGAAGATCCCACCGGCGCAGACGACCCAGAACCCGAACGCGTTGATGCGCGGGAACGCGACGTCGCGCGCGCCGATCATGAGCGGCACGAAGTAGTTCCCGAAGGCGACCGCGAGCGGCATGCCCATGAGGAACACCATCGTGGTGCCGTGCATGGTGAACAGCTCGTTGTACTGGGATGCGGTGAGGACCGTGCCGTTGGCCTGGAAGAGCTGGAGCCGGATCAGCAACGCCTCGATGCCACCGACGACGAAGAAGAGCATCGCCGCGGCGCCGTACATGATGCCGATCTTCTTGTGATCGACGGTCGTGAACCAGCTCCAGATGCCCGTCGTCGACTTCGGGCGCCGCAGCACGAAGGGCTTGCGCTCCTCGACGGCAACGGCGTCCTGGACGGTGGTCATGCGCGGCACTCCTGCAAGATGGTGCTCACTTCAGCTCCAGGAGGTAGTCGGCGAGCGTCTCGGCCTCGGCATGGGTCATGACCGGGAGGCCGGCCGGCGTGTTCTCCGTGAAGGATGGCATCCCGATGCACGGCTTGCCGGAGGTGGCCGGCAAACGGCAGTACTCCGACTGCATCGGGATCAGCGCCGGCGCATTGAGGATCCACTCGATCAGCTTCGACCTCGTGAGCGCGTAGTAGCCACTCGCGAAGGTGCTCCGGCTCGCGAGGTGCGTCAGGTTCGGCCCGTAGACGCTGACGCTGGAGTCCTCGGTCGTGTGGCAGTTGGTGCACTGGAACTTCTGCGTGAACAGCTTCTGCGCGGCACCCGCATCGGCCAGCGAGACCGCGGGACCCTTCTGTTGACCCGCGAGCCACGCTTCGTAGTCGGAAGGTGACTGCGCGATGACGCGGAACCGCATGTTCGCGTGCGAGAGCCCGCAGTACTCCGCGCACTGTCCGAGATAGGTGCCGGGTGTCTCGGCCCGGAGCTTCATCTGGTTGTTGTGCCCGGGCACGACGTCGCGCTTGCCGGCCAGCTCGGGGACCCAGAAGGAGTGGATGACGTTGCAACCAGGACCGCCGTTGACGCCGCCCGGGAGCGACGGGTCACACGCGTGGAGCGTGAGGAAGACGTCGCGACCGGTCGGGATGTGCATCTCGTCCGCGGTGACGATCTTGGTGTCGATCCCGTCCTGCTTCGGGTAGTCGAACTGCCACCACCACTGCTTGCCGACCACGGTGATGTTCACCGGGTTGTCGGGCTTCTCGGCGAGCTGGAAGGTGAGCGCAACCGTCGGCACCGCGATGATCGCGAGGATCACCGCCGGCACCACGGTCCAGCTGATCTCGAACGGGGTCGAGCCGTGGATCTGCTTCGGGCGGACGTCCTTGCCTTCGCGGACGCGGAACTTCAGCGCGATGAAGATCGTGGCGCCGACGACGAAGACGAGCACCGCGACGGCAACCCAGAAGATCGGCGTGAAGAGGTTGTCGATCTTCTCCGCGTAGGACCCCTTGGAGGGGCGGAGGGCGTTCTGCCCGTTCTCGGGCCCGGACTCCGTGGAGCACGCCGCGAGGAGGAGTGCCAGCGTCGCGAGCGCAGGAATCCACAGCTTTCGTGTGGCTCGCCGACGGATGCTGCGCTGCCTCATGTCCCCCGGTTCCCCGAACCTCGAAGTCTGACGAGAACACACCGGCGGCGGACCAGGAGCATCCGCCGTGCGCCCGGACCCCGAGCGCGTCGGCACTCTATCCCCCGTCCGTCGCGGAGCAGCAACTTGTGGCCGGGAGAACTTTTCCGGCTCAGAAGCCCATCCGATCGAGCGCCTGCGGTCGGCGCTGCCAGTCGCGTTCGACCTTCACCTTGGTCTCCAGATAGACGCGCATGCCGAGGAGGGCTTCGAGGCTGTGGCGGGCCGCGGTCGCGGCGCTCTTGAGCACCTCGCCCCCCTTCCCGATCACGATCCCTTTCTGGGAGTCTCGTTCGACCCGGACGGTCACGAGGAGCCGCAGCACATCGTCCGGATGCGTTCGCTCGTCGTCGTCGTCGAGGACCTCGCACGAGACGCCGATGGAGTGCGGCACCTCGTCGTGCATGGCGTGGAGCAGCTGCTCCCGGACCAGCTCAGCGGCGACGAACGTCTCGGGCTGATCGGTGACGACGCCCTCCGGGTAGTAGTGGGGTCCTTCGGGCATGCGGGCCTCGAGCTCGCCGACCAGTGCATCGACGCCCTCCCCCGTCCGGGCCGACAGCGGCACGTAGGCGTCGAACTCGCCGAGCTTCTCGACCACCTGCGCCAGATGCTGGGCCACGGCACCCTTCGGGGCGACGTCCACCTTGTTGACGACGAGGATGCGCGGCGTCGACGCCTCCCGCGCGAGATCGGCGATGAACCGATCGCCCGTCCCGATCGGCGCGTTCGCCTCCACCAGCAGGCAGACCACGTCGACTTCGGTGAGCGTGGCGCGCGCCCGTTCGTTGGTGCGCTCGCCGAGCGCAGTGCGCGGCTTGTGCAGGCCGGGCGTGTCGAGCAGCACGAGCTGCGATCGCTCCGTCGTCCGCACGCCACGAACGGTCGTGCGGGTCGTCTGTGGTCGCGGCGACGTGATCACGACCTTGGAGCCGACCATCTGGTTCACCAGAGTCGACTTCCCGACGTTGGGTCGGCCGATGAGGGTGGCGAAGCCCGAGCGGAAGGCGGCCTGGTCGCTCATCAAGAGCTGGGCGCGTCGACCTCGGCGTCGGCAGCCCCGGCGGCACCGGCCTCCGAGTCGGGCGCGACGCGCGTGATGACCACGGATGCGATGCGGCGACCCTGCACGCGCTCGGTGCGGAACTCCAGTCCCTGGAAGCGGACCGTCTCCCCCTCCTCGGGAACGTGCCCGAGGAGGTTGAACACGAGCCCGCCGACGGTGTCCCACTCCGCGTCGGGCAGCTCCATGTCGAGCTCCTCGCTGAGGTCGTCGATCGAGCAGCTCCCGGGGACTCGGAGCGTCCCGTCGGCCAGGTGCTCGACGCCGGGCCCTTCGACGTCGTACTCGTCGGTGATCTCACCGACGATCTCCTCGAGCAGGTCCTCGAGCGTCACGAGTCCCGCGGTGCCTCCGTGCTCGTCGACCACGATCGCCATGTGGAACTGGTCGGCCTGCATCTCGCGCAGCAGCTCGGCCACGCGCTTCTGCTCGGGCACGTAGACCGGAGGACGCAGCGACGCGCGGACCGGCTTCGCTCCTTCACCCGATCGCGCGCGTCGGACGAGGTCCTTCAGGTAGACGAGCCCGACGATGTTGTCCGGGGTGTCGTCGAACGCAGGCATGCGCGAGAAGCCACCTTCGATCGCGCGCTCGATGGCCTCTTCGACGGTGGCATCGGCCTCGATCGCGACCATGTCCGGTCGCGGGAGCATCACCTCGCGCACGACCGTGTCACCGAACTCGAAGATGGAGTGGATGAGCCGGCGCTCCTCGCTCTCGATCGCGTCTTCGTCGGCGGCGACGTCGGCCATCGCCCGCAGATCCTCCTCGGTGACGAACGGTCCCTCCTTCAAGCCCTTGCCGGGCAGGAGCACGTTCGCGAGCCCGATGAGCGACCGGGAGAGCGCGCGCAGCGGGGGGAAGTTCGTGATGCCGTACAGGAATCCCGAGAGCGCGAGCGCCGCCCGATCGGTGTGCTGGATCGCGTACGTCTTCGGGGCCACCTCACCGATGACGAAGAACAAGAGGATCTGGAGCACGAGACCGACCAGGACGCCGGCTCCGCCCACCTGCCGCTCGAGGAACACCCCGAGGAGGCTGGCCGTGGTGAGCTGTGCGACGAGGATGAGGAGCAGCAACGAGTTGATCGTCTGCTCGGGTCGTTCGAGCATCTTGGCCAACCGCGCGGCGCCCTTCCGACCCTCATCTTCGAGCGCCAGCGCCCGGATCCGGTTCATCCGGGCAAAGGCCATCTCGGCCATGGCCAGCACGATCGAGACGGAGAAGAGGACGACGACGATCGCGAGGATCAGCCAGTCACTGCTGCTCATCGACCGCCCCCCTCGCTGGCCCTCTCGTTGGCCCTTCCGTCGCTGCGCCCTCGTTGGCCGCCGGGCTGCCTGTCGCGAACTTCAGGAGCAGCTCGGTCTCGCGGCGCTGCATCTTCGCGGTCTCGGCCGGCTCGGCGTGGTCGTAGGCGAGCAGGTGCAGCGTCCCGTGCACCACGAGCAGCGCGAGCTCCTCCTCGAGCGTCCGACCGAGTCCCGCGGCCTGACGCTGGGCGACGGCGGGGCACACGAGGACATCGCCGATGACCGTGGGGGGTTCGCTGTCGTCCGACGGCGAGCCCGGACCACGACCGCCCTGGTCGGGTTGGCGTCCGCCGGGGAGCGCGTCGTCGTCGAGCGGGAACGCGAGCACGTCGGTCGGACCGTCGCCGTCGAGGAAGCGTTCGTTGAGGTCCGCGATCGTCTCCTCGCTCACGAAGACGACCGACATCTCCGCGTCCGGCGGCACGCGCTCCTCCTCGAGCACGAGCTGCGCGAGCCGCAGGTATCGCAGCACGTCGACCACGACCACGTCCTGTTCGTCGGCCCCGAAGACCTGCATCGGCACGGCCACGCTCACGGTGTCTCCCGCTCGGTCTGGCGCTCGGTCTGGCGCTCGGTCTGGCGCTCGGTCTGGCGCTCGGTCTGGCGCTCGGTCTGGCGCTCGGTCTGGCGCTCGGTCTGGCGCTCGGACGCAACCTCGTAGGCGTGCACGATGTCCTGGACGATCCGGTGCCGGACCACGTCACTGCGATCGAGCTCGACGAAGGCGACGCCATCGATGTCGTGCAGCACGTCGCGAACCGCGAGCAGCCCGGAGCGGCCACGACCCTCGGGCAGGTCGATCTGCGTCACATCACCCGTCACCACGATCCGCGATCCGAAGCCAAGGCGCGTGAGGAACATCTTCATCTGCTCGGGCGTCGTGTTCTGGGCCTCGTCGAGGATGATGAACGAGTCGTTCAGCGTCCGGCCTCGCATGAACGCGAGCGGAGCGACCTCGATCGTGCCGCGCTCCATCAAGCGCGCGACGACCTCCGTGTCGAGCATGTCGTAGAGCGCGTCGTAGAGCGGGCGAAGGTACGGATCGACCTTCGCCAGGATGTCCCCGGGCAGGAAGCCGAGCCGTTCGCCGGCCTCCACTGCCGGGCGAGTGAGGATGATCCGGTTGACCGTCTTCGCCTGCAGCGCCTGCACGGCCAGCGCGACCGCGAGATAGCTCTTGCCCGTTCCCGCCGGACCGATCCCGAACGTCACGGTGTTCTGCTGGACGGCATCGATGTAGCGCTTCTGGCCCGACGTCTTCGGGCGGACGGGCTTGCGTCCGCGCAGCACTTCGGTCGCGAGCACTTCGGAGGGTCGCTGGTCACGGTTCAGCATGTCGATGGTGCGCCCGAGGCTCTCTTCGTCGAGTGGATGACCGCGTTCGGCCAGCACCACCAGCTCCTCGAACAGCCGGCCGACCCGTTCGGCGTCATCGGGCTCGCCGGTGATGGTGATCTCGTTGCCGCGAACGTGGATGCCGACGGGGAACGCGGCCTCGACGACCTTCAGCAGCTCATCGCGCTGGCCGAGCAGGTCCACCATGAGGTGGTTCCCCGGAACGAGGATCTTCAACTGCGTCGGCGAAGAAGCTGGTGGCACGTTGTTCGTAGCGTAGCGGGCGCCTGCACGATTCGCGGCAGGCGGTGCGCCCGGATCAGCTGGCGGCGCGCAGACCGAGCTCGTCGAGCCGGGACGCGAGGTCCTCGGGGCGCTTGCCCAGGACCGCGGCGAGGACGCGAACATCGTCCGAGCGGATGGTGAGCATCCGGCCGTTGAAGTCCTGGCGCTGCAGCTGGATCGTCGCCGCGTAGCGGGAGAGCACCACCGCGTCGGCTTCTTCCAGCTGGCTGAGGCGTACCAGATCGATGGTGTAACCGGCCATCGGATCGCTGTCGCGACGGACGGTGAGGTCGATGTCGACCTCTGCCTCGCGGGGCAGGAGCTGATCCGCCGGCACGTCGAAGAGCTCGGCCAGCCGGAGCAGCCTCCCCACGGAGAGCGCTCGCTCGCCGCGCTCGTAGGCGCCGAGCACCGAGGCCTTGAACTCCTTGCCCGAACGGGCCTCGACGTCATGCAGGGAAAGGCCCTGTTGACGCCGAATCGCCCGCAGGCGGTCACCGATCTGTACGGTCTCGCGACTCACAGGTTCACTCCCAGTACTCGCCCTCCCGGAGAAGATATCAGGATCTCGGCCCGCTTGCCACGCTCAGTGGTCATAGGACAACCTCCAGACCGGTAGGGCGATCCCCATGCCGTTCGGGCGTACCGGATCGCGCGCTCAGGTCCGGTAGGCAGTGACTACCGCTGCCGCGGCGACGGCGGCGGTCTCGGCCCGCAGGACGTGCGGACCCACCGCCAATCGCGGGCCCGAGAAGATGGCGAGGTCCTCCGGGGCGAAGCCCCCTTCGGGGCCGACGACGACGGTCCAGGCTGCGGGACCCGGATTCGCCGCGTCCGGGGCGAGCAGCTCGTGCGGCGCGGCGCCATCGCGATCGGCGAGCAGCAGGCCGGGCCGGCCGGCCAGCGCGGCCAGCGGCGTGAGCGACGCGATGCGCGGCAGGTGTGCTCGTCGGCACTGCATCGCCGCCTCCCGCGCGACCCGCAGGAGCCGCTCCTCGAGGATGCCGACCCGCTCGCCACGCGGACGCGAGATCGAGCGCTGCGCGATGACCGGCAGGATCTCGTCGACGCCGAGCTCCGTGAGCTGGCGCACGACGGTCTCGGGCTTGGCGCCCTTCGTCAGCGCGAACGCCACGGTGAGCGCGGGCGTCGGGATCGGTTCGTGCTGCTCCTCGTCGATGGCCACCAACGCGAGCTCGCGGTCCCGCACCTCATCGACCCGGTACGGGCGCCAGGCACCGGCCCCGTTCGACACCGTGAGGTCTTCGCCGACGCGCACGCGCCGGACGCGCGCGAGGTGATGGCCGTCGGGCCCGTCGATCTGCACGGCATCGGGCAGCGTGCCGTCGATGAACACGTGGGCCGTGCCCGCGAACGCAGCCGCGTAGGCAGACACCGGAGCGGACTACTTCAAGGCTGAGCGCAGGCGCCCGAGCATGCCCTTGTCGGGCGGGAGCACCGCCTCACCGCGCGCTTCGGCGAGCTGGCGCCAGAGCACGGCCTCATCGTCGTCGAGGCGCTTGGGGACGTCGACCTCGATCCGGACCAGGAGGTCGCCCCGCCCGCGCCCTCGCAGGGAGGGCACGCCCTCGTGCTTCACGCGGAACATCTGGCCCGGCTGCGTGCCCGCGGGGACGCTGAGCTCGTGCGTCCCCTCGAGGGTCGGCACCTCGAGCGGCACACCGAGGACCGCCTGCGCGACCGAGATGTGGCACGCGTGCACGAGATCGTCGCCGTGACGCTCGAAGTCGGGGTGCGCCACGACGCGCACGTTGACGTAGAGGTCGCCGGGCTGCCCGCCTCGCGGTGCGGCCGGACCGCGGCCCGTGAGCCGGAGCCGCTGGCCGTCGTCGACCCCCGGGGGCACCTCGACCTCGATGGTGCGATCGGCGAGGACGCGTCCGTCGCCCCGGCAGTCGCGACACTGCGAGAGGATCCGCCGCCCGGTGCCCTCACAGACGGCACATGGCGACGCGGTGACGATCTGGCCCAGGATCGAGCGTCGGACCTGGCGCACCTCGCCGGCGCCGGCGCACACGTCGCAGCGCGACGGGAACGTTCCCGGTTCACAGCCCGACCCCTCGCATCGGGAGCAGGCAACGGGGATCCGCGCGTCGATCGGCGCGGTGACCCCGAACGCCGCCTCGTGGATCGTGAGCTCCACCGTCGCTTCGGCATCGGGCCCGCGGGTGGGTCCGCTCGGACCGCGACGCCCGAAGGCATCACCGGTGAAGAACGCATCGAACAGGCCGCCGAAGCCGAACGGATCGCCCGCGCTCGGCCCGCCGCTGCCCCGCGCGCCGGCATCGCCGAACGTGTCGTACCGGCGGCGGCGCTCGGGGTCGCCGAGCGCCTCGTACGCGACGCTCAGCTCCTTGAACCGCTCTTCGGCGTGCAGGTCACCGGGGTTGTTGTCGGGGTGGTGCTGGCGTGCAAGGTCGCGGAACGCTCGCTTGATCTCGGCGTCGGTGCAGCTCCGGTCCAGGCCGAGCACCTCGTAGTGGTCGCGGCTCACGAGAGGTGCCGCCCGAGCTGCTTGGAGACGATCGACACCGCGGCGAGCGCGTGGCGGTAGTCCATGCGCGTGGGTCCGAGCACGCCGACCACTCCGGCCGCATGTCCGTCGACCTCGTACGGTGCGAGCACGATCGAACAGTCGCGCAGATCGTCGAGGCTGTTCTCAGAGCCGATGCTCACCGTGAGTCCCCGATCTAGGAGCTCGCGCACCAGCGACACCACGATCACCTGGTGTTCGAGCATCTCGAGCAGTCGCGCGGCACGCTCGTTCGTGGAGAAGGCGGACTGCTCTGCGGCGAGTCGGCTCGCGCCACCCACGTACACGGGCTCGGTCGACTCACCGAGCGACCGGCTCGCGAGCGCGGCGCGCGCCGCGCTCACCAGCGCGTCGACCTCGGGATCGCCGGTGGGCGCGAGCTCCGGCAACGCGCCCCAGGGCATGCCCCGAAGCCGCTCGTCGAGCACCGCAGTCGCGGACCCGATGCGCGTCTCGTCGACGTCGGCACCGAGGGCGAGGACCTCCTTCTCGATCGCACCGTTCGAGAGGACCAGCACGACGAGCACGACCTGCGGTTGCAGCAGCACGAGCTGCACGCTGCGAATCTGGGCGGCGTCGGGTTGGGGACCGACGACGACCGCCGCGTGGCGACTCACCCGGGCGAGCAAGCCACTCGTCTCGTGGAGCAGGTCCTCGAGCGCCCGGTGCGCCGAGGCGAAGAAATCCGAGACGGCCCGCCGCTGCGGGACGGGCAGGTCGCCGGTCTCGGTGAAGTGGTCGACGAAGAAGCGGTACCCGAGGTCGGTCGGCACCCGGCCGGCCGAGGTGTGCGGCTGGGCCAGGTAGCCGTCACGCTCGAGCACGGTCATCTCGTTGCGGACCGTCGCACTCGAGACCCCGAGCTGGCTCGCCCGGGCGATGGTCTGGGACCCCACCGGCTGCGCCGTCTCCACGTACTCCTCGACCACGGCGCGCAGGATCGCCGCCTTGCGCTCGTCGAGCTCCGGGTGGTCCACGGGTCTCTCGGGTCTCCAGCGTCAGGTAGCGGCTCGGGCGGTCAGGCGAGGCGCCTGGCAGTCAATCGTACCGAGTGCCAGACGCGGCGGCGGCCGCCCGCTCGCCCGAGACCAGGAGCCGTGCGGTGACGTCGGAGGCCAGGAGGCGCCCGCGACGGGTGAGGACGACCCGCCCCTCGCGCTCGAGCAGCAACCCGGCCGCGACGAGGCGCTCGGCCTCGGGCTGCATCGACGCGGGCAGGGTCGCCCCGTCGCTCGTGCGGAGCGAGAGGACGAGCCGCTCCTCGTCGCGCATCCGGTCGTCGAGGTCCTCGCCTCCCCCGGTCGGATCGGCCCCCTCGGAGACCGCCGCGATGTAGCGCTCCGGCGTCCGAACGTTCCACCACCGACGCCCACCGCGGTGCCCGTGCGCGGCGCACCCGATCGGCAGGTAGTCGCCACCCGACCAGTGCAGGAGGTTGTGACGACACTCGTGGCCCGGGCGCGCCCAGTTCGACACCTCGTACCACGGGAGCCCGGCCGCGCCGAGGACGTCGTCGGCGATCTCGTACTTCTCGGCCTGGTCGTCGTCGTCCGGTGCGGGCGCGCCCGCCGCGACGTTGCGTCCGAGCGCGGTCGCGGGCTCGACCGTCAGCGCGTAGGCACTCACGTGCGGCGGATCGAGCTCGAGGGTCGCCGCAAGGGTCGATCGCCAGTCGCCGATCGACTCGCCCGGCGTGCCGTAGATCAGGTCGAGGTTGAACGTGGTGAACCCGACGTCCCGAGCCAGCGCAACCGCGCGTGCGACGTTGCTCGGATCGTGCGTGCGTCCGAGCGCGCGCAGGACGAGGGGTCGCATCGACTGCACCCCGAGGGAGAGTCGAGTCACGCCCGCGGCGAGGTAGGCGCCGAGCTTGTCGACGTCGACGGAGTCGGGGTTGCACTCCACCGTCACCTCGGCATCGGGGGCGCGGGGGATGCGGTC
>JBBQFJ010000053.1:0-20285 GCA_038321755.1 Acidimicrobiia bacterium | reverse complement strand
GCACCCGCCCGCGGGGCTTACCCCCACCGACCGCCCATTGGGGCCCCATGCGGGGGGGGGGCCGTCGGCCCGCGCCGGGCCCCCCCCTTCGCTGAACCGGGCAGGGGACCGAGAGATGGAGAGGAAGTCATGACGTTCGTGAGCGCGGGGGGAACCTCCCCCAACAACCTGGGTGGCAACGGGATGATGCCGTCGGACAAGCGCCGGCACCGCTACGGCGAGACCGGCAAGGCCGGCTGGTACTTCTGGTTCCCGTTCCTCATGGGCGTGGGATTCCTCATCGGTGGGATCCCGATGCTGATCGGCGCGGCCGCCGTGCCGGCCGCCGCCGGGGGCCTGAGCGTCTCGGGCATCATCTTCCTCGTCCTGGGCGGGGGCTTCGTGTTCTGGGCGTTCCGGGCGTTGCAGGACATCCGCCACGTCGAGCCGGACGCGCCGCTGCCCGGGTCGCTCTCCGAGCAGACCGCCAACGAGCTGGCGACGACCGGACTCGGCGCCACGGCCACCATCACCGACTTCAAGTACGTCGCCGGCAGCACCGAGGAGGGCACGACCCTCGTCGCGCTGGAGCTCGACGTGTCGACCGGCCGCGGTGAGACCGTGCACATGGCGCAGAAGTCCCGCATGCCGCTCAAGCTCAACGAGCGTCTGGTCAAGGGTGCGACCGTGCCCGTCCGCGTCAGCACGACGGACACCTCGAAGGCCCTCGTGGAGTGGGACGGCCTGACGGCGCCCACCCCGTCTTGAGTGAAACATGTTGACGGTGAGACGATCTCGGGCTTATTGTCTCAGGAGTGACCGCAGCGCTCGCCGTCGAACCGCTCGCGTCTGAGCGCGTCGAGACGCGGGTGATCGAGGCGACGCTCGCCTGCATCGGGCGGCACGGGCTCGCCAAGACCACCATCGACGACATCGCTCGTGAGGCCGGCTGCTCCCGGGCGACGCTCTACCGCTACTTCGGCTCCCGCCAGGAGATCGTGACCGCGGCCGTGCACTCCGAGGCGGCGCGGGTCGCGTCCCTCGCGCGTCGCTCGGCCGACGCAGCGGCCACGCTCGAGGACGCGGTGGTCGCGGTGCTCATCGTCGCCGGCACCGAGCTGGGTGACCACTCGGCGTTGCGCTTCGTCGCCGAGGTCGAACCCGAACAGGTGCTGCCGTACCTCACGTTCGCCGGTGGCGACCAGTTCCTCCGCGACGCGGCCGACGCGCTCGCGCCGTGCTTCGTACGCTTCCTCGCCCACGACGCCACACGCGCCGCCGAGTGGGTCGCGCGCATCGGGCTGGCGCTCTGGCTGTCGCCGATGGCGCCCGTTTCGTTCTCCGACCCCCACGCGCTGCGCGGCTACGTCCGCGCCTTCGTGCTGCCCGCGATCGAACCGCTCTCCAAGGTCTGAAGGGACAACCGTCATGGCGATCTCGAACGAAGAGCTCATCGGCCGAGCCGACCTCGACGACGTCGAGGCGATCCTCGCGGTCTCCAACACCGAGGTCGACGAGGTGGTGCACGAGGTCGCGGCCAACAGTCAGGCGCTCTTCACCTGGGACTACGAGCGAACCCGTGCGCCGCTCGCCAAGCTCTACGAGAAAGCCAAGACGTCCCAATGGAACGCGAACGACCTGCCCTGGGAGACCGAGGTCGACCAGGAGAAGGTGGTCGAGGCGAACCAGGCCGCGAACGCGTACCTGCGTGAGGGCGTCGACGTGAAGGGCACGCCGTTCGAGCACTGGGGCGACAAGGAGTGGCTCGAGTTCGGCGTGCAATCGCAGAACTGGACGCTCTCGCAGGTCCTCCACGGCGAGCAGGGCGCGCTCATCTGCACCGCGCAGATCGTCGAGACCGTTCCATGGATCGACGCCAAGTACTACGCGTCGACGCAGGTGATGGACGAGGCCCGCCACGTCGAGGTGTTCTCCCGCTACCTCGACTCGAAGCTGTCCGGGCACTACCCGATCAACGCGCACCTCAAGTCGCTGCTCGACGACATCATCGTCGATGAGCGCTGGGACATGACCTACCTCGGCATGCAGATCATGGTCGAAGGGCTCGCCCTCGCGTCGTTCGGATACATGCACCAGATGTCGACCGAGCCGCTGCTCAAGCAGCTCCTTCGCTACGTGATGAGCGACGAAGCCCGCCATGTGGCCTTCGGCGTGCTGTCGCTGCAGGAGTACTACGAGCAGCTCAGTGCGTCGGAGATCCGCGAGCGCCAGGAGTTCGCGTACGAGGCCGCGGTCCGCATGCGCGACCGGTTCCTCCAGCAGGAGGTCTGGGAGCGGATGGGGGTCGACGTGAAGGAAGCCGTCAAGTTCGTGCTGAAGGCACCCGACCGTCCGATCTTCACCGGGTTGCTGTTCTCCAAGATCGTCCCGAACTGCCGGAAGCTCGGCCTCCTCGATGCGGGCGACGGTTGGCTGCGGGAGCGGTTCACCGAGCTGGGCGTGATCGAGTACGAGCACTGGACCGACACCTCCGACGAGTACGACTCCCTCGACTCGGTCGCCCAGGACAGAGCAGCAGCCGGCGCGTAAGCGCAGACTCCACTCGTTCGTCTCTTTCGTCGATACCCGGATTCAGGCACACTGGATCCGACCCGAGGTGGGACCAACGAGGAGATGAGGCGCATGGGAATCTTCAAGGACGCCAAGAAGCAGGCCGATGACGCCATGCAGGCGGCGATGGGCCAGGCCGGAGCCCAGGGTGGCGCCGGGTGGGCCAACCAGAACATGGCGGCGGCCCAGGCCGAGACCAATGCAGTGAAGTCCGAGGCCGCGGCGATCGACGTCGACAACGACCCGGCGTTCGCGCCGATCGAAGGCGTCGCGTACAAGGACTACATCGCCCTCTGCATCAAGATGCAGCCGGCCGGCGCCGACGAGGCGAAGCAGCTCGAGATCGCCAAGGCGAACGGCTACGACGAGGCGAAGTGGAAGGCCGTCAGCGGCGGCTACACGCAGCGCTGCATGGAGAACCAGAAGTTCGCGCGTCGGCTCGGCATGGACGTGATGGCGGCCGACAAGTAGCCGTCATCGTCATCACGGCAACGCAGCTGCGCCCCGGGCACGTGCCCGGGGCGCACTACGTTGGACCGCGATGACAACTCCGGTCCGCATCGTCTTCCTGGGCGGATTGGGGGAGATCGGCCGGAACTGCTTCTGCATCGAGGTCGATGGTCGCATCGTCGTCGTCGACTGCGGGCTGATGTTCCCCGACGCCGACATGCCGGGCGTCGACCTGGTGCTTCCCGACTTCAGCTATCTGCGTGAGAACGCGGATCGGGTGGACGGCATCGTGCTCACGCACGGGCACGAAGACCACGTGGGTGGGCTCTCGTACCTCCTTCGGGACGTGCCGGCACCGATCTACGGCTCCGCGCTCTGCCTGGGGTTCGCGCGCAAGCGGCTCGAGGAAGCGCGGGTCCTGGGGCAGACGAAGCTGATCCCGGTCAAGGACGGCGACGTCATCACCATCGGCAACCTCGAAGCCGAGTTCATCCCCGTCACCCACTCGGTGCCGCACGCGTTCGCCGTCGCGTACACCACGCCCGTCGGCACGATCCTGCACACGGGCGACTTCAAGCTCGATCTCACGCCGGTCGACGGGCGCCGCACCGATCTCTCCCGCCTCGGCGCGATCGGTCAGCGCGGCGTGAAGATGCTGCTCTCGGACTCCACCAACGCCGAGCGGCCGGGACAGACCGAGTCGGAGTCGTCGGTCGGGCCCGTGATCCGCGACCTGCTGCGCGACTTCCCGGAGCGGCGCTTCATCGTCGCCTCGTTCGCGTCGCACCTGCATCGCGTCGAGCAGGTCGCGCACGAGGCGATCGCGGCCGGTCGACGAGTCGCGTTCCTCGGCCGATCCATGGTGCACAACACAGCGCTCGCTCGTGAGATGGGCCTGCTCGACGTGCAGGCGAATCGGGTGATCGACATCGAGGACGCAGCGAAGTACCCGCCGGGCGAGGTCTGCATCATCTGCACCGGCTCGCAGGGTGAGCCGATGAGCGCCCTCTCGCTCATGGCCGCGCACGAGCACAAGTTCGTGAAGGTGGGCGCCGACGATGTCGTCGTGATCTCGGCCCACGCCATTCCTGGGAACGAGTCGAACGTCGGGCGGGTGATCGATGCCCTTCACCGTGCCGGTGCCGAGGTGCTGCACGGTGGCGCGGCACACGTGCACGTCTCCGGGCACGCGTCCCAAGAAGAGCTCAAGTACATGATCGACATCGTGCAGCCCGAGTGGTTCGTCCCGGTGCACGGCGAGTACCGGCACATGGTGCATCACATGCGCCTGGCCGAGGATGTCGGTGTGCCGGCCGAGCGGATCTTCGTGTGCGAAGACGGAGATGCGCTCACGATCGGCGACCAGAAGGTCTCGGTCGAACGGCGCGCGGTGCCCGCCGGGTACCAGTACGTCGATGGGATCACCGGCGACGTCGACCAGGGCGTGCTGCGTGACCGGCGAACCCTGGCCGAGGAGGGCTTCGTCGTGGTGATCGTGACCGTGGATTCGAAGTCCGGCGAGGTCGTGACCGGCCCCGAGATCGTGACGCGGGGCTGGATCCACGCTGACGAGGCGGAGGAGCTGCTCGAGGATGCTCGGGCCGCGGTGCTCGCGTCGATCGCCGAGGCCGCGGGCGAGGGGGCGACCGACTTCGAGACCCTCCGACGCCACACGCGGCGGGCGGTCGGGCGGCTGATCAGCCAGCGGACGAGACGCCGTCCCGCGATCATTCCGGTCGTGATGGAGGTCTGATCCGTGCCCCCCATCAGGGACTGGTCGAACTTCATCGGTGGGCGCACCGCGGTGGTGACCGGTTCCGGTGCCGGCGTGGGACGCGCGATCGCGATGCACATGGCTCGTGCGGGCGCCGAGGTCTGGATCAACGACCTCGACCTCGCCAAGGCCGAGCAGGTCGTCGCCGAGATCGAAGCCGAGGGCGGGGCGGCGCACCCGGTCGTCGCCGACGTGTGCGACCCGGCGTCCGTGCACGCGATGGTCGCGACCACCGGCCCGATCGACATCCTCGTGAACAACGCCGGCAGTGGTGTGCTCGCATGGAGCGGCGGCGACACCCGGCTCGTGCCCTTCGCGGAGATGGACCCGCGTGAGTGGGAGCCCGTCATGCGGGTCAACCTCACCGGCGTGCTGCACGTCACGCACGCGTATCTCCCCGCCATGATCGAGTGCGGTTGGGGTCGGATCCTGACGATCGTGTCGGACGCAGGGCGCAAGGGGGAGCGACTGCAGGTGGTCTACGGCGCGGCGAAGGCTGCAGCCATGGGGTTCTCGCGCGGCCTCGCCGCGGAGGTTGGTCGCCAGGGTGTGACCGTCAACTGCATCGCGCTCGGCTCGATGATGCACGGCGCGATGGCCGATGCCGCCGAAGCCGACCCGACGTTCGAGGGCAAGCGAGCCAAGGCGTACCCGGTCGGTCGCCTCGGGCGAGTCGACGATCCCGCGCCTCTCGCCGTGCTGCTCTGCAGCGACGCGGCGGAGTGGGTGACCGGCCAGGTGTATCCGGTCGACGGGGGCTACGCCCAAGCGCTCTGAGCCCCGGACTTCGGGCGCCCCCTGCACGGGTGGGCCTGGCGCATGGGCGGTGCCGCTGCATGGGCAGGGGCTGGGGTATCCGACTGTGGCGAGTGTGGCCGGTGTTACCGTGGCTCGCATGGCCACCCGCACCGCTTCGCGCGCTTCGACACGGTCGAAGTCGACTGCCAAGAAGAAGGCTCCTGCGAAGCGAGCGCCGTCCAAGCGCGCCGCGCCGCCCCCCACGCGCACCGCTCGCGCCCGTGATGCGGCTCGCCGGGAGCTCGGCGGCCATGGCGCCGATGCTCTCGCGGTCGGGTTGCTCGTCCTCGCTGCGCTCACGACCCTTGGGCTCGTCTCCGACCTCGCCGGTCCGGTCGGGAGCGGCCTGAGCGATGGCTTCGGGTCCCTCTTCGGGCGGGCGCGCTACGCGGTGCCGGTCGTGTGCGTCGTGTTCGCGATCGTGCTCTTCAGCCGTCGACCCGCGGCGCGCCGCGCCGTCGAGGCGGAGGAGGCCGGGGAGGACGCGCCGAACGAGCCCGCGCCATTGCGCGTCGGCGTCGGCTTCGCGCTCCTCGGCATCGCGGCGGTGGGGTTCCTCCACATCGCGTTCGACCGTCCCGCGATCGACGGGCCCGCGCACGCGCTGCGCGACGCCGGCGGCTTCCTCGGCGCTCTCATCGGTGGTCCGCTCTCGACCGCCGCAGGGACGGTCGGTGCCGCGATCGTGCTCGGCGGCGTGGCCGTGCTCGGCGCGCTCCTCGCACCTGGCGTGCCCATGAGCGACGTCGTCGCCGGCCTCGGTCGGGGTGCCAAGGTCGCGGGTCGTCACGCCGGCACGCACGCGCGTCGCTTCAGCGATCTGGCCGGTCCGGCCGACGAGGAGCTGATCGACGACCCGCTCGACGAGTCCGTCGACGAGGACGACTCGCCGTTCGGTGCGGACGCCGACCTCGACCTCACCGACCCCGGCGCGCACCCGGGCGCGCACCCGGATCCGGCCGTCGCGGCCGCCGAGGTCGACGGGATCCCGATCGCGCCGGTGTTCGACCCGACCCTCCCGCCCGAGCAGTCGCACGCGGCGCGACCCGATGCCGACCTCACGCTGCCCGAGGTGTCGCTCTACGACATCGAGAGCGACGATCCCGAGATGCTGACGGCCGACGCCGACGAGCCGACGCTCACCGACCTGCCGCCGGTCGTCGTCGAGGACGACGGGCAGACCGCGCTCGCGCTCGGCCCGAAGGCCGGCGGGAAGGGCGGGAAGCAGGGTTCGTGGAAGCTGCCGCCGAAGACGATCCTCAAGAAGGGTGACGCCAAGCCGGCCGACATGGGTCTCGTGGAGGAGGGCGGCAAGGTCCTCCAGGCTGCGCTGCAGCAGCACGGGGTCGACGCCAAGCTCATCGGCATGACCGTCGGCCCCACGGTCACCCGCTACGAGCTCGAGCTCGCACCTGGTGTGAAGGTGAACCGCGTCACTGGGTTGAGCCACGACATCGCGTACGCGATGGCATCGCCCGACGTCCGCATCCTCGCCCCGATCCCCGGCCGTTCCGCGATCGGCGTCGAGGTGCCGAACAAGGCGCGCCAGCTCGTGACGCTCGGCGACATCCTCATGTCACCGGAGGCGAAGGCTGCGACGCATCCGCTCGAGGTCGGCCTCGGCCGTGACATCGCCGGTCGCTCGGTGATGCTGAACCTCGCGACGTTGCCCCACGTCCTCATCGCCGGTGCGACGGGCGCCGGGAAGTCGAGTTGCATCAACTCGCTGGTCACCTCGTTGCTGATGCGATGCACCCCCGACCAGGTGCGCCTGATCCTGGTCGACCCGAAGCGCGTCGAGCTCGGCGCGTACAACGATCTCCCGCATCTGCTCACGCCCGTCGTCACCAACCCGAAGAAGGCTGCGAACGCGCTCGACTGGGCCGTGCGCGAGATGGACATGCGGTACGAGACGCTCGCCGAGGTCGGGGTGCGCGACATCACCGGGTACAACGCGATGGTCGACCGCGGTGAGCTCCCGACGCCCGCGAAGCCTGACGTCGTCTCGGGGAAGGGCTATGAGCGTCTCCCGTTCATCGTGATCGTCGTCGACGAGCTCAACGACCTGATGATGGTGGCGGCACGCGACGTCGAGTCCAGCGTGTGCCGCATCGCGCAGATGGCACGCGCGGTCGGCATCCACCTCGTGATCGCGACGCAACGTCCGTCGGTCGACGTCATCACCGGGGTGATCAAGGCCAACGTCCCGAGCCGACTCGCGTTCAGCGTTTCCAGCCTCGCCGACTCGCGCGTGATCCTCGATCAGGCCGGCGCCGAGAAGCTCATCGGTCAGGGTGACCTGCTCGCGCTCACGGCGAGCTCGAGTCGCGCCCAGCGCATCCAATGCGCATGGGTCGACGAGGACTGCGTCCGTAAGGTCGCCGCGCACTGGAAGCGTCAGGTCGGCGAGCCCATGTATGCCGAAGGAATCGTCGACGAGGCGAACACCGGCGGGAGTCGCGCCGGCGCGGATGCCGACGACGATGATCCGCTGCTCGTCGACGCGATGGAGCTGGTCGTGCGGGGCGGACTCGGGTCGACCTCGATGCTCCAGCGGAAGCTCCGGGTCGGGTTCGCCCGTGCCGGGCGCCTCATGGACCTGCTCGAGCGCAAGGGCGTGGTCGGCCCCGGCGCCGGCTCGAAGGCCCGGGACGTCCTCATGACCGTCGAGGAGTTCGAGGCCATGCAAGCCCGAGGCGCCGACGACTGACCGCCCGGAACACAAGGGCGGGAAGGTGTTTCGGCGTCAGGAAAGGTTGTCCGAGACACCCCTCTCGACGCCGAAACCTCCCCAGCGGGGGGTCAAGGGATCGGCGTCAGATGCCGAAACCTCCTCGGCGGGCAGGGTGCCCGCGGCCGCGGGGGTCCAGTGCTGGCGAAGCTGCCGTTCCGATCGAAGCTCATCCTGGTCGTGAGCGTCCCGCTCGCGCTCGTGCTCGTCCTGGCCGGGGTCATCATGGCCGGGCGGTTCGACTCCCTGGCGGTCGCGCAGGACTACGGCAAGATCGTGGTGCCGTTCCGAGCCCTCAATTCCATGGCGCGCGCCGTGAGCGACGAGGGCATCGCCTCCGAGGGCTTCGTCCGTCAGGGATCGTCGAGCGCGGACGCCACGAAGAACCTCGCCGAGGCGCGTCGCGCCACCGACCGAGCCGTCGCCTCGCTTCGAGCATCCGCCGGCTCACTCGATGGCCGGGTCAGCGTCGCGACCCGAGCCCGCGTCGACGACCTCGCGAGCACGACGGGCGCGCTGCTCACCCAGTACCGCGGCGCCGTCGACCTGGGCTCGTCGTGGATCGGGTACTTCGGGCCGATCGCGCACGACTCGCTCGACGCGGCCGAAGACGTCGTGCGTGATCTCGGGGACCGCGACCTCGCGACCGGCCTCGGAACGGTGCTCGACATCTCGCGCCAGCAGGTCGCGATCAGCGACCAGGCCGCGGTGATTCTCTTCGTCATCCGGCACAGTGCCTCCGGTGAGGCCAGCCCAGACCTCGCGCAGACGCTCGGGAACGCCCGCGTCGGGGCGCTCGTCGACGAGCAGGCTGCGATCGCGGGGTTCGTCGCGAACGCGAGCCCCGCACAGAAGGCCGCGTTCGACGCGTCCGCCGCGATGAGCCCCGGCCCGAGTCCGATCGCATCGACGACGGCCGAAGGCGCGTTGCCCACCACGCTCACCGCGACGCCCGCGGAGTACGGGTCCTGGTACCGCCGCGAGCAGGCACGGCTCGACACCGGCGCGGCCGCCGCGCTGCGAGTGGTGGACCGGATCGCGGCCCACACGCAGACGCAGACCCGGCAGGACACGATCCTGATTGCGCTCGGCACGGCGCTCGCCGTCCTGATCGCGCTGGGTCTCGCCTACGCGCTGGTCCGCGCCGTGAACCGGCCGCTGCGGGCGCTCACCCGTGCAGCGCGAGACATGTCCGAACGCCGACTCCCGCGGCTGGTCGACACGCTGCATCGCGGCGGGGAGCTCACCCCCGATCAGCTCGAGGAGCTCACGCCCATCCGCGTCGACTCCGAGGACGAGATCGGTGAGCTCGCGAAGGCGTTCAACACGATCCAGGACGTGACCGTCGCCGTCGCCCAGGAACAGTCGGAGCTGTTGCAGAAGGGAATCGGCGACCTCTACGTGAACCTTGCCCGCCGCAACCAGAGTCTGCTGGACCGGCAGATCTCGATGCTCGACGAGATGGAGGGTCGCGTGGACGATCCTCGCGAGCTCTCGTCCTTGTTCGAGCTGGATCACCTCGCAACCCGGATGCGGCGCAACGCAGAGAGCCTCCTCGTGCTCTCGGGCGCTGAGCAGCCTCGCCAGTGGGGGTCGGCGATCCCGGTCATCGACGTCGTGCGAGCCGCGGCGGCAGAGATCGCGGACTTCGCCCGCATCACCTACTTCGGGTTCGAGGACGAGATCGCCATCGCCGGCAACGCGGTCGCCGACGTGACCCACCTCATCGCCGAGCTCCTCGAGAACGCGGCGGCCTTCTCGCCGCCGACGTCGCCGGTCGTGGTAGCGGGGCGCAGGGTGGACCGCCGCTTCGTGATCACCGTGACCGACGAGGGCATCGGGATGGAGGAGGAACGCATCGCCGCTGCGAACGCGCTTCTTGCGCGCCCGCCGGCTCCGGGCCTCGCGCTCTCGCGCACGCTCGGGCTCTACGTGGTCGCGCACCTGTCGAGCCGCTACGGCATCCATGTGCAGCTGCGCCGGGCGCCGGGCGCCGGGGTCACCGCGGTGATCGCCGTCCCCGCGACCGTACTGGCTCGCCCGGACGCGCCGGCGTCCGGCGGTGACGCGCCCGCGCCCGTTCCCGTTTCCGCGCCCGTTCCCGCTCCCGCTCTTGCGCCGGTGCTGCCCGAGCCCGCGCCGGCCCAGCCCCTCATGGCGGAGGCCGTGGCGAGCGGCCCCGCGGCTGGTCGAGACGCGGAGGGGCCGCCGCCGATCGCCTGGCGCGGCGCGCGACCGATGAGCGCCGCGCCCGAGCCCGAGGCGCGTCCGGCGCCCGAAGCGCCCGACCCAGAGATGCCAGACCCGCTGACGCGTCGGACGGCGCACGCAACGAACGGTGCCAACGGCACGAACGGTGCGAACGGCACGAACGGCCGCGGCCTGCGCTCGCGGGTGCCGGGGACCCACCTCACGGGGCGTCCCACGGCCGACGCTCCGCTCGGTCCTCCGGACGTGCGTCCGCGACCGGAGCGAGTCCACGACCTCCTCACCCGCCACGAGCGCGGCAAGCGTGACGGGCGCGTCCGCGCGCCGGAGACCGCGGCTGATGCCGAGCCGGCGCACGAGGACGGCTCGTGATCCGGCTCTCGTCCGAGGCACGCAATCTCAACTGGCTCGTGTCGAACTTCGTCGCGGGCGTGCCGGGAGTGGGCCAGGCCGTCGTGGTCTCGTCCGACGGCCTGCTCGTGGCGATGTCGGAGGGTCTCGACCGGATCGCGGCCGATCGTCTCTCCGCGGTCGCGGCTGGCCTGCAGAGCATCTCGCGTGGCGCGTCCAGCCCCCTCGGGGGTGGTGCCGTGCACGAGGTCATCGTGGAGTTCGAGAACGCCCTCCTCTTCGTCATGAGCATCAGCGAGACCTCCGCGCTCGCGGTCGTGGCGACGCGACCGAGCGATGCCGGGCTGATCGGGTACGAGATGGCGGTGCTGGTGGAGCGCTGCGCGGCTGCGCTCACACCGTCGTTGGTGGCCGAGCTGCAGACGGTCCTGCCGCGGTGAGGTCGCCTCCGTGACCTCGCCGCAGGATCCCGGTGCCGATCCGCCACGCCTCGTGCGGCCGTACGTCGTCACCGGCGGTCGCACCGCCGCTCGCGGCCCGGCGCTCGCGCTCGACGCCACCATTCGCGCGCTGACCGACGGGCACGAGCTCGATCTCACCGCGGGCCCGGAGCCGCGTCGGATCGTCGCGCTCTGCGCCGCGCCGGTGTCGGTCGCCGAGCTCGCAGCCCGGATGACGCTCCCCATCGGGGTGATGCGAGTGTTGGTCGGTGACCTCGACGCCATCGGCGCCGTCGACGTGGTCGTCGCGCCGCCCGAGACAGCATCGGACGCGCACCTGCTCGAGAGGTTGTTGGATGGCATCCGCGCTCTTTGAAGGCGCGACCCGCGCTCCCGTCGTGCCGGTCGCGATGAAGATCGTCGTCGCGGGTGGCTTCGCCGTCGGCAAGACGACGTTCGTCGGATCCATCTCCGAGATCGAGCCGTTGAAGACCGAAGCCGAGATGACGGTGGAGAGCCTCGGTGTCGACAACCCGGGACCCGTCGAGGGGAAGCGGGGCACCACCGTCGCCATGGACTTCGGTCGGATCACGATCGGACCCGACATGGTGCTGTACCTGTTCGGGACCCCGGGCCAGGACCGGTTCTGGTTCCTCTGGGACGAGCTCGTCCGGGGTGCCGTCGGCGGCGTCGTGCTCGTCGACACCCGCCGGATCGAGGACTGCTTCCCGGCCGTCGACTACTTCGAGGGCACGGGTCTGCCGTTCGTCGTCGCCGTGAACCTGTTCGACGGGGTTGCGACGCATCATCCGCGCGAGGTGCGCGAGGCCTTGTCGATCCCGGCCAACGTGCCGATCGTCCTGTGCGACGCCCGTCGCCGATCGCACGTGCAGGAGACGCTCGTGCTCCTCGTGGAGTCGGCGTTGCGAAGGGCCCAAGGCGCCGCGTAGCTCTGCAAACGCAATGCTCGGCGACCAGCCTCGGCGACCAGCCTCGGCGACCAGCCTCGGCGACCGGGACCTCGGCGGCGGGGCGCCCCCGGCCGCAGCCATTGGAGGCGCCCCACGTCGTCCGGGGCAGCTCCGTTGATGCCCGAACGCGAGAACGATGCAGCTGCTCGGGGAGTTCCCGCGCGCAGGGCCGCCAGTAGCATCGATGGCATGCCCGGGGCCTCGACGACTGCTTCCTACTGGGTCGAGACCCTCGGCTGCCCCAAGAACGCGGTCGACTCCGACAAGGTGGTGGCCTCCCTGGTGGCCGACGGGCTCGCGCCGGCGGCGAGCGCGGATGAGGCGGACCTGGTCGTCGTGAACACCTGCGCCTTCGTCGAGGCGGCCCGCAAGGAGTCGATCGACACGGTGCTCGCCCTCAGCGGAGCTTGCAAGAGCGGGGCGAAGCTGGTCGTGACCGGGTGCCTGGCCGAGCGCTACGGCGACGAGCTGGCCGACGCGCTCCCGGAGGCCGACGCCGTGGTGGGCTTCGCCGGCGAGGGGTCGCTGAGCAGCCACCTTCCGAACGATGCGACGGCCGTCACGTTCATCCCGCGGTCGCGGCCCACGGGCGTGCGTGACCTCCTCGAGCTGCCCCGAGCCACACCGCGCGCGCCCTGGGCCTACCTCAAGGTCGCCGAGGGATGCGATCGCGCGTGTGCGTTCTGCGCGATCCCGTCGTTCCGGGGCAAGCAGCGATCGCGCCATCCCGATGCGATCGTCGACGAAGCGCGCGGACTCGTGACCGGCGGCGTGTCCGAGCTCGTGCTCGTCGCCCAGGACCTCGCCTGGTACGGGCGTGACATCGGCACGCCGGGCGAGCTGGCACCGTTGCTGCGTCGCCTCGACGCCGAGCTCGGAGCGGAAGGGCTGCGCCGCGTCCGACTGCTCTACCTGTACCCGAGCGAGGTGCACGATCCGCTCGTCTCCACGATGCTCGAGCTCGACACCGTCGTGCCGTACTTCGACCTGTCGCTCCAGCACGCCGACCGCGAGCTGCTCAAGCGCATGAAGCGCTGGGGGAGCGGCGACCGCTTCGTCGAGATGATCGAGGCCATCCGCGCCCAGGAGCCCGAGGCGACGTTCCGCTCGTCGTTCATCGTCGGGTTCCCGGGCGAGACGGAGGCGGCGCACGACACCCTGCTCGACTTCCTCTCGACGGCGCGGCTCGACTGGGCGGGCTTCTTCCCGTTCTCGCCGGAGGACGGCACCTCGGCGGCCTCGCTCGATGGGGTGGTCGAGGACGCGCTCATGGGTGAGTGGCTCCGAGAGTGCGGCGACGTGCAGGAACCGATCACGCAGGATGCCCGCGACGCGCTCGTGAGCGCCGGCATCGAGGTCGAGGTCCTCGTCGATGGGGTCGACGACGACACCGGCGACGCGCTCGGGCGCACGCACCGCGAGGCACCGGAGATCGACGGCGTCGTCCATCTCGAGGGCGCGAACGCGCGACTCGGCTCGATGGTGCGCGCGAAGGTGACGGGTGCGTTGGGGCCCGATCTCGTCGCGACGCCGATCGAGGTGCTCGCATGACCTCGGAGACGCGCGTCCGTCGGTTCGGCGAGACCGCGATCCTCACGCGGGCGAACATCGTCACCATCGCCCGGCTCGTCCTCACCGTCCCCGTGCTG
This sequence comes from Acidimicrobiia bacterium, assembly GCA_038321755.1. Classification (GTDB taxonomy): domain Bacteria; phylum Actinomycetota; class Acidimicrobiia; order IMCC26256; family PALSA-555; genus JALHSW01. The sequence continues at coordinate 6,363 of JBBQFJ010000053.1, read as the reverse complement.
CTGTTGATCCTCGATCAGGGATCGTCGTGGCTCACGTTCCTCGGGTGGTTCTTCCTGTCCGTGACCGACGGGCTCGACGGTTGGCTGGCCCGCCGCGACGGCACCACGCGATCGGGCGCGTTCCTCGATCCACTCGCCGACAAGTTCCTCGTGCTCGGTGGGTTCGCCGCGCTGGCCGTCAACGGCGACTTCGCGTGGCTGCCGGTGGGGATCGTGGCGGCGCGCGAGGTCGGGATCTCGTTCTACCGGTCGGCGGCCGGACGGCGCGGCATCTCGCTGCCGGCCCGCCAGCTCGGGAAGTGGAAGGCCGTGTTCCAATTCCTCGCGGTTGGTTTCGTGCTGCTGCCGTGGACGGCCGATCTCGGCTGGTTCCACGACGTGATGCTGTGGACCGCGGTCGCGATCTCGGTCGTGTCCGCCATCGACATCATGCGGCAGGGTTGGGTCGAGGCTGCGTCCAAGCCGGACGCGCCCGCGGGTGACGCCGCATGAGGTGTGACGTTCTGGCGATCGGCACCGAGCTGCTGCTCGGTCAGATCGTCGACACGAACAGCTCCTGGATCGGTGAACAGCTCGCGGCCGTCGGGATCGACACCTATGAGCACCGCAAGGTGGGCGACAACCTGCCGCGCATGATCGCCGCGCTTCGCGACATGTTGCGCGAGTCCGATGCGATCGTCGTCTGTGGCGGGCTCGGTCCCACGCAGGACGACGTGACGCGGGAGGCGGTCGCCGGGGTGATGGGCGTCGGGCTCGAACGCCGAGAGGATCTCGTCGAGCAGATTGCCGCGATGTTCGGTACCCGCGGACGCGACATGCCGGCCAACAACCTGCGCCAGGCCGACGTCCCCGTCGGGGGCGGCGTGATCGAGAACCCGATCGGCACCGCCCCCGGCCTGGAGTGCGAGATCACCGGCGAGGACGGCCGCACCCGCGTGATCTACGCGGTGCCGGGCGTCCCGTACGAGATGCAGCGGATGGTCACCGAGCACGTGCTCCCGGACCTTCTCGAGCGGTCGGGGGAGCGGGCGGTGATCGTGTCGCGCTCGCTCAAGACGTGGGGGACGTCGGAGTCCGGCCTCGCCGAGATGATCGCGGACCGCGTCGACCTGCAGGGGAACCCGACGATCGCGTTCCTCGCCCGCGGGATCGAAGGCCTCTACGTGCGACTCACCGCCAAGGCCCCGCACGAGGCAGCCGCCCGCGAGCTCATCGCCGACGAGGAGGCCGAGCTCCGCACGATCCTCGGCGACCTCGTCTTCGCGGTCGACGACGAGACCATGGAGTCCACCGTGCTCGCCGCCTGCGAGGCGCGGGGGTGGTCACTCGGTGTCGCGGAGTCGCTCACCGGTGGCCTGGTCGGGGCGCGCATCACGAACGTCGCGGGTGCGAGCCGCACGTTCCGCGGTGCCGTCGCGTCGTACGCAACCGATCTGAAGCGATCGCTGCTCGGCGTGACCGCGGAGCACGTCGTGAGTGGCGACTGCGCCGTCCAGATGGCCGAGGGCGTGCAGCGCGTGCTGGGGTGTGACGTCGCCGTCTCCACCACCGGCGTCGCCGGTCCCGACGAGCAGGACGATCAGCCGGTCGGGACCGTCTGGTTCGGGATCGCGATCCCCGGTCGGGAGACGGAAGCCGTCTCCATGCGTCTCCCGGGCGACCGTGAGCGGATCCGTCAGTTCTCGACGATCTCCCTGCTCAACCTGCTCCGCCTGCGCCTCGCCGCGCTCGACTGAGGGACCCGCTCGACTTGAGGGACCCGGGCCGGCTCAGCCGCCGTGGGCGTTGGTCCCCGGCTGCCCGGTGTCGTCGTCGGGCGCGGGCGATGCCCCGCCGGGTGCCGGCTGCCCACCGAGCGTCGGTGTGCTCTCTGCCGGACGTGTGTCGGGCACCGCGCGCGTTCCGGGCGTTGCGTCGGGCATGCGGTCCGCGCTGTCGTTTCCGGCGCATCCCGCTCCGACCACGGCGATCGTGAACGTCGCTGCAGCGATCGCGCCGACGCGCCGGATCCGTGTTCGGTTCAGACGCCCGCGATCCGTCGCGTCAACGACGCGACGAGGGCCCGTCGGCTCCGCAGCCCGACCTTGTCGAAGATCGACTTCAGGTGGTCCTGCACCGTGTACGGGGAGATGAAGAGCGCTGCCGAGATGTCGGTGGTGCTGAGGCCTTCGAGGACGAGGAGCGTGACGCTCTGCTCCCGGGCGGTCAACCCCAGCCTCTCGAGCATCGAGTCGATCTCGGGAGGGTCGGAGTGCGAACCCATCTCGATGTCGCCGTTCTCCGTGCGCTACGAGAACGTGAACGGGGGCGGCCCGAGGATCGTGACGTCCCGGATGATCGGCACGGCAGCGCCCATCACGGAGCTCCTTCCCTCGGCGAATCGGTCGTGGGACCAGAGTACCACAATGAGATTGGGGTACCATTGGCCGCGATGACCCTGCCGTACGAGCTCGAGGGCCGTACCTCTCAGAAGTCGCGGACGCGGGGCGCACTCGTCGCGGCCACCCGGGAGCTGGTGCGAGGCGGCGTGACTCCCACGGTGGAGGAGGCAGCAGCAGCAGCGTCCATCTCGCGAACCACCGCCTATCGCTACTTCCCCAACCAAGCGGCCCTGTTGGTGGCCGCCCATCCCGAGACGGAAGCCCGGTCGCTGCTCCCCGCCGACGCGTCGGACGACCCCGAGGCACGCCTCGACGCCGTCGTCGATGCGTTCACTCGACTGATCGCGGACACGGAGCCGCAGCAGCGCACGATGCTCCGCCTCGCGCTCGAACCGGACGCGACCGTCCGCGAGCCTCTGCTTCTTCGCCAAGGCCGCGCGATCGGGTGGATCGAGGAGGCGCTCGCACCGTGCCGTTCCGAGATGTCCGAGCACGAGCTGCGACGGCTCGTGCTCGCGATCCGGAGCGCGATCGGCATCGAGGCACTCGTCTGGCTCACCGATGTCGCCGGTCTGACGCGCGAGGAAGCTGCCGAGCTCATGCGCTGGTCGGCGCGCTCGCTCCTCCGAGCCGCGCTCGCCCGAGAGCCAAGAAATCCCACCGATCTGGGATAGGCACGTCGAGGCTCATCCCGTATCGTGGATCGATCACCGCCGGCGACTGGAGCTCCAGATGCATTCGAACGTCAAGCGCGCACTGGTCGCCGTGACGCTGGTCGCAGCGTTTGCTGCGACCTTCGGGTGGTCGACCACGGCTGCGCACGCGCGCGTCGTCGCGGCGAACACCAAGTTCTGCGCGGTGTTCAGCGGGCAGACGACGGGGATCGACTTCGAAGGCCTCGGGCCTGCCGAGGCGAAACTCGGCGCGCAGCTCTTCCGCAAGGCCGCGCGCACGGGCGTGCCGTCCAGGCTGAAGCAGGACTTGAAGAAGGTTGCGAAGGTCTACGACCGGATCGCGCACGGCGAGGCCGCGACCGACGTCCTCGACGCGGCAGGGCAGGCCGCGGTGCTGCCGTCCATCGTGCGCTTCTCGAAGTACTTCGCCGCCAACTGCATCCCAACGACCCCGAGCACCTGAACCCGCGAACCCCGCTCAGCGGCCGAGGCCGACCTCGCGCTGCTGGATGATGTGCTCGCATTGACCGCGCTTGCGTAGGTCGAGGCGGAAGCGGCGACGGATTCGGCGGGATCCCGTCGATGATCAGGCGCTTTCCCACCAGGGTGTCGTAGTCGCTTGAGGGCCGGCGTTGGTCCTTGACCCCGAACACCCGTTCGTCTACCGTCCTACACACGTGGAATTCCAGGGTTGTGGTTCCATGAGTCCAGGCACGTGAGTTTCTGGAGTCCAGCTGGTTCCAGGTGTGGTTCCAGGGTGTGGTTCCAGGTGTGGTTCCTGGGTGTGGAACTGGTCAGGCGAGCCGACGTAGCTGTCACACCCCCGTCGTACGTTCTCGAAGCAGTCCGAACAGCAACTTCCCCCAAGCAGCGACGAAGCCCCAGGAGGGTCCCGGTGGAACGTGAACAGGCACTCGACATGGCACTCGGTCAGATCGAGAAGCAGTACGGCAAGGGCGCGATCATGCGGCTCGGCGAGCAGGGCAACGTCGGGGTCGCCGCGATCCCCACGGGTGCCCTCGCGCTCGACATCGCTCTCGGCATCGGGGGTCTGCCCCGCGGTCGGGTCGTCGAGATCTTCGGCCCCGAGTCCTCGGGGAAGTCGACGCTTGCGATGCACGTCGTCGCCGAGGCCCAGCGCAACGGCGGCACGTGTGCGTACATCGACGCCGAGCACGCGATGGACCCGGTCTACGCGGCCGCCATCGGGGTGAACGTCGACGACCTGTACATCTCCCAGCCCGACACGGGAGAGCAGGCGCTCGAGATCACCGACATGCTGATCCGCTCGGGCGCACTCGACGTGGTCGTCATCGACTCGGTGGCAGCACTCGTGCCCCGCGCCGAGATCGAGGGCGAGATGGGCGCCGCGCACGTCGGCCTCCAGGCCCGGCTCATGAGCCAGGCTCTGCGCAAGCTCACGGCGAACCTCAACCGGTCGCGCACCGTCTGCGTGTTCATCAACCAGCTGCGCGAGAAGATCGGCGTGATGTTCGGTTCGCCCGAGACGACGCCGGGTGGTCGTGCGCTGAAGTTCTACTCGTCGGTCCGTCTCGACATCCGTCGGGTCGAGACCATCAAGGACGGGGCCGAGATGATCGGTAACCGGACCCGCGTGAAGGTGGTGAAGAACAAGGTCTCGCCCCCGTTCAAGCAGGCCGAGTTCGACATCATGTACGGCCACGGCATCAGCCGAGAGGGTTCGATGCTCGACGTCGGCGTCGAGCTCGGCATCATCAACAAGGCCGGTGCATGGTTCACGTATGAGGGTGAGCAGCTCGGTCAGGGCCGGGAGAACGTCAAGCAGTTCTTCAAGGACAACGTCGACATGATGGTCGAGATCATGGAGAAGATCCGCGTCCAGGCCGGCATCGGTGAGGGCAACGAGCTCGGTGTCGATCTCGACGCCGAGGCGGTCGGTGGCCCCGACGACGGTGCCGACGGCTTCGGTCCCGACGCCGACCTGCCGATCGACCTCAAGGCGACGGTGCCGGCGGAGACGAAGCCGGCCGCCAAGTCAAAGGTGAACGGCAAGGACGCAAAGGCCGAAGCCAAGGCGTAGGCCGCGCACGCACCACGGCAAAGTGATCGGCGGGGGTCTTCGGGACCCCGCCGTTTCGCGTCAGGCTCTTCGCGTCAGGCTGTAGATGTGGACCCCATCCTGCGAACCGCGCAGCTCGGTGATGTCGGAGCTCTCCAGGAGCTGTTCCGTCGCTCCTCCCTCTCGAACGACGGGGATCGGGCGAGCCTGCTCGCGCACCCGGAGGCACTGGTGTTGGACGGCGTTGCGGTGCGTGAGGCTCGGACGCGGGTCGCGCTCGTCGACGACCAGATCGTCGGCTTCGCGACGCTTCGCCCGGTCGGGAGCGCGATGGAGCTCGACGACCTGTTCGTCGATCCCAACTTCATGCGACGTGGAATCGCTTCTGGTCTGATGCGCGACGCCGCCGACCTCGCTCGCGCACGAGGTGTGGCTCGCATCGAGGTCACGGCGAACGGCCACGCGCTCGCGTTCTACGAACACGCCGGGTTCGAGGCAGCAGGGACCGTCGAAACCGACTTCGGTCCGGGGATCCGAATGCACCTCGACCTCGGTCGCGGAGGCCCGTTCAGCTCAGGCCGCTGACCAGCGCCGCCGTGCCAGCGACGGTGGAGAGCACGAGCACCACCGGGCGCAGCCAGCCACCGTCGACGAACGGGTGGAGGTGTCGGCTCAGCCAGAAGCCGACTGCCATCGCCGGGAGCAGCACGAGGGCGAACAGCGCCTGGTCGGTGTGCATCGTTCCCGCTGCTGCATAGCCGACGAGTGACAGGACCGCGCTGAAGGCGAAGAACGTCGAGATCGTGGACCGGGCGACCGTGCCTCGGTGGTGCTGGAACAGGAGGCCGATCGGTGGGCCACCGATCGCCGCGGCCGTCCCGAAGACGTTGGAGAGGAAGCCCGCGATGCCGCTCGTGGTCCGGTTCATCGGGACGGGTGGCGAGGCGATGCTCAGGGCGACACCGATCAGCGTGACGGCGCCGACGACCGCGGCGAGCATGAAGCGCGGACGCTATCCACAGCACCCCTCCTTGAACTTGCAGGTCGGGCACTGCCACGAGGAATGGATCCACGTCATCGCCGCGCCGCAGCGCAGGCAAGCAGGCGTGGTCGCCGTGGAAACCGAGCAGCTTTCACGGCGACGCCCGTGCACGGAGTCGAGTATGCCGGGCGGGCCGGCTGCTTCCAGCTACTCGGAGATGTCCTGAACCAGCGCCCCGTCTGGCTGTCGTCACCTTCGCGGGCGACGTCAGCCTGGCGACGATCC
>JBBQFJ010000052.1:0-20552 GCA_038321755.1 Acidimicrobiia bacterium | reverse complement strand
GGGGCCCGCCGCGGGCCGGCCGCGCGCCCGTCGCCCGAGGGGCGCGCGGGTGGCGCCGCCTCGGGGGGCCCAACCACCAACCCGGGACGAGGCCGAACCGGAGCTTGACGCCGAGCCCGAACCGGACGCCGAGCCGGAGCTTGACGCCGAGCCCGAACCGGTTGCCCCACCGGAGGATCCCGACGCAGCATCGCGTCGACGGCGCGCCGCGGTGCTCGAGCCGTTGCTGCCCGGGCTCGTGCGCGGGTCGAAGCGACTTCTCCAGGATGAACAGAACACCCTGCTCGACGCCGTCCGGCGGGCGCGTGGTCGTCCCGAAGCACGTCGGCTGCTCCCGGATCCCGAGCACCAGCGCGACGCGTGGGTCGAGGTCGTCGGCCCCGGGGTCGACGGCGCGTACCTCGGTGGGCGCGCCGCCGTCGGCAAGACCGGACGGGTGACCAGTGCGCCGGGACGCGTGGTCGCGGAGCTCGTGGCGGTCATCGTGAAGCCGCTCCGCGAACGTCTGATCACCACGATCGAGCGCGTCGTCGCCGACGGGCCGTACGAGTCGCCCGCCGAGCTCCAGCGCGTGATCGGCTCCGCGATCGGCGCCCGGTATCGCGAGTGGAAGGGCTCGGACCTCGAGGTGCACGTGCTCGACGTCCTGAGCGCGGCGTACGCCCGGGGCTCCTACGACGGTGCCGGACCCGCAGCACCCCTGCGGTGGGTGCCCGACGAGCCGGGGCGTTGCCCGGACTGTGACGACAATGCGTTGGAGCCCACGCTGAAGGGCGGCTCGTTCCCGACCGGCCAGCTCCTCCCGCCGGCCCACCCGGGGTGTCGATGCCTCGTGGTGCTCGCGGGCGACGCCGGAACCGCCACCCCCACCATCTAGGCTTCTCGGCGATGCGCGTCCCCACGGCCGAGCGCCGTAGCTATCGGTTCCGCGGGTGGATCATCGCGTTGGCGGTGATCCTGCTCGTCCTCCTCTTCAGCCTGCGCGGGCTCGCCGGGTTCTTCACCGACTACCTGTGGTTCGACTCGCTCGCCCAGGGCGACACCTGGGGTCGCCTGCTCACGGCACGGGTGCTGCCGGCCCTGGTGTTCACGGTGATCTTCTTCGCGATCATGCTCGTGAACCTCGTCATCGCCGACCGGCTGGCACCGAAGTTCCGTGCGATGAGCACGCCGACTCCCGAGGACGAGCTCGTCACCCGCTACCAGGAAGCCACCGGGCGCTACCGCGGCCGCATCCGCGTGGGCGTCTCCTTCTTCTTCGCACTGATCGCCGGGATCGGCGTCTCGTCGCAGTGGCGCCAGTGGATCCTCTTCACCCACCGGGTCAACTTCGACAAGACGGACCCGCAGTTCCACAAGGACATCGGCTTCTACGTCTTCCAGCTCCCGTTCATCAAGTTCATGATCGACTGGCTGTTCGCCGGGCTGGTCATCGTCCTGCTCGTCACCGCGGTGGCCCACTACCTCAACGGTGGGATCCGCTTCCAGAGCCCGGTGCAGCGCTTCACGCCGCACGTCAAGGCGCACCTCTCGGTGATCGTCGCCATGATGGCGCTCGTGAAGACGGCCGGCTACTACTTCTCACGCTTCGAGCTCAACTTCTCGTCGCGCGGCGTCGTCGACGGGGCGAGCTACACCGACGTCAAGGCACAGCTCCCTGCGTTGAACTTCCTGATCTTCGTGTCGGTCATCGCGGCTGCGTTGTTCATCTGGAACATCTGGCGGCGTGGTTGGGTGCTGCCCGTCATCGCGGTGGGCCTCTGGGCCTTCGTCGCGCTGGTCGTGGGCACGATCTATCCGGCGGCGATCCAGAACTTCAAGGTGAAGCCGAACGAGTACGCGGCCGAACGGCCCTTCATCAAGCGCAACATCGAGGCGACGCGCGAGTCGTTCAACCTCGACAAGGTCGACGTCAAGAACTTCGACTACACCCAGGACCTGAAGCCCGAGACGGTCGAGGCGAACCTCCCGACGATCAACAACGCGCGCCTCTGGGATCCAGGCATCATCCGCTCGACCTACCAGACGCTCCAGGCGTTGCAGACCTACTACCGGATCAACGACGTCGACGTCGACCGGTACGACCTCAACGGACAGACCACCCAGGTGCTCATCGCGGCGCGCGAGCTGAACAGCACCGAGCTGCCGAGCCAGTCGTGGGTCAACGAGCACATCGTCTACACGCACGGGTACGGCGCGGTCGCGGCACCGAGCAACAAGGCGAACTCCGACGGCTCGCCCGCGTTCGTGCTCAGCGACGTGCCCCCGCAGGGTCAGGATCTGCCGCTCTCGGACAAGGGCGCGCAGGTGTACCTCGGGGAGGGCCTCGACGGCTACGTGATCACGGGCGCGAAGCAGAAGGAGTTCAACTTCGCGCAGCAGGGAGCCCGAGACAACTACACGCGTTACCAGGGCAAGGATGGCGTCGAGCTCTCGAACTTCGTCCGCAAGGCTGCGTTCGCGCTGAAGTTCGGACAGCTGGATCCGCTGATCTCCGGTCAGATCACCGATGGTTCGAAGATCATGTTCAACCGTGACATCAAGGCGCGTGTCGAGAAGCTCGCACCGTTCCTCCAGTTCGACGCCGACCCGTACCCGGTGATCGTCGACGGGAAGACGACATGGATCCTCGACGGGTACACGACGTCGAACGAGTACCCCTACGGGCAGTCGTTCAGCGGCTCGGGTGGGCTCGCCGGCGACTACAACTACGCGCGCAACTCGGTGAAGGCGACGGTCGATGCCTACGAGGGCACCGTGAAGTTCTACGTGATCGATCCGACCGACCCGATCATCCGCTCGTACCGAGAGGCGTTCCCCGATCTGTTCTCGCCGTTCACGGCGATGCCGAAGGTGTTGGTGTCGCACCTCCGCTTCCCGGAAGATCTCTTCAAGCTGCAGTCGAACGTGTTCGCGAAGTACCACGTCACAGAGCCGCGCCGCTTCTACTCCGGCAACGAGCGTTGGTTGCTGTCGCCTGATCCGAGTGCCGTCGTCGGCTCGATCCCGGCGGCCGCGTCGACGAACCAGGCCTCGGGCCGGTCGCCCGAGATCACCGCGCAGACCCAGCGGCAGGATCCGTACTACCTGTACATCCGAACGCCGGGTGACGACCGCGAGAGCTTCCTCATCCTGCAGCCGTTCGTCCCGGTGTCGAAGGACAACTCCCAGACGCGCTTGGTCTCGTTCATGACCGCGAAGTCCGATCCGGGCAACTACGGCCAGCTCGACGCGTTCGTGATGCCCCAGGGCCAACAGGTGCTGGGCCCCGTGCAGGTGGCGGCGAACATCAACAAGGACACGGGCATCTCGCAGGCGATCACCCTCCTCGACCAGAAGGGGTCGCGCGTGATCAGCGGGAACGTGCAGCTGATCCCGGTCGGCGATTCGATCGTCTACGTGCAGCCGATCTTCACGATCGCGGCGCAGGGCCCGAACCCATTCCCGCAGTTCCAGTTCGTCACCGTGCTCGTGCAGGGCAAGGCGCCGGTGAAGGCCGCGAACGTGAACGACGCGCTCAAGCTGCTCTTCGGCGGTACCGGGACCCCGACGACCCCGGATTCCAACCCGACGCCGACGACGGGCGACTCCACGATCCAGCAGCTCCTCGACCAGGCCGCGGCCAAGTTCAACGAGGCCGATTCGGCGCTGCGCAACGGCGATCTGGGGACCTACCAGACGCTGGTCAAGCAGGCGCAGGACCTCGTGGCCCAGGCCCAGGCGAAGCTCAAGGGGACCACGACCCCGTCGACGGCCGGACCCACCACGACCGCCCCCACGACCCCGACGACCAAGCCCGCGGCGTCGGCCCTCCAGGCCGCCAAGCGCTGAGGAACCCTGCCGCTCGTGGCAAAACCCTGTGGGGAGGGGATTGAGAACGGCCCGCCGAATTGTTACTATCGGCGTAGTGGAAATACCCCCACGCAACCCGGTGGTCCCCCCACCATCGGGCCGCACCCGCCTCGGGAGCGCAGATGGCCGTCAGTGACATTGATCTCGGCAAGTACAAGCTCGGTTGGCACGACTCGACCTACAACTACATCTACACGCCCAAGAAGGGCCTGAACGAAGACGTCGTGCGCGACATCTCCGGGCACAAGGAAGAGCCCGAGTGGATGACGAAGTTCCGCCTCAACTCGCTCAAGCGCTTCGAGGCGAAGCCGATGCTCGAGTGGTTCGCGAAGAACATGCCCGACATCGACTTCGACGACATCTACTACTACCTCAAGCCCACCGAAGGACAGGTCTCCGAGTGGGACCAGCTCCCCGACGAGATGCAGGCGACGTACGAGAAGCTCGGCATCCCCGAGGCGGAGCGCAAGTTCCTCGCGGGCGTCACCGCGCAGTACGACTCCGAGACGGTGTACCACCGCAACCGCGACGAGCTCGAGAAGACGGGCGTCATCTTCACCGACATGGACACCGCCGTCCGTGAGTACCCCGAGCTCGTGCAGGAGCACTTCGCGACGGTCATCCCGCCCGGCGACAACAAGTTCGCCGCGCTCAACTCCGCGGCGTGGAGTGGTGGCTCGTTCATCTACGTGCCGCCCGGCGTCCACTGCGAGATGCCGCTCCAGGCGTACTTCCGGATCAACTCCAACAACGCCGGGCAGTTCGAGCGCACCCTGATCATCGCCGACGAGGGTTCCTCGGTGCACTACGTCGAGGGCTGCTCGGCCCCGGTGTACTCGACCGACTCGTTGCACTCCGCCGTGGTCGAGCTGATCGCGAAGCCGAGCGCGCGGATCCGCTACACGACGATCCAGAACTGGTCGCCGAACGTCTACAACCTCGTCACGAAGCGAGCGCGTGCCGAGACCGAGGCCACCGTCGAGTGGATCGACGGCAACCTCGGCTCCAAGCTCACGATGAAGTACCCGGCCGTCGTCATGACCGGCCCGAAGGCGCACGGCGAAGTGCTCTCGGTCGCGTACGCGGGGCCGGGACAGCACCAGGACGCGGGCGCCAAGATGACGCACGCCGCACCCGAGACCACGTCGATCATCGACAGCAAGTCGATCTCCAAGGACGGTGGGCGCACCACGTACCGCGGCCTCGTGAAGGTCGAGGAAGGTGCGTACGGGTGCAAGAGCCACGTGCGTTGCGACGCGCTCATCCTCGACGAGGACAGCCGCTCCGACACGTACCCGTACATGGAGATCGAGGAGAAGGACGCGCGCATCGGCCACGAGGCGACCGTCTCGAAGGTCGGCGACGACCAGCTCTTCTACCTGATGTCGCGTGGGCTCACGGAGCAGCAGGCGACGGCAATGATCGTCAACGGGTTCATCGAGCCGATCACCAAGACGCTGCCGATGGAGTACGCGGTCGAGCTGAGCCGGCTCATCGAGCTCAACATGGAGGGCGCGGTCGGTTGATCCCGCTCCTCGCGCCCGTCGGCTCCGCCGCCGGCGCGAACGGGTTTCTCCGCGCCTCGCTCGTCCGTCCGTGACCACGACCTTCACCCCCGAGGCTTCGCGCGCGCTCGACGGCCCCGACTGGCTGGTCGAACGTCGGCGCGCCGCCGCCGCGCACCTGGGCGAGATCACGTGGCCCACCGCATCGGAAGAGATCTGGCGATACAGCCGGATCGATGCGCTCGACCTCGAGCGCTACCGACCGGTGGCTCCCGAGGAGCTCGGCCCTCCGGGCGTCGAGCCCGCGCCCGGCGGCGGACCCTTCGCGGCGGAGGTCGGCGAGCACGCTGCACTCGTCGTGGTCCGCAACGGACGCGTGGTGCATCACGAGCTCGATCCAGCACTCGAGGCGAAGGGCGTGATGGTCTGCGGAATCGCGACTTGCACCGAGGACGACGTGCACGGCGCGCTCGGCACCTGCTCCGACGCCTCACCCGACGCGTTCACGGTGCTCCACGACGCGTTCCTCGCGGGTGGGGCGTACATCAAGGTCCCGGACGGCGTCGTGGTCGAGCAGCCGATCGTCGTGCTCCACTGGGCCGACGGTGAGGGTCTGGCGAGCTTCCCGCACACGTTGCTCGTGGCCGGGGAGAGCTCCGAGGTCACGCTCGTCGAGCGATCGGGCTCGCCCGACTTTCCCGCTGGGGGTCCCGGCCACCTCGTCGACTCGGTCGTCGAGCTGCTCGTCGGCGACAACGCCCACGTTCGCTACGTCACGGTGCAGGAGCACGGCCCGCGCACCTGGCAGATCGCGCTCCAGCGGGCGCACCTCGGACGCGACGCCTCGCTCCGATCCTCGGCGGTGGCACTGGGTGGCCACTACGCCCGGCTCCGGAGCGAGTCCCTCCTCGCGGCACCGGGTGCGCAGAGCGACCTCATCGCGGTGTACTTCGGGGACCACGAGCAGATGCTCGACTTCCGGACGCTCCAGGATCACGACGCGCCGAACACCCACAGCGACCTGCTCTTCAAGGGTGCCGTCGAGGACACGGCTCGCTCGGTGTACTCGGGTCTCGTGCACCTCCGGCCCGCCGCGGCCAAGGCCGAGGCGTACCAGACGAACCGCAACCTGGTGTTGACGGAGGGCGCGGGCGCCGAATCGATCCCGAACCTGGAGATCGAGGCCAATGACGTGAAGTGCTCGCACGCGAGCACCGTCGGACCGATCGACGAGGACCAGCTCTACTACCTCGAGACGCGGGGGATCCCGCCGGACGAGGCGGAGCGCCTCATCGTGCTCGGGTTCTTCGACGACGTCTTCGCACGTCTCCCCATCCCCGCGCTCGTGGAACCACTCCGCCGCAGCGTCATCGAGAAGATCGAGCACCGAACGTGACGACCGAGATCGCGATCTGCACCCGTGAGGACATCGAGCCGGATTCGTCGAAGCGCTTCGACGTCGAGGGGTTTCGCCTCGCCGTCGTGCGCATCGGCGACGACTTCTACGTCATCGGCGACGAGTGCTCGCACGAGGACTACTCGCTCTCCGAAGGTGATGTGTGGCCCGACGAGTGCGAGATCGAGTGCCCGATGCACGGCTCGACGTTCTCGCTCACCACCGGCGAGGCGCACGCCTTGCCCGCCACGAAGCCGGTGCCGGTGTACTCGGTCCGGCTCGAGGGCGAAGACGTGATCGTGACGCTGCCATGAGCGTGCTCTCGATCACGGACCTGCACGCGACGGTGCCCGTCCAGGGTGGCACCGGGCTCGAAATCCTTCGTGGTGTCGACCTCGAGATCCGATCCGGCGAGGTGCACGCGCTCATGGGTCCCAACGGATCCGGGAAGTCGACGTTGTCGCACGTCCTGATGGGCAGGAGTGACTACGAGATCACGCAGGGTTCGGTGACGATCGACGGCGAGGAGCTGCTCGGGATCCCGACCTGGCGCCGAGCGAACCTCGGCCTGTTCCTGGGCATGCAGTACCCGGTTGCCGTGCCGGGTGTGCCGGTGGGAGAGCTGCTGACGTCAGCCGTCCGCTCGCGTGGGGGCGATGTTGGCGGTGTCGACACGCTGCTCGCCGACGAGGCGACCCGACTCGCCGTCACCGACGAGTTCCTCGGCCGCGGGGTGAACGACGAGTTCTCCGGCGGCGAGCAGAAGCGCATGGAGACGTTGCAGCTCGCCGTCCTGAAGCCCAAGTTCGCGATCCTCGACGAGATCGACTCGGGGCTCGACGTCGACGCACTGCGCGACGTGTCGCGGCGGGTCGAGGCGATGACGTCCGAGGACGGACTCGGCGTCCTTGCGATCACCCACTACGCACGCCTCCTCACCGAGCTGCGACCCGACCGCGTGCACGTGCTCATGGGCGGACGGGTCGTCGCCAGCGGTGGTCCGGAGCTCGCCGACTCGCTCGAGGAGACGGGCTACGAAGGCCTCGCGGCCGAGCTCGGCGTGGAGACGTTGCGCGTCGAGCGGCCCGAAGCCGCGGACCCCTTCGCGGAGCCCGGCTTCTAGCTACGCGTAGACGTTCACGCCCGCGTCGAGATCCAGCGTCGCCGGGTCCGCGCGACCAGTGGCCACGTACGTGAACACGAGCGGGTCGCCTTCGATGCGTCGACCGCCCCCACCGCTCACCGGGAACTCGGGCAGGCCGTCGAGTGCGAGCGTGGCCGGTCCCCACTCGCGCTTCGTGAGCTCGAAAGCGAGGTGCGACGCGGCAGCGCGGAGGCCGTCGCCGGACACCGAGGGGCGGCCGAGCGCGGCGCGCATGTCGTCCGCGTGGAGGTACGTGTCGTACCAGAGGGCCTCGACGCCGTCGCCGAGCGTGCCCTCGTAGCCGCCGGGTGCGGGCCCGGCCCACGCCTCGTCGTCGAAGATGGCAAGCAGTCCGGCCGCCGCGGTGCGCACCTCGGCGCACTCGTCGGCGAGCTCGTTGGTCGACCTGCCGCGTCGTTCGACGACCTGCCGCTCGGTGACCTCGGGAGTCCCCAACCCGTCGAAGCGCCCGGCGGCCACGTCGGCGAGCGAGCCGATGGTGTGCGCAGCGACGTCGGCGACATCCCAACCGTCACAGCGGGTCGGGACGTTGCGATCCGCATCGTCGATCGTGCGCAGGAACTCCCCGAAGGCGTCGAGCTCGGCGAGCAGCCCGTTCGTGACCTCGCCGCGTGGCAGCGCCATCGTGCATCCCCCCGGGAGCGATCGTGGTGCCTGCATCCTGGGCCGGGCGCGGGGCGGGGTCAACGGTGACTCCGGTCACGTCACGATGGTCCGTCGAGGGTGGGGGCCGTGCCCAGGGTCTCCGATGCTCGATTCGACTCGACTCGACTCGACTCGGGGCTTCTTGGCACGTTGGCCGCCAATAGCTGTCGCTCAGCGTGCCGAGAACCCGCGATCGTGGGTGGTCAGGGTGCGGCGGCAGACACCGACACCGGGGTGGTCTCGACCTTGGCGTCGCGGGTTGCACGTGACTCGTCAGGCTGACCGTGGGTCGGCGACGTGAGCATGAAGAGCGTGTGGCGGTCGGTGCCACCGATCGCGCACGCGATGGCGTGGCGAGGGGCGACGGCGACGACGTCAGTGACCTCGCCGCCCTCGAGCACCCGAACGAACCGGTCCGACGCCGGGCCGGCAACCCAGATCGCGTCCTCGGCGTCGATGCAGATGCCGTCGGGATAGTCGCCGTCGGGGAGGTCGGCCCAGAGGCGCTGGTTCGACAGGGTGCCGTCGTCGGCGAGGTCGAACGCGGTGAGGCACCGGCCCGCGCTCTCCGCCGCGACCAGCGTGCGCCCGTCGGCGGTGATCACCATGCCGTTCGCCATGCGGAGACCGTCGGTCGCGGCACGCACCGACCCGTCGGGGTCGGCACGCAGGATGGGCGCCGGGACCATCCGTTCGCCGGCGTGGAAGTCGGAACCGAACTGGCTGATGAACGCGTGGCCGTGCCGGTCGACGACCATGTCGTTGATCTCGTTCGGCGCGAGCGCCGCGCAGCTCGCGGCTTCGACGAGTGATCCGTCGGGCTCGAGGCGCAGTAGGCGACGGTCGTCCATCGACACGATGAGCATGCGCCCGTCGGGTAGCCACCCCAACCCGGACGGCGCGGTGTCGAGTGCCGCGACGACTGTCGACGTCCCGTCGAGCGCCACTCGCAGCACCTCGTGGGCGTGCATGTCCGAGACGTAGAGCGCAGCCCGGCCGTCCGCGTCGACACGCCACCGCGGCCCTTCGAGGAACGCCCGCCCCCCAATGAGTGTCTCCACGCTGCGGACCCTAACCGTGGGGTCACGACCCAGGCCGCCCGGTGTTCTTGGCACGTTCACCGCCAATAGCTGTCGGTGAGCGTGCCAAGAACCCGCGTTCAGGAGGTGAACGATGAGTGGGCACCGTGACATCGCCGATCTGGCCGCGTGTCAGCACGGCTTGGTGAGCCACGGGCAGGCGTCTGGTCTGGGCATGAGCGAGCGCCAGATCCGATACCGAGTCCAGAGCGGGGTCTGGGATCGGGTGCACATCGGCGTCTTTCGATTCCGCGGCGCGACACCGTCCCGCGAGCAAGCTCTGTTGGCCGCTTGCCTCGCGATCGGACCTGAGACAGCGGTCTCGCATCGCGCTGCGGCGATCTCGTTCGGACTGCTCTCGTATCGCAACCCGCCGATCGAGGTGAGTACGAGTCGTCGGCGTTCTCCCGAGGTTGGTCAGGTCATCGTTCATCGCCTCGCGGACCTTGGTCCGCGTTGGGTGTCGTTCGTCTCTGACGTACCGACGACGACCGTGGCCCGCACCCTCGTTGACCTCGGTTCGGTGTCGCGTCCCCGAACGGTCGAAGCCGCGTTGGACCGGGCACTCGGACAACGTATGGCTGAAGCGAGGGATGTCCGCGACGCCCTCGTCGCCGTCGCTCGAAAGGGTCGACGCGGCGTTGGTGTTCTTCGCCCACTGATCGATGCTCGGCTGCACGAAGGCGCGCCAGCCGGCGTCTTCGAAGCACGGATGGCGACGTTGCTCCGCGAGGCGGGGCTCGGTCATGCAACGGCAGAGCACACGGTGGTCGATGAGCATGGTGGATTCATCGCCGTCGTCGACTTCGCATTTCCGGATCGCCGACTCGCGATCGAGGTCGACGGCTACGAGTTCCACTCCTCACCGGGCGCGGCTGCGGCTCGGAACGTCCGAGACCGACAGCTCCTCGACGCTGGATGGCGACCGCTCCACTTCATGTGGCGAGAAGTTGATCGCCACCCGGAGTCGGTCGCCGCCGAGATTCGTCGGCAGCTACGTGCCTAGCCACCTTCTCGGCACGTTGACCGACAACAGTTGTCGGTCAACGTGCCAAGAAGCCTGAGAAGAAGCACTAGACGGCGGTGCTGGAGATGATGTGCTCGCCGTCGCTGCCACCATCGACGTAGACGGCGTCGCCGTCGTGCACGAGGGTGTGCCAGTACTCGGCGATCGGCATCGGGATGCGTGCGCACCCGTGCGACGCCGGCTCGGTGGGCACCGAGTCGTAGCCGTGGATCGCGCGGCCCTTGAAGAAGTAGTACGGGTTGTAGAGCCCACCGAGATCGCCGTTGTCGACGCCCGCACGGAACAGGTAGTACTGGTACCGACCGCTCGGCGTCGTCGCGACCTCGCAGATGTGCGCGGTCGGTGCGGCCTTCGGCGTGTTGTAGCAGAACGACTGTCCACTCGCGGTCGACGTCGTCGTGATCAGGCGCACCTGGTAGTTCTCGTAGAGCGTGATCACCTGCTTGGTGACGTCGATCTCGGTGCGGTTCGCCTCCGCGGTGGCGTGCAACGGCATCGGGTACTGGAAGTTGACGAGCGCGCTCGCCTCGGCGGCGCCGATCCGTCCGACGCGTGGCAGCCCGGCGATCTTCTCGAGCGCCTGCACCGCGTACGTCGTCATCTGGTCCCAACCGCCGTCGATCGAGCCCGGATCGAACTTGAGGTCGGCGAGGCGCTGCTCGAACGGCTGGACGACACCGGGGAGCGACCCTGGTCCGATGACTGTCACGTAATCGATGACCGGCAAGGTGGTGGCCTTCGCCGGCTGGATGAGCCCGGGGATCGTCGGTGTGGTGACCGGCGGCAGCGTCGTCGTCGTGGTGGTGGGCAACGTCGGTGCCGTGGTGGTCGTCGACTCGTCGGCCGTCGCGGACGACGTGCCGCCGTCGCGCAGCGCGGCTCCCGCAGCCACCACGCCTCCGACCAGGACGAAGGCGAGGAAGAGGCTGAGCAGCACTCGGACGGGGAAGGCCTTCTGCACCATGAAGCGGTGATTGTACCGGGTGCGCCGCGGCCCCCGTCCCCGGCCCCGTCCCGCCCGCCGTCCCCGTCCCACCGCCCGCCCCGCCCGCCGGGCCCGGCGCCTGCTGCCTAGGGTGGCGCCCGTGCGGTGCTTCTCGTTCCACCTGATGCCCTACATCGGCCTCGATCCGGCGTACGAAGGTACGGCCTGGGTCACGATCCCCAACTCGCTGTACGACCCCAAGATCGGGATCCAGCTCTACCACCGATACCTCGACGAGCTGGTCTACGCCGAAGAGCTCGGTTTCGATGGGGTGTGCGTCAACGAGCACCACCAGAACGCCTACGGGTTGATGCCCTCGCCAAACCTCATGGCCGCCGCGCTCGCACGCGAGACCAGCCGGGTGAAGATCGCCGTCGTGGGCAACGCGCTCCCGCTGTACGACCCTCCGACGCGCGTCGCCGAGGAGTTCGCCGTCATCGACAACCTCAGCGACGGCCGCCTCATCGCCGGCATGGTGGTCGGCGGGGGACCGGAGTACTACTCGTTCTCCGTGAACCCGGCCCACGCCCGCGAGCGCTTCCAGGAAGCCCACGACCTCATCCTCAAGGCATGGACGACGCCGGGCCCGTTCGAGTGGGTGAGCAAGCACTACCGGATCCGCTACGTGAACCCGTGGCCGCGACCGGTGCAGCAGCCGCACCCCGAGATCTGGATCCCGGGCGCGGGCTCGCTCGAGACCATGGAGTTCGTTGCCCGCCACCACTACGCGTACATGGGCATCCCGTACTTCCACCTCAGCGTCTTCGAGCGGACGTTCCAGATGTTCCGCGACGCTTGCGAGGCCGAGGGGTACACCGCGGACCCGCACCAGTCGGGATGGCTCGTCCCGATCTACGTCGCCGAGACCGACGAGCAGGCCCGACGCGAGTACGAGGAGCACCTCTGGTACTTCGTGAAGCGCCTGCTCCCGGGCATCACGATTCAGCCGCCCGGGTACACGTCGGTGCGATCGCTCGAGAACGTGATGAAGGGCGCGGGCTCGTTCATGGTGAACGTCGACTCGTGGGACGAGATCGTCGACGGGCGCTACGCGATCGTCGGCTCGCCCGAGACCGTCGCCGAGCAGCTCGAGGAGTGCATCGAGCGGCTGGGTGTCGGCAACCTGCTCGGGCTGTTCCAGCTCGGGAGCCTCCCGGCCGATCTCACGCGTCGAAACCTCGAGCTGTTCGCCGAACAGGTGATGCCGAGGCTGCGTGCGTCCGAGGACGCGCCGTGAGCGCGCTGACGGAATCGCGGGTCGACACCGCGCTCGGCGCGGTGCAGGTCTTCCGCGGCGGCGTCGGTCCGCAGCTCGTGTACTTGCACTCGGCGGGTGGGGAGGCCGACCTTCCGCTCCTCGACGACCTCAGCGCCGACTTCGACGTGATCGTCCCCGTGCTGCCGGGCTTCGGTGAGTCCGAAGGCATCGAAGACATCGACGGGCCCGAAGACATCGTGTTCCACCTGCTCGACGTGTGGGACGCGCTGGGCCTCGACCGACCGCTGGTGCTCGGGCTCTCCCTCGGTGGCTGGATGGCGCTCGAGCTCGCGACGAGGCACCCGGAGCGCGTCGGGGCGCTCGTGCTGGTGAATCCCGTCGGCCTCTACCTGGAGGATGCGCCGATCGCCGAGATGTTCGGTCGGTCGCCGGCCGAGCTGGCCGAGATGCTCTTCGCCGACCAGTCGCATCCCATCGCGGTGGTCATGCACCAGATGGCGGAGTTCACGGGCGACGTCGGCAAGCAGATGGAGGTACCCGTCGAGCTCGTCATCCCGATGTGGAAGGCGATGGCCGCGACCGCACGGATCGGCTGGGATCCGTACCTGCACAACCCGAAGCTCCGTGGCCGTCTGCACCGGGTCTCGGTCCCGGTGCTGGTGGTCGCCGGGGCCCAGGACGGCCTCGTCCCCCCGGCCCATGCCGAGGTCTACGCGGCCGAGCTGCCGGATGCCCGGCTCGAGGTCGTCCGGGACGCCGCGCACTGGCTGGTGTTCGAGCGCCCCGAGGAGCTGGCTGGGCTCGTGCGGTCCTTCGCCGGCGCAACCGCCTCGCCAGACCGCCTGCCGTAAGCAGGGACCCGGCTGGTTCGTCTTCTCTCCAGGTGCCAACCGAGGCGCCAATGGGAGACAATGAACCTCAACGGATGGACGACGACCGCCGAGCTGCCGAGCGTGCCGAGGATGCTGCGCTGGTCGCGCGCGCCCGCGGCGAGGACCCGGATGCCTTCGGACGGCTCTACGACCGGTGGTTCACCCGCGTGCATGACCTCGCGTTCCGCATCACCCACGACGATGCCGCGGCGTCGGACGTGTCACAGGATGCGTTCGTCTCGGCGTGGAAGAACCTCGATCGCCTCGAGAACCCCGAGGCGTTCGGCGGCTGGATGCTGCGGATCGCGCGCAACGCCGCGTTGGATCGAAAGCGGAAGGACGCCAAGGCGACCCCGTTCGACGACGAGGGGCTCGCGATGATCGAGTCCGCCGGCCCGTCGCCGGCATCCGCCCCCGCGGGGTTCCGCGTCGAGGACCGAACTCGGACCGCGGACGACCCGGCGCACGCGATCGAGGACAACGAGCTCGTCGCGCTCGTGTGGGAGTCGGCTGCCGCGCTCGGTGACCGGGATGCCGAGATCCTCGACCTCGGGCTGCGGCACGGCCTCACGCCGGCCGAGATCGGTGAAGCGGTCGGGATGAACCGGAACGCCGCGAACCAGGCGGTGCACCGAGCGCGCAATCGCTTGAAGACGGCGGTCGAAGCACGTGTGCTCTGGCGCAGTGGCGAGCCAGTGTGCGAAGGGCTCGCGGCTGCACTCACGGCGGCGCAGGTCGGCCGCTTCGGTCCCGAGGCGGTGCGAGTGACCACTCGGCACGCCGAGAAGTGCGCCGAGTGTCAGGAGCGACGCCAGACCCGCCTCGAGCCGAGCGCGATGTTCGGCGCGCTGCCGTTCCTCGTCGTCCCGATGCTCCTGAGGATGAAGGTCGCGCACGCGATGATCGAGTCGGGCGTGCCGATGGCCGAGTCGGAGACCGTGACCGGTTCGGATCCCGACGCGCCGTCCGACGGGCGCGCGACGCGGCGCCGCCACTTCGGCCGCAGGGGACTGGTGGTTGCCGGGATCGTCGCGATGGTCGCGGTCGTCGGTGTGGGCGCGTTCGCCGACGAGGTGGACGAGGTGAAGGTGGCGATCAGCGACGCGCCGTCCGTCACCACCACGACGGGCGAAGACACGACGACGTCGACGGTCCCCGTCGAGGTGCCGACCGACGTGCCGAGCACCACGACCGCGACGACGAAGCCCTTCGTTCCGCCGCCACCACCACCGGTGACGAGCCCGCCGACCGCGCCGCCCGAGACGGGCACAGCGAGCATCACCGTGCGGGTAGGGGGGAGAGCAGGAACCGCGGTCTGGTCGGCGAGCGGTGGCGTGCGGTGGAGTGCCACCGGCGCCGGCCTGAACGCGAGCTCGCAGAGCGGATCGGCAAACCTCACCTGGAGGCTTCCCGGGGCATACACGTACACGATGACGACGTATGGCTCCGCGGGGCAGGTGCTCGCCCAGAGCACCTACGTCGCGAACGTCACCTGAGGCTCAGGCCTGACGCCTCGGTGGTGACGGGTCTCGTCACCACGAGCGCTTCCTGATCAGTTGCTCGCGTCGACGGGTTCGCGTGTCACGACGACCTTCAGCGCACCCGTGTCGGCGGCGTTCGCGAACGTGTCGTACGCCGCGACGAAGTCATCGAGCAGGAAGTGGTGCGTGACGAACCGTGCCGGATCGAGCTGCCCGCCGGTGGCGAGCCGGAGCAACGTGGGCGTGGAGGACGTGTCGACGAGCCCGGTGGTGATGGTGACGTCCTTGGTCCAGAGCTCCTCGAGGTGCAAGGTCGCGGGCTTGCCGTGCACCCCGATGTTCGCGACATGTCCGCACGGACGGACCAGCGTCGTCGCCAGCTCGAACGTGGCCGGGGTCCCGACCGCCTCGATGGCGACGTCGGCGCCGAGACCGCCGGTGAGCTCGCGGACTTTCTCGAGCGCGTCCTCGTGGCCGTTGTTGACCGTCACATCCGCACCGAACGCCTTCGCGGCATCGAGCCGGCTGTCCGCCAGGTCGATGGCGATGATGTGGCTGGGGCTGAACAGTCGGGCCCCGAGGATCGCCGAGAGCCCGATCGGTCCCGCGCCCACGACCGCGACGACGTCGCCGGGTTGCACTCGGCCGTTGAGGACGCCGACCTCGTAGCCGGTGGGGAGGATGTCCGCCAGCATCAGGATGTCTTCGTCGCTTGCCCCGGGTTGGACCGGGTAGGTCGACGTGTCGGCGAACGGCACCCGGACGTACTCGGCCTGGGTGCCGTCGATCAGGTGACCCAGGATCCAACCCCCGCCACCGGTGCACTGGCCGTAGCGGGCCTCGCGACAGAAGCGGCACACGCCGCATGAGCTGATGCACGAGACGAGGACCCGGTCACCGACCTGCACCTGCTGGACCGACGGGCCGACCTGCTCGACCGTGCCGACCGCCTCGTGGCCGAGGATGCGACCGTCCACGACCTCGGGGACGTCCCCTTCGAGGATGTGGAGGTCCGTCCCGCAGATCGTGGTGGCATCGACTCGAACGATCGCATCGGTGTCGTCGATGACGGTCGGCTTCGGAACCTCTTCCCAACCCTTGAGGCCGGGACCGTGATAGACGAGCGCGCGCATCACAGGGCTTCCGGCGGTGCAAGGGGTGCGAGGGGTGCGAGGGGTGCGAGGGTGGACACAACGATCCTCCACGGTCATGGGAGGCGTCGAGCCCGAACGGGCGACGACCGAACGGTCATCCGGCCCGAACCAGGCGTCTCTCAAGTGTGTGGCGCCAGGGGTGGCGCCTGGGAGCAAGGTACCGCGGGTGTTCAGTGCTAGCAACGGCACCTCCCGCTGCCTGAGGAGAGCGCCCGCGAACGCCCGACAGGCGACCTCGTAGCCCGAGGCGTTACGCCTCGATCGTGACCGGGGTACCGAGCGGCACCTGCTGGGCGATCTGCAGGATGTTGTCGTTCAGCAGGCGCACGCACCCGTTCGAGACGTCGGTGCCGAGCATCGACTCCCACGCGCCGCCGTGGAGCGCGATCTGCCCGGGTCCGCCTTCGAAGGACTGCAGCACCTCGGAGTATCCCGAGAGACCAAGTGCGAACGCGCCGTACGCGCCGTTCGGCTTCGCCTGGAGGTCGACCGGGTCGGTGACGTAGAAGCGTCCGAGTGGCGTCGGCGTCTCCGACTTGCCGATCGCGATTGCGGCGTCCATCACCGGCACGCCGGCGTTGGTGAGCCACACGTGGTGCTGGGAGAGGCTCACCTTGATCTCGAACGGTGTGGAACCGACCGTGACGTCGGACTCCTTCACCCAACCCGTCGAACCGTTCGGGCGCATCGGGAGCAACGCGTGCAGCCAGCCGGGCTGCGTGTCGGTGATCAGCAGCGTGCGCGGCTGGAGGTACTCGGTCTGCGGCGAGAGCGTGGTGACGACCTTGCCGGTGGCGGCGGGCGAGTCGTACACCGTGATGGGCGTGCCCTTGGTGGTCGCCGTCGCGAACGGCGTGAACGCCGGCGCCGTCGTGCTCGTCGTGGTGGCCTTCACCGGGCCGGCCGCGCGGGCATCGCCGCCGGAGCCGCCGGACATGAGCGCGAAGGCGCCACCACCGCCGATGAGGATGATCGCCGCCGCGCCGATGGCGACCTTGCGGCGACGCTTGCGCCGGGCAGCTTCCTGGCGGCGGGCCGAACGGGGACTCAGTGTCTCCGTCTCGGTGCCGCCGACCGCACCGGCCGCAATGGTGTCCGGAGTGATGGTGACCGGCTCGCGAGCAGGCTGAGGTCGCGCAGGCTTCCGTGGCGCCGGACCGTCAGGGCGCGGCGGCGGCGGACCTTCGAGGCCGCCACGCGGTGCAGGCCGACGTGGGCGCCCGTTCGGGCTGGTCGGGTCGTCCGGGGGTCCTGGCATCTCGAAGGAATCCTATTGCCCGACCAGGGGGGTGCCGCCATCGCGCACCGTGCGTCGGCGCAGCGAGCTCTGAGGTACCGGGGATGGAGCCTCAGGTGGCGACGGGCGTGCTCGCGCTCAGGTCAGCGGCCAGCAGCATCAGCCGCAGGTCCAGGAGGAGATCGGTCACCTCTGCCCCAGCGACGAGATCACGCCCTCGGAACTGCTCCAGGGCTTCGTCGATGCGATCGGTGAACGCCGTCGGTTCCATCCTCGCCCCTCTCCGCTCAGTGGTGCCGGTCCTGCTGGGTGGTGCCGGTCCTGCTGGTAATCAACGTAGCCGCGGCGCCATCCATGCCCGGCGCACTTTGGTTGCGGGGGTGTTAATCCTCGGCCGACTCGTCGAGGCCCTGTTGGAGGGTGTTCCAGCCCAGGGTGGCGCACTTGATGCGGACGGGGAACTTCACCACGCCTTGCAGGGCCTCGAGATCGCCGAGTCGCACGCCCTCGAGCTCCTCCGCTTCGGACTCCGCGTCGGCGATCTCCCCACCTTCGAGCTGGGTCTCGTGGATCGACATCAGCGCCTTGAACGCCCGGATCAGGCGGCGGGCTTCCTCGACGGACTTCCCCTTCACGGCGGCGCTCATCATCGACGTCGAGGCCTGGCTGATCGAACAGCCCTGTCCGCCGGTGCGCAGATCGGTGACCGTGTCGCCCTCGATGTCGAGATAGAGCACGACCTCGTCGCCGCACAGGGGGTTGAAGCCCTCGACCTTGTGCGCGGGCGGCACCGCCAGCTCACCACGGTTCCGTGGCGCGCGGTAGTGGTCGAGGATGATCTCGCGATAGAGGTCTTCGAGTCCGGCCATGTGGGGTTCCCTCTTCTCCGGATCAGATCCCGAAGAACTTCTCGGCCCGGACGAGTGCTTCGACCAGGGCGTCGACGTCGGCTTCGTCGTTGTACACGTAGAACGACGCTCGTGTCGTGGCGGGCACGCCGAGGACACGCATCAGCGGCTTCGCGCAGTGGTGTCCCGCCCGCACGCAGACGCCCGCCTCGTCGACGACCTGTGAGATGTCGTGCGCGTGGATGCCTTCGAAGAGGAACGAGATCACGCCGCCCCGACGATCGAGGTCGGTCGGTCCGTAGATGGTGAGGCGCTCATCGAAGCGGTCTGCCAGCGCGGTGAGCGCGTACGCGGTGAGTGCACGCTCGTGCTCCCGGATTGCCGCGAGCCCGAGGCCCTGGAGGTAGTCGACCGCGGCGCCGAGCCCGATCGCCTCTGCGATCGGTGGGGTGCCGGCTTCGAACTTCCACGGGACGTCGTTCGTGGTGAACCCGCTCGTCGTGACGTCGCGGATCATCTCGCCCCCGCCGAGGAACGGTGGCATGGCGTCGAGGAGCTCGGGGCGGGCCCAGAGCCCGCCGATCCCGGACGGTCCGAGCATCTTGTGGCCGGTCCAGGCGACGAAGTCGGCACCCCAGGAGGTGACGTCGATCTCGAGGTGGGGGACGGCCTGGGCGGCGTCGACGAGGGCAAGGGCTCCGGCCGCGTGGGCCGCATCGACGAGGGCCCGCACATCGTTGATGGTGCCGAGCACGTTGGACACCGCAGAGAACGCGACCAGCCGAGCGCCGTCGAGGAGCCGGCCGAGGTTCGAGAGGTCGAGCTCGAACTCGGGCGTCACGGGGATGAAGCGCAGCTCGATGCCGCGCTCGGCGGCGAGGATGTGCCACGGAACGATGTTGGCGTGGTGCTCGAGCTCGGTGAGCACGACGACGTCGCCTTCACGCAGGTTCGCTCGGCCCCACGAGTACGCGACGAGGTTGATCGCTTCCGTCGCGTTCTTGGTGAACACGATCTCGTTGGGCGAGCCGGCGTGGAGGAGCTTGGCGATCTTCGCGCGCCCTCCTTCGAACGCCGCGGTGGTCTCCTCGGCGATCGTGTACACGCCGCGGTGCACGTTCGCGTACGAGTCGCGGTAGCAGCGCTCCATGGCGTCGAGCACCTGGACCGGCTTCTGGGAGGACGACGCGGAGTCGAGGTAGACGAGGCGAGCGCCGTTCACCTCGCGCTTGAGGATCGGGAAGTCGGCCTTGATGCGCGCGACGTCGAGCCCGCTCATGCTGCCGCTCCCGTTCGGAACGCGTCGAACCCCTCGCGCTCGAGCTGGTCGGCCACCTCCGGTCCACCGGTGGCGACGATGCGACCGTCGAGCAGCACGTGGACGCGGTCGGGGACGAGGTGTTGCAGGATCCGCCGGTAGTGCGTGATGAGCAGGATGCCGAGCGTCGGGCGTGCGGCGCGCACGGTGGCGATGCCGTCGGCGACGATGCGCAGCGCGTCGATGTCGAGACCGGAGTCGGTCTCGTCGAGCACGGCGACGACCGGCTCGAGCAGCGCCATCTGGAGGATCTCGTTGCGCTTCTTCTCGCCACCCGAGAAGCCCTCGTTGAGGTACCGCTGGGTGAATCGGTCGTCCATCCCGAGCTTCTTGGTCCACTCGAGCAGGTCCATGCGCACCTCGAGCACCGACAGGTCCGCGATGCCCTTGCGTGCGCCCATCGCCTGGCGGAGGAGGTTCAGGACGCTGACGCCCGGGATCTCCTCGGGGTGCTGGAAGCCGAGGAACATGCCCCGTGCGGCGCGGTCCGCGGTCGAGAGGGTGGTGACATCTTCGCCGTCGAGGACGATCTGACCGGCAGTCACCGTGTAGGCGGTGTCGCCGAGCAGGGTGCGGGCGAGGGTCGACTTCCCCGAGCCGTTGGGGCCCATGAGGGTGTGCACCTCGCCGGCTCCGACCGCCAGGGAGACGCCCTTGAGGATCTCCGCACCGTCGATCGAGACGTGGAGGTCCCCAATTTCAAGGGTGGGCGTCTCGAGGGCGGGGACGGCGGGGGTGGTGCTCATGGCCCCAGTGTAATTCCCCTATC
>JBBQFJ010000051.1:0-20688 GCA_038321755.1 Acidimicrobiia bacterium | reverse complement strand
CTGATCGAGAAGGCCGAGGCGGCCTTCGACGCCGACGAGGCGGTGAAGGCCCAGGAGAAGATGGCCAAGGGCCAGTTCACCCTGGAGGACTTCCTCGACCAGATGCGGCAGATGAAGAAGATGGGTCCGCTGTCGAACATCGTCGGCATGCTCCCGGGGATGCCCAAGGAGCTGAAGCAGGCCGAGATCGACGACGGGGAGCTCGGGCGGGTGGAGGCCATCATCTGCTCGATGACGCCCGAGGAGCGGCGGGACCCGTCGAAGATCAACGGCTCCCGGCGCCTGCGCATCGCGAACGGCAGCGGCACGAGCACCCAGCAGGTGAACGCCCTGCTGAAGCAGTTCAAGATGATCCAGCAGATGATGAAGTCGATGAGCAAGCCCGGGAAGCGGGGCAAGAAGGGGCGCATGCAGCTCCCGCCTGGCATGGATCCGGCGGCACTCGGCGGCATGCCCGGGATGCCCGGCCTGCCCGGTGGCGGCGGCGGGATCTCGGGGCTTCCCGGCTGATCGGCGGCCCGTCCACGGCTCGCGCCGGGCGAGGCCTGGCCGCTACTCTTGTGTGCTCGTGCCGCACGGCACCCCGCTTCTGTTCTGCGTGTTCGTTTTCGAGAGGACCCACCGACGTGTCCGTGAAGATCCGCCTGATGCGCGTGGGCAAGCGCAAGCAGCCCACCTACCGCGTCGTCGTGGCCGATGCGCGCAGCCCGCGCGACGGCCGCATCATCGAGACCATCGGCCACTACGGCCCCCGCAGCGAGCCGTCGCAGCTCGACATCAAGGGCGACCGCGCCCTCGAGTGGCTCCGCAAGGGTGCCCAGCCGAGTGAGTCGGTGCAGAAGCTGCTCACGATCTCGGGCGTGTGGGCCGAGTTCGAGGCCGAGAAGAGCGGCCCCATCGACACCAAGCTCAACCGTCGCGGGTTCTCCACCGGCCGCGGTGTCACCACCAAGACGAAGAAGAAGGCCGTGCCCGAGAAGGCTCCGGCCCCCGCGGCCGAAGCGCCGGCCGACGACGCCACGGCTGCGGCAGCGCCCGCCGAGGACGCACCGGCCGAGGACGCACCGGCCGAGGAGACGTCCGAGTGAGCGACGAGTCTCCCGACTTCGACGAGGGCATCGACGACGACTTCGAGGACGAGATCGCGGGCGAGGGCAACCGCATCGACGACGCTCCGGCCGGCGAGTTCGACAACGACATCGGTGACGAGATCGGTGGCGAGGGAAACCGCATCGTCGGTGGCCGCGCCAAGGCCGTCGTCGAGCACATCGCCCGCGCGCTCGCCGAGGAGCCCGACGCCGTCGAGGTCGACGTGCAAGAGAAGGGTGGCGACGAGGTGTTCCTCCTCGTGCACGCCAGCCCGTCCGACATGGGCCGCCTCATCGGTCGTCGCGGCCGGGTCATCCAGGCCATGCGCCAGGTCACCCGGGCTGCCGGCGCGGCCGAGGGCGTCAAGGCCGGCGTCGACGTCGCGGAGTAGCTGCCTCGACGTCTGGGGAGGCATTCGTGCCCGACGACCAGCCTCGCCGACTCGAAGTCGGTCGAGTGGGGCGAGCACACGGCCTCGGTGGCGAGGTCGCCGTCACGTTCGTGAGCGACCGCCCCGAGCGCACGACTCCCGGCGCGGTCCTCTTCGCACCGAAGCCCGACGGCGAGGTCCAGACGCTCGTCGTCGACACGTCTCGCCCGCACCAGGATCGCTGGCTGTTGGGGTTCGAGGGCATCGAAGACCGCACCGCGGCCGAGGCCCTGCGCGGCGTGGTGCTGAGTGCGGACGAGCTCCCGAGCGACGCGGATGAGCTGTGGGTCCACGAGCTCATCGGTGCGTCGGTCTCGGATCCCGATGGCAACGTCATCGGCGAGGTCGCGTCGGTCGAGGCGAACCCGGCGCACGATCTGCTCGTCCTCGCCGACGGCGTGCTGATTCCCGTCACCTTCGTGGTCGAGCACGAGCCGGGCCGCGTCGTCGTCGATCTCCCCGACGGTCTGCTCGAGCTCTGACGTGCGCGTCGACGTCTTCTCGATCTTCCCCGGCTACCTCGAGGGCCCGTTGGGGCTCTCGTTGCTCGGTCGTGCTCGCCAAGCCGGGTTGCTCGACGTGCGCATCCACGACCCGCGCGACTTCACGACCGACCGGCACCGCAGCGTCGACGACGTCCCCGCCGGCGGGGGTCCCGGCATGGTGATGACGCCGGAGCCGCTGTTCAGCGCGGTCGAGGCGCTCGATCCGCCGCGCCCGCTCTACCTGCTCGCGGCGGGCGGACGTCCGCTCGACCACGCGCTCGCGACCGAGCTCGCGCAGGGCGGTGGATTCTCGATGATCTGCGGCCGGTACGAGGGAGTCGACCAACGAGTCGCGGATCACCTCTGCGACGGCGAGCTCTCGATCGGCGACTTTGTGCTGAACGGGGGTGAGGCGGCGGCGCTCGTCGTCATCGAGGCCGTGGCTCGACTCGTCCCCGGGGTGCTCGGCAACGAGACCTCGGCGACCGAGGAGTCCTTCGTCGCGGGGCTCCTCGAGCACCCGCAGTACACCCGCCCCGCCGACTTCCGCGGGTGGACGGTGCCCGAGGTCCTGCGCTCCGGCGACCATGCTCGGATCGCGCGATGGCGCCGGGCCGAGGCCCTCCGGCGGACCCTGGAACGCCGCCCGGACCTGCTCGCCGGGACCGACCTCGACGAGGCCGACCGCCGGCTGCTGGACGAGCTCCGTCCCGACTGATCAGCCTGCCTGATCGGCGTCCTGAGCGTCACCACGAGGAGATCGGCCGCGGGCCCGGCCACTACGATGAATGGCCTACCGGCTTCACCTCTACCCGCTTCGGGAGCTCTGCATCATGAACGCCACCGATCTCGTCGACCGCGCGAGTCTCCGCGACGACGTTCCCGACTTCGCTCCGGGCGACACCCTCAAGGTGCACGTCCGAGTCGTGGAAGGAACCCGGGAGCGGGTCCAGCTCTTCCAGGGAGCCGTCACGCGCCGCAAGGGCAGCGGGATCCGGGAGACCTTCACCGTGCGCAAGGTGAGCTTCGGCGTCGGCGTCGAGCGGACGTTCCCCGTCCACTCGCCGATCCTCGCCAAGATCGAGGTCGTCACCCGCGGCGACGTGCGTCGGGCGAAGCTCTACTACCTCCGCGACCGCATCGGGAAGGCCGCGAAGATCAAGGAGAAGCGGGACTAGCCCGTGAGCGCTGAAGACCTGGAGCGCTACGAGACCGAGATCGAGCTCCAGCTCTACCGGGAGTACCGCGACGTGCTCCCGATGTTCCGCTACGTCGTCGAGACGGAGCGCCGCTTCTACCTTGCCAACGAAGTCGACGTGCAGGTCGAGCACGAGGCCGGGCAGAAGTTCTTCCGCTTGACGCTCACCGACGCCTGGGTGTGGGACATGTACCGCCCGGCTCGCTTCGTCACGAACGTCCGAGTGCTGACATTCCGTGACGTGAACATCGAGGAGCTCGCCGGCAAGGACCTGTAATGTTGAAGGACCTCTAGGTTGTCGGATCGCCGCCGTGCCTTGGGCGCAGCGGGTGAGGACGCCGTCGCAACCTGGTACGAAGTTGCCGGCTACGAGGTGCTCGATCGCAACTGGCGGTGCCGCGACGGTGAGCTCGATCTCGTGCTCGCCGGCCCCGGCGTCGTCGTCTTCTGCGAGGTCAAGACGCGTCGCAGCGACACGTTCGGCACGCCCGCCGAAGCCGTGACGCGTGAGAAGCAGCTGCGCATCCGTCGCCTCGCGATCCAAT
This sequence comes from Acidimicrobiia bacterium, assembly GCA_038321755.1. Classification (GTDB taxonomy): domain Bacteria; phylum Actinomycetota; class Acidimicrobiia; order IMCC26256; family PALSA-555; genus JALHSW01. The sequence continues at coordinate 16,941 of JBBQFJ010000051.1, read as the reverse complement.
GGCTCAAGGAACGCAACGCTCGGGCGCGCTCGCTGCGCTTCGACGTCGCGTCGGTGCGAAAGCACCCCGGTCAGGCCCCGGTGATCGAGGTGCTCGAAGCCGCGTTCTGACGCGAGCGGAGCGAGCCGGGGCGATGGCGACTCTCTCGTCAGCGGCGCTTGCGCCGGGCACCACCGGTGTTGCGGGTCGACGCGCGACGCCAGCACGCCGAGTGCCAGTGGCGCCGAGCTTCGGGATCGGCGCGCGGGACCACGACCTCGTGTCCTTCACCGGGGCGGATGTCGTGGTCACACTCGGGGCAGCGGTAGTGCTTGACGGCTTCGTAGGGCTGCACGTGGCGCACGTCGACGGCGCCCGCGGCCTGCTCGGCTTCCCAGGGGTCGGGTGCCCAATCATGGTCGGCCACCGCTAGGAGAACAGGCCCCAGGCGACCAGCAGCGCCACGACCACGAGCGCGGCAGCGACGAGGAAGAGGTCGCTGCGGCGTTTCACTTGCTCTCGGAACGGATTCAGGCCCACGCCGATACGGTACCGGCATGGAGACCAGCGCTCGAACGGCGGTGCTCGTCCACCGTGATGATGACGGCGTCGTCACGTTGACGCTGAACCGACCGGAGAAGAAGAACGCGATCGACACTCCGATGTGGCACGAGATCCTCGACGTGCTCGACGAAGTGGCCGACGCACGCGACGACCGAGTCCTCGTGATCACCGGCGCCGGGGACGCGTTCACGTCGGGAGCGGATCTCACCGCGATGGGTGCGGGCGAGGTCGCGCAGGGCGCGGGCGCTGCGCTGCACGCGATGCGGCTCGTCGGGCGATGCGCGCTGCGACTCCACGATCTCCCGAAGCCCACGATCGCGAAGGTGAACGGCGCGGCGGTGGGTGCTGGCTGCAACCTCGCGCTCGGGTGCGACCTGATCGTCGCGTCCGACTCGGCTCGGTTCTCGGAGATCTTCGCCCGCCGCGGGCTCTCGCTCGACTTCGGCGGGTCGTGGGTGCTGCCACGCCTCATCGGGTTGCACAAGGCGAAGGAGCTCGCGTTCCTGGCCGACGTGATCTCGGCTGCCGAGGCCGAGCGGTTCGGCATCGTGAACCGGGTCGTCCCGGCGGCCGACCTCGACACCGAGGTCGACGCGCTCGCGCTGCGCATCGCGAAGCAGCCGCCGGTGCAGATCTCGATCACCAAGAAGTTGCTCAACCAGTCGTTCTCGGTGTCGATGGCCGAAGCACTGGAGTTCGAGGACGTCGCCCAGTCGCTGGCGTTCTCGTCGAGCGACACGGCCGAGGCGATGCTCGCGTTCGTCGAGAAGCGCGAACCGAGCTTCACGGGGGAGTAGCCGTGGCGATGCTGGATCCGGCACCCGAGAACCTGGCGAGGGCGCTGGAGTACGTGCACTCCTAGCGTGGCCACACCGCTCCTTGCGCGCGCTCGATCCACCCGGTTCGCTCGAGCTCACCGAGTGCGATTGCAACTGCCTGTGGGTTGAGCCGCGTCCGGCTCGCGAGCTGATCGGGGTTCGCGGCGTCTCCGCCGAGTGCGTCGAGGAGGGCTCGGCCGTCGAGGCTCGGCGCCGATCGTGACGCAGTTGCGGCTGATCCTCGGGTCCCCGCGGGAGTGATCCCGAGTGCGACGAGCACGTCACTCCACTCGAGGAGCGGATGCGCACCGTCGGCGATGAGGGCGTTCGTTCCGGCCGCGGCAGGGTTCCGACGGGAACCGGGCACGGCGAGCACCGGGCGTCCGTAGTCGAGCGCGAACTGCGCGGTGATGCGAGCGCCGCCTCGGAGCGTCGCTTCGACCACCACGACGACGTCGGCCAGCGCGGCGATGATGCGGTTCCGGACCGGGAACAGGCCAGGTCGCGGGCCGACGCCGAACCCTCGCTCGGCCACGATCAGGCCGTTCGCTCGGACCCGGTCGTACAAGGTTGCGTGTCGTCGTGGGTAGGTGATGTCGAGCCCTGTCGCGACGACACCGAGGACACCACCGCCGAGTTCCAGTGCGCCCTCGTGGGCCGCGCCATCGATGCCGATCGCCAGGCCGCTCACGACCGTGATGCCTTCGTCGGCGAGGTACGTCCCGAGCTCGCGTGCATCGGCGAGCCCGTGTGGTGTCGCTGCTCGCGTCCCGACGATCGCCACCCTCGTCGCATCGAGCACGTCGGGTCGCCGTCCCTCTGAAAAGAGCACGGCAGGCACGTCGGGTACGGCATCCAGGATCGGGAAGTCGGGTCGACCCTCGAGCCAGACGTGGGTGCCGCGCTGGTCGAGCAGTCGTCGCGTCGCGTCAGGATCGGCTCGTTCGCGCCAGCTCCGTCGTATCTCTGCGCTGGTGTCACCGACGTCGCTCCCGACCCGTCCGGCGGCGACAGCGTGCAGCGCGGCTTCTGCGCTCCCGTGGCGATCGAGGAGCGCGCGCAGACGTGGCGGTGTCATCTTCGGCAGGCAGACGAGTGTCGCGGCGGCGACCTCCTCGCGCGCGCGCGGTCGTTGCGATCGATCGCTCGTCGCCGAGGTCACGGGACGTCCTCCCGAAGCAATGCGGCCCAGGTGACGTGACCGGCGGAGATGTCTGCGACGTCGTCGAGATCGGCGAGCGTGCGTGCGACTCGGCGAACCCGAGCTCCGCCGCGACCCGTGAGCCGTCGGGTCTCGGTCTCCACGAGGAGGGCGTCGTGGGCATCGCGTGGCAGGGGCAGCAGCCGTTCGAGTGCGCCGGCCGGGACGTGCGCGTTCCGACGCCAGGGTGTGCCGGCCAGACGTCGCCGTTGCCGAGCGACGGCGACGTCGACGCGGCTGCGCACGCTCGCGGATGACTCACCGGGCGCGTCGTTCGGCTCGGGGGCTCCGACGGAGAGCCGCAGGTCGAAGCGATCGAGCAGCGGTGCCGAGAGGCGACGCCGATATCGAGCTCGAGCGGCCTCCCCGCACACGCAGGCCGGAGCGCCGAGGCCACATGGGCACGGGTTGGTGCACGCGACGAGCACGAAGTCGGCGGGGAAGCACAGCGTGATCGGCTGTCGGGCGATCCAGACCGCGTGCTCCTCGAGCGGCTGTCGCAGCGCGTCGAGCGCGCGCGGCGGGAACTCGCCGAGCTCGTCGAGGAACAGGATCCCGCGGTGTGCGAGCGTCACCTCACCCGGGTTCGGGCGCCCGCTCCCTCCCCCGACGAGCGCCGCGACCGAGGCCGTGTGGTGCGGACACCGGAACGGCGGACGCCGGACGAGCACCTGACCGGCTCGGCCGGCCGCCGAGTGGACGCGGGTCACCTCGAGTGCCTCGACGTCGGTCAGCGGCGGCATGATCGTCGCGAGTCGGCGCGCCAGCATCGTCTTGCCGACACCGGGTGGACCCGCGAGCAGGAGGTGGTGGCCACCTGCTGCGGCGGCCTCGAGCGCCCGACGCGCCCATGCGAGGCCGCGCACCTCGGCCAGGTCGAGCGGCTCGTCGAACGGCTCGTCGGTTCGATCAGCGCTCGGCGGCATCGGGGGGTCAGGCCACGGCGCTTCGCCCTTCAAGCACTCGCGGAGCTCGGCGAGCTCGCGCGCAACGCGGACGGTGACGCCGGGCACGAGCGCGGCCTCAGCCGCGTCGTCGGCGGGCACGACTACCGTCGAGCATCCGGCGCGCGCGACCGCCGAGACGAGCGCCAGCGCTCCTGGAACCCTCCGCACCGTACCGTCGAGTCCCAGCTCGCCGAGCACTGCGATGCCGTCGAGTGCACCGGCCGGGAGCGCGTCGGACGCGAGCTGCACGCCGACGGCCACGGCGAGATCGAGGCCGGCCCCCGTCTTGCGGATGCCGCTCGGCGCGAGGTTCACCGTGATGCGCGTCGGCGGCCAGGAGAGTCCCGACGATTGCATCGCCGCGCGCACGCGTTCACGGGACTCACGGACTGCGGTGTCGGGCAGGCCGACGACGTGGTACCCCGGGAGCCCGGACGCGATGTGGACCTCGACGGTGACGACCTGTCCGTCGACGCCCAGCAGCGTTGCACTGGTAACGGAAGCGAGCACGGGAGACCTCCCCAGACCTGAGCGACGATGGGGAGGGCCGAACCGCGGCGACCTCGACGGATGCGCACACCCTCGCGCCGGGGTACGACAGCTTCCCGCCGGGGGCCTGGTGCCAGTGCTGTCGTTGCCGGGGTTACGCGTTTCTGCCCCCGATGGCGGGTACCCTCGGTCCATGACGTGGGGCGTCGACGACTACCTCGCGTCGCTGGGCCGCTACAGCGGGCACACACGCCGGGCCTACGAGCACGATGTGCGCGAGTTCGTGGCGTGGGCCGAGCGTGGCGGCTGCAGCGGGCCGGCGGCGATCGATCACCGGACGCTGCGCCGATACCTCGCATTCCTCACGACACGCGGGTTCTCGCGGCGATCCATCGCTCGGAAGGGTGCCGCGGTGCGTGGGTTCGTCCGGCATCTCTACCGCCGCGGCGTCATCGAGACCGATCCCGGCCGGGCGTTGCGCACACCGAAAGGTGATGCCCGCCTCCCGCGGGTCCCGCGATCGCGCGACGCCGCGGCGCTCCTCGACGGCGCCGCCGAGCAGGTCGCCGCGTTGCCAGGCGAGGGTGACGACCGCTTCGCCGGGGCGCTGGCCCGACGCGATCTGGCGGTGCTCGAGGTGCTGTACGGGGCCGGTCTGCGCGTGAGCGAGTGCGTCGGTCTGCGGATCAGCGACTGTGATCTCGACCGCGGTCTCCTCACGGTGCTCGGCAAGGGCGCCAAGGTCCGTCGCGTCCCGGTCGGTGAGCCGGCGCTCCTCGCGCTCGCCGACTGGAGCTCGGTGGGGCGACCCGTGCTCGCCACGCCCGACTCACCGCCCGATCTCGTGTTCCTCGCCCGGCGGGGGGGAGCGATGGGCCCGCGAGAGGCGCATCGAGTCGTGCGCGCACACCCGCTGCCCGACGGGCAGACGCTCCACCCGCACGCGCTCCGACACGCGTACGCGACGCACCTGCTCGAAGGTGGCGCCGACCTGCGCGCCGTGCAAGAGCTGCTCGGTCACGCCGATCTCGCCACGACGCAGATCTACACCCACCTCACCCGCGACCGTCTCCAGGCCGTCTACGACGCGACGCATCCCCGTGCCTGACGAGATCGACGCCACCGAGAAGGCCGCGGTCGCGGCTGCCGTCGCCGCGCTCTGGGGCGACTACAAGTCGAACGGCACGGCGGAGATCCGTGAGCGGCTGATCCTGCACTACTCGCCGCTCGTGAAGTTCGTCGCCGGACGGGTTGCCGCCGGACTGCCGCAGAACGTCGAGCAGACCGATCTCGTGAGCTACGGGATCTTCGGGCTGATCGACGCGATCGACAAGTTCGATCCCGAGCGCGGCTTCAAGTTCGAGACGTACGCGATCTCGCGCATCAAGGGCGCCATCATCGACGAGCTGCGGTCCATCGACTGGGTGCCGCGGTCGGTCCGGGCCAAGGCGCGTGCGATCGAGCGCGCGTACTCCAAGCTCGAGAACGAGCTGAAGCGCAACCCGAGCGACGCCGAGGTCGCGGCGGAGCTCGGCGTCACGCAAGCCGAGCTGGATCACACGCTCTCCCAGGTGTCGTTCACCGGTCTGGTGGCGCTCGACGAGCTCATCGGCCGGGGCAACGGCGACGGAGACACCAGCGGATCGACCGTCGGCGACACGGTCTCGGACCGCGCGCACGACCCCGTCGAGGCGTTCGAGGTCGACGAGATGAAGCACCTGCTCGCCGACATGATCAACCGCATGCCGGACCGTGAACGGCTCGTGCTCACGCTCTACTACTACGAGGCGCTCACACTCGCCGAGATCGGTTCGGTGCTGGGCGTCACGGAGAGCCGAGTGTGCCAGATCCACACGAAGGCGATCCTCCAGCTGCGCTCGCGCCTCGTCGAACCGGCCTGACGCCGAACCTGCTCGACCGCATCGTCCGGATTCGGTTCGTCCGGATTCGGTTCGTCCGGATTCGGGTCGTCCTGATCCGGGTCGTCACTGGCGCCGTTGCGCCTGGTCCTGTTCCAGCACGACGCTGAGGCGCTGATCACCCGAAGCGTCGCGTGCTCCTGAGCTCGAGCATGTTCGGCACCTTCCCCGCCTTCCCCGGCTGGTTCTCGCGCCCTGGGGAAGGTCATGACGCGGAGTCGTTGCTCGCGGAGCGCGTGCTGGGTGCTCGTGTGCGTCGCGCTGCTCACCAGTCCGTTCGCCTCGAGCGCGTCCGCTGACGACAGCGGTGCAGCGTGGACGCCGCCGGTTCCGGGGCGGCTCCTCCGACCGTTCCAAGAGCCGGTCGCGACTTATGGAGTTGGGCACCGTGGCGTCGACTTCGCCGCACCGTCGGGCGTCGCAGTGCGTGCTGCGAACGATGGTGTCGTCTCGTTCGCCGGTTCGGTCGCCGGGTCGCTCCACGTCGTCGTGAGCCACGCCGGAGGCATCCGCACCTCGTACTCGTTCCTCGTCAGGGTCGATGTCGCGGTCGGCCAGCACGTTCGACGCAGCCAGACCCTCGGCGCGGCGGGTGGTACCGGCGACGGCCATGTGGCCGGTGTCCTCCACTTCGGGGCCCGCATCGGCGATCGCTACATCGATCCGATGCTGCTGTTCCGACCCACCGACCTCACCCAGCTCGTCCGGCTCGTCCCCGCCGACGAACGGGATGCAGCTGGACGGAGCGACGTCGCGAACGAGGCTCGAGCGCTCGCCGAGTCGATGCTCGGTCATGGCGGTGAGCAGGGCGAGAGCTCCTGTGGCGACCTCGTTGGTGGCGTGGCCACGGAGCTCGGGTTCGGCGACGAGGCTGATTCGGCCTGTGACGCGGTGGGCACGGCGGTCGAACTGGCCCTCGATGCGTTTCGGAGCGCCGGGAAGGAGAGCGCCGACCTGGCGAATCACATCGGCCCGATCGTGTTGGCGGCTGTCGACCGCATGTCGGAGCTGGGCGAGTCGCTCGGCGAAGCCGCCGCCGCCGTCGCCGAGGAGGCAGCAGCGCAGGTCGCGGCCGCGGTGGTCGCGCTTGCCGAGTACGGGAAGCAGCTCTACATCGATCTGACGTCCTGTCCGCAGCCGCTCCCGGTCGCTCACCCCGTCGGTTCGGGCAACTTCGTGGTAGCGGTCGGCGGCCGCGACTCGTTTCGACGGACCCGAGGAGACGGCGGCATCGGTCCGAGCTTTCACTTCGAGGCGAAGGTGCTCGGCTACGACGACGGCGATGTCTCGTACTTCTCGTACCGCGCCACGTCCGCGACCTACGAGAAGGCCGACACCTACGGCGATCTCCACCACGCCGCGAGGCTCCTCGGTGAGCAGATCAAGGCTGCGGCACTCGCCCAGCCCGGGCGCCATCTCGACCTCGTCGCGCACTCGCAGGGTGGGGTGGTGATCGATCTCTTCCTCGCTGAGGTGTACCGAGGACACGAGTCGGAGTATCCGCGGGTCGAGAACGTCGTCACGTTCGCCTCTCCGCACGAAGGGACGCCCCTCGCGCAGATCGGCGTCTCGGTCGCGGAGAGCCCCCTCGGCGGACCCGTCGAACGCGCTGCGAACATGGATCTCGACACGTCGGGTCTTCGACAGCTCTCGCCGGACTCGCCGACGATGACGCACCTGCGATCGAGCCGCCACCTTCCGGCCGGGCTCCGGTTTCTCTCGATCGTGGGCTCCGAGGACGCGGTGGTGCCCTCCTCGAGCGGGGACGTACCGGGTGGCACGAAGACCGTCGTCCCCGTCGGGGAAGCGTTCGTCCCCGACGACCACTCGTCGATCCTCCGCGACCCCGACGCGCTCAGTGCCGCCCAGGCCCAGCTCTCGGGAGGCTCGCCGGCCGACACGTGCGGACCGCTCGTGGACCTCGCGTCAGAGGCGTACACCTCGGCCGTGACGAGCGCAGCCGACCTCGTCGACCGGATTCCCGGGCAATCGCCCACCCTGACCTGGAAGGAAGCTCCATGACGATGTCCCGACGCGGTGTCTCGAAGCTGCGATGCGTCCTCCCGGTCGCGCTCGCGGCAGCGGTCTCGGCACTGAGCGCGTGCAGCACGTCCGACGCCAGGACCTCCGCCACCAGAACCACCGGCGCGCCCTCCGAAGCATCGACTCCGAGCGATGTCGCCCTCGAACGGCAGTGGGTTGCACCAGGTCCGCGCAACCCGCAAGCGATCGCGGCCGACGAACGCGGCGTCGTTTCGGTCGGCCGCTATGGACCGGCCGTCGCGTGCGATGCACGGGGTCGCGTGCAATGGAGACAGGAGCTTGCCGAGGAAGGTGAGCAGACCCTCGGCCCCATCGCGTTGAATCGTTCGGTCGTCGTCACGTCGGTCGTTCCCGCGGAGGGACCGGAGCGAATTGTCGCGATCGATCGGGTGACCGGTGAGGCTCGATGGAGTGCCATCGCCGGTGATCGCGCCAAGCTCGGCGTGGGACGGGATCGCACGTCGCCGATCGCGGTGCTGAGCGCAACCGGTCTGCTCGCGCTGCTCGATGGTCGGTCGGGTTCTTCACTGTGGTCCGTGCAGCTTCCCTTTCGGGAGGGCGCGGGTCCGATGAGCGTTGCCGTACGCGCGCACCGGGTCGTCGCTGCGTGGGGTGATGTCGATGGAGGACACCTGCAAGGTTTCGATGTCGACACTGGGCGCGAGGTGTGGTCGAAGGTCCATCGATGGTTCTTCGGCACCCCTGCCGTGACCGACGATGCCGTCGTCCTCAACGAGAACCTCGATCGCCACGGCCGGACGGCGCGCATCGAGCGCCTCGATCTCAGCACCGGCGCCAGGATCTGGGCGCATGACGTTTCGGGCCCCTTCCTGGTGCTCACCGCCGTCGCGGTCGATCGCGAGGTCGCAGCAACCGTCGACGTGGGAGGAACGCTCACGGTGCTCGACCTCGCCGACGGGTCCTTGCGGTGGCGGCAGCCGACCCGGCGGATGCAGTACGCCGCGACTCCGTTGATCGTCGGCTCCACGGTGGCGATGACGACGTACGGCACCGGCCTCGTGGCCCTCGCGACGGCCGACGGGCGAGCGGTCCCCAACGACGAACCCGGTCCGGTCCAGCTCGAGGTGACGTTCGAGAGCTCCGCGTCGGCCGGGAACGACCTCTATCTGCTCGCGGGCAGGAGCGGCGGTGCCGGCGAGATCTGGATGCTCTCGTAGGGTGGGCGCAGGGCAGGCGGCCGAGCGCGCGCAGGGTGGGTGACCGACCACCCTCGGTTGCCTCGCTCCGGCCCGAAGGCGCTGAATCGACGCCCGCTACACTGTCGCCCGACTCGGATTTCGGTCCGGGATCTCACACGCCCGCACGCCCCCGCCGACGGGGGCACACCCAAGGTCGTGGCCGCTCCACTAGCCACGCATGGCGGGCGGAAGTACAACCTGAGGGAGAACCTGTGGCTGTCGTCACCATGAAGCAGCTGCTGGAGGCCGGTGTGCACTTCGGCCACCAGACGCGCCGTTGGAACCCCAAGATGAAGCGATTCATCTTCGGGGAACGCAACGGGATCTACATCATCGACCTCCAGCAGACGCTGGAGCGGATCGACACTGCCTACCGCTACGTCCGCCGCACGGTGGAAGACGGCGGCTCGGTGCTGTTCGTCGGGACCAAGAAGCAGTCCCAGGAGCCGATCCAGCGCGAAGCGCAGCGGTGCAACATGCCGTACGTGAACTATCGCTGGCTGGGCGGCATGCTCACCAACTTCCAGACGGTGCACGCGCGCGTCGGGAAGCTCACCGAGTTCGACCGCTTGATCAGCTCCGGCGAGGCCGACCAGATGATCAAGAAGGAAGGCCTCAAGATGCGGCGCGAGCGTGACAAGCTCGAGCGCAACCTCGGGGGCATCCGTCGGCTCGAGCGCGTCCCGAGCGTCGTGTTCGTGATCGACACGAAGAAGGAGCACATCGCGGTGACCGAGGCGAACCGCCTGGGCATCCCGGTGATCGCGGTCGTCGACACCAACTGCGACCCCGACGTCATCGACTTCGTCATCCCCGGCAACGACGACGCGATCAGGTCCTCGAACCTGATGTGCCGCATCATCGCCGACGCCGTCGAAGAGGGCCGTCTGCTCGCGAAGAAGAAGGGCAAGGTCCTCGCCGAGCCGAAGGACCCGAAGCCGGCGCCGAAGCCGCTGAGCCCCGAAGAGGCGGCGAAGCGCGCGGAGGAGCAGCAGGCTGCTCGCAACGAAGCCGCGCGTCAGCAGAAGGAGCGCGAGGAGCGACTGCTCGCGGCCAAGGACGCACCGAAGGCCGATGCTCCGAAGGCCGACGCCCCGAATGCAGCAACGGCGACGGAGTCGCCAGAGGTGACGGAGACGAAGGCCGAGAAGGCAGAGGTCACGGCCGTGGTCGGGGCCGAGGTCAAGGACGAGCAGGCAGCGGAGAGCGAAGTGCAGGAGAGTGACCGTGGCTGACGTGAAGGCTGCTGATGTTGCAGCCCTCCGCAAGGCGACCGGCGCCGGGATGATGGACTGCAAGAGGGCGCTGGCCGAGACCGACGGCGACATGGACGAGGCGAAGGACTGGTTGCGCAAGAAGGGTCTCGCGGGTGCTCAGAAGCGCGCCGGGCGCGACGCCGAGAACGGCGCGATCGACGTCCTCGTCGACGGCGGCGTCGGCGCGGTCCTCGAGCTCACGGCCGAGACCGACTTCGTCGCGAAGAGCTCGGAGTTCACCGAGGCCGTGGGCAAGCTCGCGCAGCTCGCCGTCGACCAGAAGACCGACGACATCGCGAGCGCCCCGTTCGAGGGTGGCACGGTCGCGGAGTGGGTCACCCAGTTCGCGTCGAAGGTCGGCGAGAACGTGGGCCTCGGTCGGGTCGTGGTGTACGAGACCACCGACGGGCTGCTCGACGGGTACCGCCACATCCAGTTCGACCGGGGCACGATCGGCGTCCTGGTGGAGCTCGGGGGCGTCGACGCCTCGGATGCCAACGCCCAGGAGGTCGCGCACGACATCGCGTTGCACGTAGCCTCGGCGGCGCCGCGGTACGTGTCGCGCGACGACGTCCCGGCCGACGCGATCGAGAAAGAGCGGGCGGTGCTCGAAGAGCTCAGCCGCAACGAGGGGAAGCCCGAAGCGGCGCTCCCCAAGATCATCGAGGGTCGGCTCAACGGCTTCTTCAAGGACAACTGCCTGCTCGAGCAGGGGTTCGTGCGCGAGCCGAAGACAACCGTCTCGGCGTTGCTCAAGACCGTGGGTGACGGTGTCACCGTGCGGCGCTTCGCACGGGTCAAGATCGGCGAGGACTAGTCGCTCAGAGCCAGTCCGAGCCCGAGAGCAGAGGAGCCGCCTTCATGCCGCAGAGCCAGTACCGACGAGTGGTGCTCAAGCTCTCGGGTGAGGCGTTCGCCGACACCACGATCGGGTATGGGATCGACGCCGCGGTGGTCCAGCGGATCGCCGAGGAGATCGCGGTCGCGCGCGCCGAGCTCAACGTCGAGATCGCCGTGGTGGTGGGCGGCGGGAACATCTGGCGGGGGATGAGTGGCGCGACGCGGGGCATGGACCGGGCTCGGGCCGACTACATGGGCATGCTCGCGACCGTCATCAACGCGCTCGCACTGCAGGACGCCCTCGAGTCCGTGAAGCAAGAGGTGCGCGTGCAGACGGCGATCGCCATGGCTCAGGTCGCGGAGCCGTTCATCCCGCGTCGCGCGATCCGGCATCTCGAGAAGGGTCGGATCGTCGTATTCGCGGCCGGCACCGGGAACCCGTACTTCACCACGGACACGACCGCCGCGCTGCGCGCGGCGGAGATCGGCGCCGGTGCGATCCTGAAGGGCACCCACTCGGGGGTCGACGGCGTGTACAGCGCGGATCCGAAGCTCGATCCCGATGCGGTGAAGCTCATCGAGGTGACGCACTTCGAGGTGCTGAACCGGCGCCTGCAGGTGATGGACTCGACCGCCATCACCTTCTGCATGGACAATCGCCTGCCGATCATCGTGTTCGACGTGATGGAGCCCGGCAACATCAATCGTGCGCTCGTCGGCGAGCCGATCGGCACGCTCGTGAGCACGGCCTGAGATCAGTGAGCAGATGGAGAAGGAGCACACGCAGCCATGAGTGACCAAGGCGCCGAGATGCGGGATCTGGTCGTCGAGGACACCCACGAGAAGATGCGCAAGGCGATCGACCACCTCAAGGGGGAGTTCGGTGCGGTGCGCACCGGCCGTGCGAACCCTGCGCTGGTCGAGAAGCTGATGGTCGACGCGTACGGGCAGCCCACCATGCTCCAGCAGCTCGCCGGCATCTCGGTCCCCGAGGCCCGGCTCATGGTGATCAACCCGTACGACAAGAGCCAGATCAAGGCGATCGAGAAGGCGATCCAGGGCTCGGAGCTCGGCGTCAACCCGAGCAACGACGGCGCCATCATCCGCCTCGCGTTCCCCGAGCTCACCGAGGAGCGCCGCCGGGAGTTCGTGAAGGTCGTGAAGAACCGGGCCGAGGAAGCCCGGGTGGCCGTTCGAAACGTCCGCCGACAGGGCCGCTCCGAGCTCGAGGCCCTCCGCAAGGACGGGGACATCTCCGAGGACGACCTGAGCCGCGTGGAGAAAGAGCTCGAGAAGTACACCCACGACGTCATCGCCGAGATCGACGAGATGCTGTCCCACAAGGAGACCGAGCTGCTCTCCGTCTGATCTGGCCGCCTGATCTGGCCGTCTGATCTGGCCGTCTGATTTGGCCGTCGCCCGACCATCCGCCGTCTTCCAAGGGTTTTCCACCGGAGGGTCCCCATCGGGGCGCCGGGCGTCTACCCTGAAGGGGCTACGGGTCTGTCACGGCTGTGGCGGATGTGAGGGGAGTGGCGTGTCTGACTGGCGCGACGACGAGTTCGAGGATGAGGCGCCTGCGCGCGCGGGCGAAGGCGTCCGGATCGTGGGTGCCGGAGCACCGGCCGACCCCGGCTACGTCGATCCTCAGTATGTCGATCCCCAGTACGCCCCGAGCCAGTACGCGGATCCCCAGTACGCCGAGGGCCAGTACGCGGAAGGCCAGTACGGCGACGCAGACTCGACCGGGCGGTTCCCGCTCCCCGACGGGGGTGAGGCGTGGCCGGCCGAGGTGGGCCAGTGGGAAGACCCCGCGGCGACGACCGTGAGCCCCGAGCTCCAGCACTGGTCGGAGCCCGCGACCGGCGAGGTGCCGAGCGTCCTCGGTGGTGGCGGCCCGTCCGACGACTTCGACTCCTGGTCGGCCCTGCCCGGCCCTCGGTTCCGCGTCGGTGAGTCCGACTGGGCCGACGAGGACTTCGCGGGGGGTGAGCTGCGCAAGGACGACAGCACGTCGGTCGGCGCGCTCGCGGACGACCCGTACGGCGAGCACGACGCGTACGCCCCGCCCGAGCGCGGCCGACGCGGCCGGGGTCGTGGGCGCGGTGGCGCGGAACCGATCGACGAGATGGCGGTCGATCCGGGTGGGCTCGAGGGCGCCCCGGTCTACGGCGCGGTCGAGAGCCACGACGAGCACGACGGCGCGAACCGCAACGATCTCGGCAGCCGAGTGGTCACTGCGGTGATCATCGCCGTCGTGGGGCTCGCAGCGTTCGCCGCCGGTCGACCCGCCGCGACGTTCCTCGTCATGGTCGTCGTGGGCGTCTGCGCGTTCGAGCTCTACGAGGCGTTCCGTCGCTCCGGGTACCACACGGCGACCGTCGTCGGTCTCCTCGGCGCGGTCGCGGTCGTCCCCGTCGCGTACAACAAGGGCGAGGCCGGGATCGTCATGGTCTCCGTCCTTGTCGTGATGTTCACGTTCTTCTGGTACCTGTTCGAGGTCGTGCACGCGCGTCCGACCGTCAACGTCGCGCTCACCTTGCTCGTCTACTGCTGGGTCGGGTTCCTCGGCTCGTTCGCCGGCCTGCTGTTGGCACCCGACCCGAGCGGGACGGGGCTGTTGCTCGGGGTCATCGTCTGCGTCGTCGGCGCGGATGTCGTCGCGTACTTCACCGGCCGAGCGATCGGCAGCACGCCGCTGATGCCCCGGGTGTCGCCCGGCAAGACGATGGAGGGTCTGATCGGGGGCGCGCTCGCCGCGGTCGTCCTCGGGGGCGTCGTCGGCGTCATGCTCCACCCCTGGGCGGACAAGGGCGTCCTCGCCGGCGTCGGGCTCGGCATCGTGGTCGCGATCACCTCACCGCTCGGTGACCTCGTCGAGTCGCTCGTCAAGCGCGACCTCGGCGTGAAGGACATGGGCACCTTCCTCCCCGGTCACGGCGGCTTCATCGATCGCTTCGACGCGATGGTGTTCGTCCTGCCGGCGGCGTACTACCTGGCGTTGCAGATCTTCTCGTGAGTCGGCGGCGCATCGCCGTCCTCGGGTCGACCGGTTCGGTCGGCACGCAGGCGCTCGACGTCGTCCGCAGTCATCGAGACGACTACGAGGTCGTCGCCCTCGCGGCCGGGCGCAACACCGAGCTGCTCGCCGCGCAGGCGGCCGAGTTCGGTGTCCCGGCCGATCGGGCCCGCTCGGGGCTCGACGACGACTGCGTGCTCGCGGCGCTCGCATCGCTCCCCGAGGTCGACGTCGTGCTGAACGCGGTCGTCGGGTTCGCCGGGCTGCCGGCCACCATCGCTGCGCTCGAGGCCGGGAAGCGACTCGCCCTCGCGAACAAGGAGAGCCTCATCGCCGGTGGTCCCGTCGTCCGTGCGGCGCGCCAACGCGGCGGTGGCGAGATCGTGCCGGTCGACTCCGAGCACTCCGCCCTGTACCAGTGCCTCCGCGGCGGTGAGCGACGCGAGGTCCGTTCGCTCATCCTCACGGCCAGCGGCGGGCCGTTCCGCGGCCGCACCCGCGAGGATCTCGAGTCGGTCACCGTCGAGGACGCCCTCAAGCACCCGACCTGGACGATGGGCGCGAAGATCACGATCGACTCCTCCACGCTGATGAACAAGGGCCTCGAGGTGATCGAGGCGCACGAGCTCTTCGACGTCGACTACGACCAGGTGTCCGTCGTCGTGCACCCACAGTCCGTCGTCCACGGGATGGTGGAGTTCTGTGATGGTGCGGTCATCGCCCAGCTCTCGATGCCCGACATGCGACTCCCGATCGGCCTGGCGCTCGGCGCACCCGACCGCCTCGACGAGCCGTTCGGAGCCATCGACTGGTCCACCCTCGGCTCGCTCACGTTCGAGACCCCCGATCTGAGTGCCTTTCCGTGCCTGGCGCTGGCGTACGAGGCGGGTCGGACCGGGGCCGGGGCGCCGGCGGTGCTCTCCGGCGCCAACGAGATCTCCGTCGAGGCCTTCCTCGACCGGCGCATCCCCTGGGTGGCCATCGGCGATGTGAACGCCGAAGTGGTGCAGGAGGTCCTCGGCAGCGGGCATGCTGGGAACGTCCGGGACGTCGCCGACGTTCTGGAGGCAGACGGGGTCGCCCGCGAGCGGGCCCGGGCAGTCATCGAGCGCCTCGGGAAGGCCGCGTGAAGGACCCGCTGGAAGAAGCATCGGTCGACGTCGACCGCCGCGGCGCGAGCATCATCCTGCTCGTCGTGCTCGTGGGCCTGGTCCTGCTGGCGATCATCCGTCCCTCGAGCCAGGACGCGCTCGCGCTGGTCCTCGGCATCATCCTCATGGTGATGCTGCACGAAGCGGGCCACTTCATCGCCGCACGACGCTCCGGCATGAAGGCGTCCGAGTTCTTCGTCGGCTTCGGACCCCGCCTCTGGTCGTTCAAGCGGGGCGAGACCGAGTACGGCGTCAAGGCGATCCCCGCCGGTGGGTACGTGCGCATCCTCGGCATGAGCAACCTCGCGGACGTCGACCCGGTCGACGAGCCACGGACCTTCCGTCAGGGCTCCACCAAGAACCGCCTGATCACCGTGATGGCGGGCGTCACCGTCAACGCGATCATCGCGTTCCTCCTCTTCTTCATCGTGATCGCAGGGCAGGGCCGCGTCGCCGACGGCCCGAGCACCACGATCTCGAGCATCGTCAAGGGCTCCGCGGCTGCGGTCGCGGGCTTGCAGAGCGGCGACAAGATCGTCGGTGTCAACGGGCGACCGATCGCGGGCTGGGACCAGCTCAAGGCTGCGATCGAGCGCAACGGTGGCAGGCAGGTCACCTTTGCAGTGCGGCGCGACGGCCTGCCGATCGATGTCGAGGCCACGCTCAAGCAGCAGGGTGGCCAGGGCTTCCTCGGCGTGGCACCCACCACGGTGTTCCGCGACGTCGGCATCCTCGCCGCGGTCCCGGAGTCGTTCCGCGCGATGGGTGACATCACGGTGGGCACCGCCGAAGGGTTCGGTCGCCTGTTCTCGCCGTCGGGTGTCACCGAGTACTCGAAGAACTTCACCTCCTCTGCGCCGAAGGCCGGGTCGGCCGCCTCCGAGGCCCGGCCGCGATCGCTCATCGGCATCGTCGACGAGGGCAGCAGCATCATCGACGGGAACATCTGGGCGCTGCTCTGGATACTCGGTGCGATCAGCCTCGTCCTCGCGCTGTTCAACACGATCCCGCTGCTCCCCTTCGACGGGGGACACGCGGCGGTCGTGATCTACGAGTGGGCCGCGACGAAGATCAAGGGTCGCACGGTCCGTGTCGACTTCCGCAAGCTGATGCCGGTCACCGCCGTGGTGCTCGCGATCTTCCTGACGCTCGGGCTCAGCGCGATGTTCCTCGACATCAAGCAGGCCGTCGGCAAGTAGGGCGCGTCGGGCTCACCGAGAGCCTGCAGACCGGGTACCGGATCTCGCCTCGGGGCGAGGCGGTCCTGCACCACATCTCCACACCGCCGGGGTGAGGCCGGACCGGCGTCACCCGTAGGCTTGGGCGAGATGCCTGAACCCGAGATGCCTGAACCCGCGACGAGCGAGCGCCTGACGCCGCGGAAGCAGACCCGCCAGGTCCACGTCGGCAAGGTGGCCGTCGGTGGCGATGCTCCGGTGTCGATCCAGTCGATGACGACTACCAAGACCGCTGACGTCGACGGGACCCTCAGCCAGATCTACTCCCTCGCCGCGGC
>JBBQFJ010000050.1:0-20836 GCA_038321755.1 Acidimicrobiia bacterium | reverse complement strand
CTGATCGTGCCGCGGTCGCTCGGCCGCTCCGTGCTCGTCACGGTGCCGATCGCGCTCGTCGCCTGGCTGGTCTTCGAGACCGTCGACCCGTCGGGTCGCATCGCGACGCTGGGCCTGCTGGTCGGTGTGACCCTCGTCGGCGGGCTGGCGTACCTGCTCGGGCTGCGCGCCCTCGGCGGTGTGCCGAGCCTCCACCCCTCGCCGCCGACCGCCGCCGTGGGCACCTCGGCCTCAGGAACGGTCACCGAGGGCCTTCCGACGCGCGAGGCGATGGCGTTCGAGGAGTCACCCGTCGAGGAGACGACATGAGTCGTGGGGTCGCGGTCAGGATGCAGGTCGGGCCAGATGCGGAAGGGTGGGTCGGGACGCGGTGCGGGTGAGCAGGATGAGCACGAGACGGATCGGGGCATTCCTCGCAGCGGTCGCGGTCGGGTCGATGGTCGTCGGTTCGGTGATGCCGTCGGCGGGCGCGGACGACCCACGTCCGGCACGTCGGGTGTTCGTGTTCTCCCTCCCGCACGTTTCGTGGGAGGACCTCGACACCTTCGCCGACACGGTCCCGAACCTGCGGCGGTTCCTCGATCACGCAGGCGTCGCCGGGCTGACCTCGCGCGCCGATCAGCGGGCGACGAAGCTCGCCGACGGCTACCTGACGCTCGGCGCCGGAACCCGGACGGTGGGTGATCCCGCGACCGACGGCGACGCGCTCGGGGTCCACGAGCGGTTCGGACGTGACTCCGCCGGCCAGGTGTTCCGCCAGCGCACCGGGCGTCAGGTCTCCCACGGCATCGTCGCCCTGTCGATGCCGCGGGTGGTCGAGGCGAACAACTCGTTGCTGTACGAAGCAGAGCCGGGTGCGATGGCGGTCGCGCTGCGCGATGCCGGCATTCGGCGTGCCGTGATTGCGAACGCCGACGGGCGCCAACCGGACTCGCCCCCGAGCCCGGCCGTCTCCCAGCTCCGGCGTCAGGCCACGCTGGCCCTCGTGGATCCACGGGGACGAGTGCCGGCCGGCACGGTCGACAGCTCGCTGCTGCAGAGCGATCCGCTGTCGCCGTACGGGCTGCGGCTCGATCAGGGTGCCACCGTCGCCGCGTTCCAGCGCCAGTGGAAGGCACGGTCCGTGGTGCTGGTGGAAGGCTCCGACCTCGTCCGCGCCGATTCGTATCGCCCCTTCGCCACGCCGTTCCACCGGGACGTGCTGCTCCGTCGTGCGCTCCGTGCGACGGATCAGCTCTTCGGTCGCCTCCTGCGCCAGGTCGACCGGAAGCGCGACGCGGTGATGGTCGTCGGCCCGGCGCACCCGACGCGCGCGATCTCGCTCACCGTGCTGGGACTCCAGGCGCCTGGGGTCGAGCCTGGCCTCCTGCGTTCGGCAACGACGCGCCGCTCGGGGTTCGTCCAGCTCATCGACATCGCTCCGACCATCCTCGACCTCCTCGACGTTCCCCGCCCGACCTCGATGGAAGGTCGCCCGGTCGAGGTCGGCTCGTCCGGAGGCTCGGCCCAGGACCGTCGCGAGCTGATCATCCACGCCGACGAGGCCGCGCAGTTCCGCGATCGGATCGTCGGCCAGGTGCAGACCGCGTTCGTGGTGTTCGCCGCGCTGCTCGTCGCCGGCGTGATCCTCGTGTTCGGTCGACCCCGACCCGAGCGCTGGCGCGCGGCACTCGGGACCGTCGGGATGTGCGTCCTCGCCTTCGCGCCGTCGATCTTCCTCGCGCGGCTCCTCCCGCTGCACTCCTGGGGCACGTTCGCGTATTGGTCGTTCCTGGTGGTGGTCTCCATCGCACTCGGACTCGTGTATCGCCGCATCGGTCGCGACCGTCCGCTCGACGGCCTGCTCGCCGCATTCCTCTTCCCGGTCGGCCTCCTCCTCTTCGATGTGCTCATCGGCACGCCGTTGCAGTTCAACAGCGCCCTGGGCTACTCACCGACCGTCGCCGGACGGTTCATCGGGTTCAGCAACCCGGCCTACGCGATCGTCGCGGCGAGTGCCGTGCTCGCGGCCCCACTGATCGCTCGCCGGATCGGCGGTCGTCGCGGCGCGTGGATCGGCGTCGCGTTCCTGGGCGTCGTGGTCATCATCGATGGGGCACCGTTCTGGGGCTCCGACGTCGGCGGGATCCTTTCGATGGTTCCCGCCTTCGCCGTCACGTCGGTCCTCATGCTCGGCTGGCGCGTGCGGTGGAAGACGATCCTGTGGTCCGTCGCCGGGCTCGTCGTCGCGGTCGTCGCCTTCGCGGCGCTCGACATGGCGCGCCCCTCCGACCAGCGCACCCACCTCGGCCGCCTCATCGAACGCGTCCAGGAGCGCGGCATCGGTGACCTCATCGTGGTGATCCAGCGCAAGATGGGCGACAACCTCGGTTCGTTGCGCAACTCCGTGTGGGGCTTCACGCTGCTCATCGCCGTCGTGCTGGTCGTCTGGCTGATCAAGCGGGCGCGGCCGCGCCTCCACGCGATCGACGTCGCCGTGCCCGAGGCCCGCATCGGGGGAATCGGGCTCGCGATCGTCGGCGTGCTCGGCTACGCGCTCAACGACTCGGGGGTCGCGATCCCGGGCGCGATGATCGTCATCGCGATCGCCGCCCTCGTGTGGCTCCTCGTTCGCTTCGAGCCGGCCGACCCCGTGCCGGCCGCGGTGGCAGCGAGACCGACCGCGAGCGCCCGGTCGTGACGGTCGTCCTCGGCCTGGTGGTCGGGGCGCTCACCGTGCTGCTGCTGCGCCTCGGCGCAGCCGGGATGCTTCGGGCCCCCGCGCTCGCGCGCGTGAACTATCGGAACCTTCGGATCCCCACCAGCGGTGGCGTGCTCATCGTCATGGCCGTGCTCGTGATCGAGGCAGGTCGTGCGGTCCTCGGCGCCGCGGGGCTCGGGCACGACCCGGGCCTCACGGTCGAGCGCAGCGAGGTGCTGTTCGCCGTCTTCGCGTTCGGTCTGCTGGGCCTGGTCGACGACCTCCTCGGCGATGGACGCGACCGCGGCTTCAAGGGCCATGTGCGCGCGTTGTTCCGCGGCGAGATCACGACCGGGTTCCTGAAGCTCTTCGGCGGGGCCGGGGTCGCGGTCGTCCTGGTCGCCACTCCCGGCTTCGCGACCGGCCGCCGACTGATCGTCGATGCCGTGCTGATCGCTCTCGCCGCGAACCTCGGGAACCTGCTCGATCGCGCACCGGGGCGCACGATCAAGGCGGCGATGATCGCCTACGTCCCGCTAGCGCTCGTGCTCGGCGACGGGGCCGTGGGTGTGGCGATCGCGCCGGCGATGGGCGCGGCGTTCGGCTTGCTCCCCGCCGACCTGCGCGAGGACCTCATGCTCGGTGACGCCGGGGCGAACGTGGTCGGTGCCGTGCTCGGGCTGGGCGTCGTCCTCGGACGGGGCGAGGCCACTCGGACGACCGCGCTGGTCCTGCTCGTCGTGGCGAACATCGCCGCCGAGGTGGTGTCGTTCAGCTCGATCATCGATCGGGTCGGACCCTTGCGATGGCTCGATCATCTCGGGCAGACGCCCGAGCGGCGGGCGTTCCGGCCATCGCCGGCCGCAGGCGGCCACGGTGACGGCGACGGCGACGGCGACGGTGATCAGGGCGTGCAGTCGGACCGCGCGTAGAGCACTCGGCCACTCTCTCCCGGGAACCGCTCGACGACCTCGTAGCCCTCACCCGCGAGACGGTCCGGAAGTGCCCGCAGGCTCCCGAGGCGATCCTTCGACCAGACCAGGACGGCGCACACCTCTCGTCGCCGTGATGCGCGCGCGACGACGTCGGTGGTGAGCTGGTGCTGCTGGAACCGCTTCTCCGAGACGTCGACGAAGTTGCCGGGCACGCGACGGTTCGCTCGCCATGCGAAGCCCGGGTCGTCGCTGATCACCATCGCGCCGGCGGGGAGTGAGCGGAGGCGATCGACCGCGGTGGCTTCCGAGCGGGAGTAGTGCGAGGGCCAGAGGATGTCGTGGGTGTTGAGGACCCACCACGGGACCAACACGATCCCGAGCACGGCAAGGACGCGCCATGGCGCCGGACGGAGCGCCGCGAGCAACGAGAGCGGCACGATCACCTGGCAGACATGGGGTCGCCACATCGCCGGCTCGACCACGAGGAACACGACCTGCACCGCGAGCCAGGAGCCGAGGAGCGTCGAGGCCAGGCGGAGCGGCACCGCCCGGGACGCCGGCTCGCTGGCGGACGGCGCCGAGGCTCCCGACGAGGGGTGATTCCGGCGCCAGACGACCACTGCGATGGTGACGAGGGACGCGACCACCGCGGCGACGACGAAGGGATCTCGTTCGACGAGCGTTCGCATGAGCGTCGTGAGGTTGCCGCCGAAGCTGCGGATGCGCTTCGAGTCCTGGTGGTACTTGACGGACTGGTTCCACACCCGGTCGATGCCCCAGGGCAACGCCGACACGAACACCACGACGATTCCAGCAGCCACTGCGGAGAGGAAGTCGCGGATGCGTCGCTCGCGCCAACGCGGGTGCACGAGCAGCAGGCCGACCGGGATCGCGGCCGGCGCCACGAGGAGCTTCACGCAGAGCGCCGCGCCCATCGCGAGGCCGATCCCGACCGCCAGACGGGTCGTGGGCCGATCGTGATAGCGGAACGCGAGCGCGACCGCGAGCACGGCGAGCGCGAGGGCGGGTCCGTCACCACTGAGTGGTGCCGTGACGTAGAGCATCGAGCCGCTCGTGGCCACGAGTCCGCCGGCGAGGAGCGCACCGCCGCGACTCGCGACCCGGCGTCCGATCGCGTAGGTCGCGACCACCGCCAGCGCGCCGGCGGCGATCGGCAGGAGCCGCGGTCCGTTCATCGTCCGGAGGCCGACGAGATCCGCGATCCCGAGGAGCGGGTAGTAGAGCGGACCCTGGGACGAGAAGAGGTCGCGGAAGGGGAGCTCGCGCGCTCGGAGACCGAGGACCACGGTGCCGTACTGCCCGTCGTCGAAGGTCAGGTGCCGCGTCGCGAACAACGCAGGGATGCGCAGCAGGATCGCACCGAGCGCGAGGAAGAGCGCGTCCCACCGCCAGGACTGCCGTGCCGCTCCTGTGCCGGTCGGGGAGCCGGTCGGGGGGTTCGTCAGGGGAGCGCCGGCGGTCCGGTCGCCTTCCGCAGTCTCCACTGCGGCGACGCTAGTGGTGGGGGCCATCGCGACCGCGTCGCCCAGGGGAGACGGCGGAAGGCGCGCGACGTGGCGCTCGGCCGGTCCGCAGTTCGCGGTCACGAGGGTGGTAACTTCAGCGCCGGTGGCCAAGCACATCTTTGTGACCGGAGGCGTTGCGTCGAGCCTCGGGAAAGGTCTCACCGCATCCTCGCTCGGTCGACTCCTCAAGTCCCGAGGCCTGAGGGTCACGCTCCAGAAGCTCGACCCGTACATCAATGTCGATCCCGGGACGATGAACCCGTTCCAGCACGGTGAGGTCTTCGTCACCGACGACGGCGGCGAGACCGACCTCGACCTCGGGCACTACGAGCGATTCGTCGACGTGCCGCTGTCGAAGAAGTCGAACGCGACGACCGGCTCCATCTACCAGGAGGTCCTCGCGAAGGAGCGTCGGGGCGCGTACCTCGGGCAGACGGTGCAGGTCATCCCCCACATCACCGATGAGATCAAGGATCGGATCCTGCGCCTCGCGGACGACGACGTCGATGTCGTCATCACCGAGATCGGCGGCACGGTCGGCGACATCGAGATCCTGCCGTTCCTCGAGGCGATCCGGCAGTTCCGCAAGGACGTCGGACGCGACAACGTCTTCTACGTACACGTCACGCTCGTCCCGTTCATCGGACCATCCGGTGAGCAGAAGACCAAGCCGACCCAGCACTCCGTCACCGAGCTGCGCAGCCGGGGCATCCAGCCCGACGCGATCGTGTGCCGCTCCGACCGTCCGATCCCGACGCGGCTCAAGGAGAAGATCTCCCAGCTCTGCGACGTGCCCGAGCAGGGGATCGTCTCCGCGATCGATGCCGACAACCTCTACGAGATCCCACTTGTCCTGCACGACGAGGGTCTCGACGATTACGTCTGCTCGATGCTCCGCATCGAGGACCGTCAGCCGGACCTCGCCGAGTGGGAGGCGCTGGTTGCCCGAGTCCGGAACGCCGACCGCGTCGTGCGGATCGGTGTCGTCGGCAAGTACGTGAACCTCCCCGACGCGTACCTCTCGGTCGTGGAAGCGCTGCGTCACGGTGGCTACGGCTGCGGGGCGAAGGTTGACGTCGATTGGATCGCGTCCGATGACACCGAAGGCCTGTTGGCCGACGGACGCCTGCGGGAGCTGGACGGGATCGTGATCCCCGGCGGGTTCGGGTTCCGAGGGATCGAAGGAAAGATCACGGCGGTCGGCTACGCACGCGAGCACGACATTCCCTTCCTCGGGCTCTGTCTGGGCATGCAGTGCGCGGTGATCGAGTTCGCCCGCGATGCGTGCGGACTCGAGGGTGCGGACTCGAGCGAGTTCGCAGCGCGCACACCGCATCCGGTGATCGACCTGATGGACGAGCAGCGCGACGTCGTCGACATGGGCGGCACGATGCGGCTCGGGCTGTACCCGGCACGGCTGCTGCCCGGGTCGATCGTCGCGGAGGCCTACGGCGAAGAAGTCGTGTACGAGCGCCACCGACACCGCTACGAGGTGAACAACAAGTACCGCGCCCGCCTCGAAGACGCCGGCTTGGTCTGCTCCGGCTCATCGCCCGACGGCCGACTGGTCGAGTTCATCGAGCTGCCGGTCGCCGCGCACCCGTTCTTCGTCGCGACCCAGGCGCACCCGGAGTTCAAGAGCCGCCCGGATCGGCCCCACCCCTTGTTCGCGGCGTTCGTGCGAGCCGCCACCGCTCGAGCGGACGGACGGGCACCGCGGCTGCCCATCGAGCTCCCGGGCGAGCTGCCCCACGAAGCGAACCTGGTGCCGCCGGCCGTGGCGTGAGCGAGTTCCGTGTCGTCGACTCGACGACACGGTGGCAGGGGACGTTCCTCGAGGTCGTCGACACGACCGTCTCGGCCTCGGACGGCTCGACCTTCGGGCGTTCGGTCGTGCGTCACCCCGGCGCGGTCGTCATCGTGCCGGTGACGACCGCAGGAACCCATGCGCTCCTCGTTCGGCAGTACCGGGCGGCGGTCGACGGCGAGCTCCTCGAGGTCCCGGCGGGCAAGCGCGACGTCCTGGGGGAGGCTCCCGAAGCCACTGCGAGCCGAGAGCTCGAAGAGGAGATCGGGCACCGTCCCGGTCGTCTCGTGAAGCTCTGCGAGTTCTTCAACTCTCCCGGCTTCACGGACGAGTACACGCACTTGTTCTGCGCGCTCGACCTCGAGCGGCTCCCCGAAGCGCGTGCGGTGACGGCGGAAGAAGCGGCGATGACCATCGAGGCGGTCGCGTTCGCCGACCTCGACGGGCTCATCGAGCGTCGGGAGATCGTCGACGCGAAGTCGATCATCGGGCTGCTGATGACGCGCAGCTTCCTGTCGGGCGCCATCGGGACCCGTGGCTGACCGACTGGAGGAGGTGCTGGCGGAGCACGCGACCTGGCTCGCGGTCGAACGGGGGCTCCGCCCGAACACCTTGACGGCCTACGAACGGGATCTGCGGGGGTACGAAGCGTTCGTCCGTGCACGGGGGATCGACGATCCGACTGCGATCGACGAGGCGTGCGTTCGAGACTACGTCGCGTCGCGGTCAGCAGTGATCGACGAGGACGGTCGTCCGCCCGCGCCGGCGACCGTCGCGCGCTCGTTGGTCGCGGTTCGCTCGTTCCACCGCTTCTGTGTCGACGAGGAGCTGGTGTCGACCGATCCGAGCGAGGACGTCCAGGCGCCGCGCGTGCCGCTCGGGATCCCGAAGGCACTCAGCGAGGCCGATGTCGAGGCGCTGCTCGGAAGCGTGACCGGCGATGGACCGCGTGCGCTCCGGGACCGGGCGATCCTCGAGACCCTGTACGCGGCCGGCGTGCGGATCACCGAGCTCGTCGGGCTGGACCGAGCCGATCTGGATCTCGAAGGTGGCTTGATCCGCGTGTTCGGCAAGGGAGCGAAAGAGCGCGTCGTGCCGATCGGGCGACCAGCGCGCGCCGCGATCTCGTCGTACCTCGAGCGCGGTCGCCCCGAGCTCGTCGAGGGAGGACGTCCACAGCTCCGGACGGGCGATGCGGTCTTCCTCAACGCGCGCGGTGGCCGGCTCACGCGGCAGGGGTGTTGGGGGATCGTCCAGGCGGCCGGGAACCGCGCCGGCCTCGGCGACCAGGTACATCCCCACGTGCTGCGGCACTCCTGCGCGACACACCTGCTCGATCACGGTGCCGACATCCGGGTCGTGCAGGAGGTGCTCGGGCACGCGAGC
This sequence comes from Acidimicrobiia bacterium, assembly GCA_038321755.1. Lineage (GTDB taxonomy): Bacteria > Actinomycetota > Acidimicrobiia > IMCC26256 > PALSA-555 > JALHSW01. The sequence goes on along the minus strand of JBBQFJ010000050.1, from coordinate 12,502 downwards.
GTCTCGACGACGCAGGTCTACACAAAGGTCTCGGCCGAGCGGCTGCGTGCGGTCTACGAGTCGGCCCACCCCCGGGCGCGGGCCATGAGCAAGGACCCAGGGATCATCAGCCTCATCCCGGCGGGAGGCACGCGAGAAGGTTCGAGCTGACCCGGCAGTAGCATCGAGGCATGCCCGAGCAGACGCAGCCGACCGTTCGCGCCCAGTTGCAGGACGAGCGCGACCGCCTGCGGGGGCGGCTGCACGATCTCGGGCTCGGGGTCGACGATGCGCTCGACTTCGACGGGGGTTTCGCCGACTCGAGTCAGGTCACCGCCGAGCGGGGCGAGATGGAGGCGCTGTCGGGGTCGCTGACCGACTCGCTCCGTGACGTGGAGGACGCCCTCGCGAAGCTGGCTGACGGCACCTATGGGAGCTGCGAGTCCTGCGGTGGCCCGATCCCCGAGGCGCGCCTCGAGGCCAAGCCGGCAGCCCGGCTCTGCATCGCCTGCGCCTCGAAGACCCCCTGACGCGGCGCACAGACGCGTGCAGGTCCGGGAGACGGTCATCCTGTTCGGCTGCCTGGTCGTCGCGATCATCCTGCACGAGATCAGCCACGGCGTGGTCGCGCTGTGGTGTGGCGACGACACCGCGAAGCAGGCGGGGCGCCTGACGCTGAACCCGATCCCGCACATCGACCCGTTCGGATCGCTGATCCTCCCGGCGATGGGTGCGATCGCCGGGCTCCCCGTCATCGGGTACGCAAAGCCGGTCCCGGTAGATCCGCGACTCCTGCGCAGTCCGCGCCGCGACATGGTCTTCGTGAGCCTCGCGGGGCCGACGACGAACTTCTTGTTGATGGCGGTCGCGGCGGTCGTGGCCCGCTTCCTGTTCGAGCAGGCGCACGGACTCGGCGACAGCTTCGGCGCAGCTTCCTCGAACCTGCCCTTCGAGATCGCCTTCTACTTCGCGGTGGTGAACATGCTGCTCGGACTGTTCAACCTCCTCCCGATCCCTCCGCTCGACGGATCGGCGTTGCTCGAGCGTGCGCTCCCGGCCCAATGGTTGCCGACGTGGTACCGGTTCCGCCCCTACGGTCTCGCGATCATCTTCGCTCTCGTCTTCTTCACCGGCATCGTCACCACGGTCATGACCCCGTTCTTCAACGCGCTGTATGACTTCGTGATCTCATGAGCGCGTCGATGAAGCAGCAGCAGGGCCGATGAGCCGCGCGATCCATCTGAGTCGCCGCTTCGTCGGCGCGCTCTGGTGGGGGAGCCCGCCTTCGGTCGACGACGCGTGGGTGCGCACGTTCATCACCCCGGCGGAGTACGAGGTCTGGGTCCGCTTGGCGAACCACGACCGCCGACACTCGATCGGTGTCGCGCGACGGGTGCAGGTCGCACTGGCCGGCACCGAGCATGCCGATCAGCCGGAATGGCTCGAGGCGGCCCTCCTCCACGACGTCGGCAAGCTCGACGCCCGGCTCGGCGTCTTCGGGCGTGTGGGCGCGACCCTGGCCGGATCCGCCGCCGGGCACGACATGGCTGACGTCTGGGCCACGAAGCGGGGGATCACGCGTCGCGTCGGGCTCTACCTCAAGCACGGTGAGCTCGGCGGGACGCGCATCCGACTGGCCGGGGGGAGTGAGCCCGCCGCGCGCTGGGCCGAGGCCCACCACCACGAGGACGACTGGTTCGCGACCGGCATCCCGCCTGTGGTGGTCGAGGTGCTCCACGCCGCCGACGACGACTGAGGCGTCACCCGGCGACGCCTCGGAGGGTGCCTCGGCCGTTCAGCTGCGGGGGAGCAGGCCGACCGCGTCGCGGACCCGCGCGAGCACCTTGTTCGCGATCGCCTCGGCCTTCTCGGCGCCAACGGCCAGCAGGTCGGTGACCTGGTCCGGATTCGCGTCGAGCTCGTCGTACCGCGCGCGCAACGGTTGGAGGAAGTCCACGACTGCCTCGGCTGCGGCGCCCTTGAGCGCGCCGTAGCCCTGCCCGGCGAGATCGGCTTCGATCTCGGGGATGGGTCGATCGGTCGCGGCGGCGAGGATCTGCAGGAGGTTCGCGACACCAGGCTTCCGCTCGGCGTCGAAGCGGATCGCCGTCTCGGAATCAGTGACCGCGCTCTTCAGTCGCTTGGTGATCACCTTCGGGTCGTCGAGGAGCGCGATCGAGCCCTGGGGTGAGTCGGATGACTTCGACATCTTGGCCGTCGGGTTCTGGAGGTCCATGACCCGCGCGCCGACCGGCGGGATCGCCGCTTCCGGCACGACCAGCGTGTCCCCGAACCGGTGGTTGAAGCGCAGCGCGACGTCGCGCGCGAGCTCGAGGTGCTGGCGTTGGTCGTCACCCACAGGAACGCGATCCGTGTCGTAGGCGAGGATGTCCGCGGCCATGAGGACCGGGTAGTCGAACAGGCCGGCACTCACCGACTCCTGCCCCTTCCCCTTCTCCTTGAACTGGGTCATCCGTCGGAGCTCACCGACCGTCGCGACGCAGTTGAGGATCCAGGTGAGCTCGGTGTGCGCGGCAACGTGGCTCTGCACGAAGAGCGTGCAGCGATCAGGGTCGAGCCCGGCCGCGAGGAGAATCGTGGCGGTGCGACGGGTGCGCTCGGCGAGGGTCGCCTGGTCGTACGGGCTCGTCATGGCGTGCAGGTCGACGACGCAGTAGATCGCGTCGTGGCGGTCCTGGTCGGCCACCCACTGACGCACGGCGCCGAGGTAGTTGCCGAGGTGCATCTCGCCCGTGGGCTGGATGCCGCTGAACACCCGTGCCATGGGCCGACACGGTACTTGCCCCTCCGTCCTCGACACCGCTCCGATTTCCCCCACCACCGTTCCCATTCCACTGACCGATATCCTCGACGGCGATGGGCTACGAGGTCACCACACCAGTCTTCGCGGGCCCCTTCGACCTGTTGCTGCACCTGATCCTCAAGCAGGAGGTCGACCTCTGGGAGGTGTCACTCACGACGATCGTCGACGCCTATCTCGTCGAGGTCGAGCGGCTGGGCGAGCTCGACCTCGAGGTCGCGACCGAGTTCCTCCTCATCGCGGCGACGCTCGTCGAGCTCAAGACCCGTCGGCTGCTGCCGGGACCCGCCGACCTGGAGCTCGACGAGGAGCTCCTGCGCTTCGAGGAGCGAGATCTCCTGCTCGCCCGGCTCCTCGAGTGCAAGACCTTCCAGGACGCCGCCCGGTCGATCTCGCTCTTGATGCGCCACGCCGAGCGCAGCGTGGCGCGGCAGGCCGGTCCGGAGGAGCCGTTCCGCTCCCTCGTCCCTGATCCGCTCGAGCGCGTCCGGCCCCAGAAGCTGCGCGACGCCGCTCGCCGCGCGCTCGCTCCGAAGCCCCAGGAGTTCGTTCGGACCGACCACATCGCGCCGATCCGGGCCAGCGTGGCCGACGCGATCGCGGTCCTGTTGGATCGCGTCCCTGAGCGCGGCTGGATCTCGTTCCGCGAGCTTGCCGGCGATGCCGAATCGCGCCTCGACGTGATCGTTCGCTTCCTCGCGGTGCTCGAGCTGTTCAAGCAGGGTTTCGTCGAGCTTGAGCAGCTCGAGAACTTCGGGGTGCTGGAGGTGCGAAGGGTCGAGGACAGCGACGACGCGCTCGACACCGTCAGCATCGCCGACTGGGACGACGCATCGGAGACCGCCGGAACCGGGGAGCGCGAACCGCAGTGACGCCGTACGAGCCCGACGACCAGTTCTCCGAGCGCGAGCTACCGGCGTGGTTGCGTGAGCCGGACGAGGCAGACGCGGCCGAGCCCGAGCCGCGCAGCTCTTCCGAGCTGATTGCCAGCGACCGGATGTCCGCGGAGCTCGCGCTCGACGAGGACTTCGACGAGGTCGCCGGCCATGGCGTGGCGGAGACCGACGAGCCCACGCGACTGCCACTCGACGACGCGAGCCTCGAGGCGCGTCGTGCCATCGAGGCAGTGGTCCTCGCGGCGACGGAGCCTGTCGAGCCTCGGTTCCTCGCCGAGCTCGTCGAGCTCCCGGTCGCTCGCGTCGAAGAGCTCTGCGCCGACCTCGAGCGCGACTACGAGGAGTCGCGCCGCGGGTTCGTGCTCGCGCGCGTCGCTGGTGGGTACCGCTTCCAGACGCATCCGGATCTCTCGCCGTACGTCGAGCGTTTCGTCCTCGAGGGGCAGCATGTGCGGCTCTCGGGTGCGGCACTGGAGACGCTCGCGATCGTCGCGTACAAGCAACCCATCGCGCGCGGTCAGGTGTCGGCGATCCGCGGCGTGAACGTCGAGACAACCCTCCAAACACTCGTCGCGCGGGGCTACGTCGCCGACGTCGGCCGTGACCCGGGACCCGGGTTGGCCGTCCTCTACGGCACGACGTCAGCGTTCCTCGAGCGGCTCGGACTCGACACGCTCGAGGACCTCCCGCCACTCGGCGACTTCGTGCCCGACGCCGGCATCGTCGAGCTGCTCGAGCGCGGACTTCGCATCCCCGACGATGCGTTCGACGAGCTCGACGCCGATTCGTCCGCCGGCGCGAGCGCGGAGTCCGTCATCGATTCGGACGCGGGCACCGAGCCGGGTTCCGACGACGGCTGAACGCGAGCGCATCCAGAAGATCCTCGCCCGCTCGGGGTTCGGCTCCCGGCGGGCCGGCGAGGAGCTGATCGCGGCCGGTCGCGTCACGATCGACGGCGAGCTGGCCCAGCTCGGTGATCGCGCGGATCCGGCGCTGAACCGGCTCAGCGTCGACGGTGTCCCGGTGATCACCCGAACGGATCTCGTCTATTACCTCCTCAACAAGCCGGCGCAGGTCGTCACGACCGCGAGCGACCCCGAAGGTCGCCGCACGGTCGTGGAGCTGGTCCCTGACGATCCGCGCGTCTTCCCCGTGGGTCGGCTCGACTACGAGACCGAGGGGTTGCTGGTCCTCACCAACGACGGCGACCTCGCCCAGCTCCTGACCCATCCGAGTCACGGCGTCGACAAGACCTATCTCGCCGAGGTCGCCGGATCCGTCGAGCCCCGAGTGATCCGGGCCCTGCGCGAGGGGATCGAGCTCGACGACGGTCGCACGGCGCCGGCGCGGGTTCACGTGGTGCAGTCGGGCGATGAGCGCAGCGCGATCGAGCTCACGATCCATGAAGGTCGGAACCGGCAGGTGCGTCGGATGTGCGCGGCGGTCGGGCTGACGGTTCGGCGTCTGGTGCGCACTCATGTCGGATCGCTGCACGATTCGCGACTCGCTCCTGGAGCGTGGCGCACACTCGAGGGCACCGAGGTCCGCAAGCTCTACGAGGCCGCCCTCGGAACGCAGCCGGGTGTCGCGCGCCCCTCGCACTAACCTCGATCGGCGTGAAGCTGCGGGCCTTGCGGGGCGCCATCACGTGTGACGAGAACACCAAGGAAGAGATCGTCACCAAGACCCAACGACTCGTCGAAGAAATCCTCGCTCGCAACACGATCGATCACGACGACCTCGTGAGCATCATCTTCACAGCCACTGACGACCTCACGGCCGAGTTCCCCGCAACCGGCGCGCGTGCGCTCGGCCTTGGCGACGTCCCACTCCTGTGTGCACGTGAGCTCTCGATCGGGCACGGCCTGCCACGCGTGGTCCGCGTGCTGGTCCACTGCTACACGGAGCAACCCCGCGCAGACCTCCATCACGTGTACCTCGACGGTGCACGCGCGCTGCGCGACGACTTGCCGGCGTGAGGCGCGTCGGCATCGTCGGGACGGGGCTCGTCGGCGGATCGGTCGGTTTGGCGCTCCGCCGTCGTGGGGTCAGGGTCGTCGCGTACGACCGTGATCGGCAACGGTTGGAGCGCGCGGTGGCGATCGGCGCGGTCGACGTCGCCGCATCGAGCGTCGCCGAAGCAGCCGCGGACGCCGAGGTCGTGCTCGTCGCCGTGCCGGTCGGACACATCGCAGATGTCGTGATCGAGGCACTCGATGCCGGTGCAGCGGCGGTCACCGATGTCGGCTCGGTCAAGGCGCCGATCGTCGCGGCGGTCACGGCGGCGCGACCCGAGCTCGCGGCGCGGTTCGTCGGCGGGCATCCCATGGCCGGGTCGGAGCAGGACGGTCCGGACGGCGCGGACGCCGACCTCTTCGTCGGGGCGACCTGGGTCCTGACGCCCACCGAGCACACCGAGATGACCGCGTTCACCGACGTCCGCGCGCTCGTCGGGCTCGTCGGGCCGGACATCCTCGCGGTCAGCCCCGAGCACCACGACGCGCTCGTCGCGGTGGTGAGCCACGTACCCCAGCTTGCGGCCACGACGTTGATGGACGTCGCAGCCACTCGTGGCGAAGAGCATGCGACGTTGCTGCGCCTCGCGGCAGGTGGGTTCCGGGACATGACGCGCATTGCCTCCGGGAGCCCGGGGATCTGGCCCGACATCTGCGTGGCCAATCGAGACGCGATCGTCACCGCGCTCGACACGTACCTCGCCGCACTCGCGGACGTCCGTGAGCTGGTGAGCACGAGCGATCGGGAGGGCTTGCTCGAGCTGCTCGAACGGGCCCGCAACGCCCGGCGAAGCTTGCCTCTGGGCATCTCCTCGGACGAGACGCTCGCGGAGCTGCGCGTCCCGATCCTCGACCGCCCCGGGTCGCTGGCCGAGGTGACGACGCTTGCCGGCGGGATGGGCGTGAACATCTCCGACCTCGAGATCGCACACTCGGTCGAGGGTGGTGGCGGAGTCCTCGTGCTGGTGATCCCGGCGAGCGACGCCGATGCCTTCGTCGCGGCGCTCACCGATCTCGGATACCGCCCGGCCAAGGCGGAGCTCGCATGAGCACGACCGACGAGCTCGCCCTCGGTGGCGCACGCCCGTTGCGCGGACGACTGCGGCTCCCGGGCTGCAAGGGCATCTCGCATCGTGCGCTCATCTTCGGGGCCATCGCGAACGGCACCTCGCATGTGCGCGGCCTCGCGCCGGGCGCCGACGTGCGGAGCACCGTCGGCGCGCTCACGCGGCTCGGCGTGTCCTTGCAGGAGGACGGCGATCTCACGACCATCGTGGGACGCGGGTTCGACGGTCTCCGGGAGCCTGCCGGGGTGCTGGACTGTGGGAACTCGGCGACGACGATGCGCATGCTCGCCGGGCTCGTCGCCGGCCGACCGTTCTCGTCGGTCCTGACCGGCGACGCTTCGCTCGTCGAACGACCGATGGGGCGCGTGTCGGAACCGCTCCGAGCGATGGGCGCACACATCGACGGCCGCGACGGAGGTACGCGTGCCCCACTTGCGGTGCGCGGTGGCGCGCTCGTCGGCACGAGCACGCACCTGCGGGTCGCGAGCGGACAGGTGAAGACCGCACTCGTGCTCGCGGGACTGCAGGCGGAGGGGACGACCGAGATCGTCGAACCCGCGCCGAGCCGTGACCACACCGAGCGGATGTTGCTCGCCGCGAGCGCGCCCATCGAGCGCGTCGACGATCGAACGGTGCGGGTCCGGGCCGGTCGCCCCGAGCCGTTCGAGCTCGAGGTACCCGGCGATCCCTCGTCCGCGGCCTTCTTCGTCGTCGCGGCGTCCATCACGCCGGGTTCGGACCTGGTGCTCGAAGACGTCCTCCTGAACCCCGGTCGGGTCGAGTTCCTCGACGTGTTGATGCGCATGGGAGCGCAGATCGACGTCCAACCGCGCGGCGAGCGTCTCGGGGAGCCGGTCGGGGACATCGCCGTCACCGCGGCACCACTGCGTGGGACCACGGTGCAGTGCCACGAGCCGATCATCGACGAGGTGCCGGCGCTCGCGGTCGCCGCCGCGTTCGCCGAGGGGATCACCGAGTTCGAAGACGCGGCCGAGATGCGCATCAAGGAGACGGATCGCATCGCGACGCTCGAAGCCGAGCTCGTGAAGCTGGGGATCGCCGTCGAAGGACGCCCCGACGGGATGACGATCCGTGGTGGAGTGCCCCACGCGGGAACGCTCGACAGTCACGGCGATCACCGCATCGCGCTCGCCGCAGCGGTCGCGGCGAACGCGATCGACGGACCATCCCGGATCGAGGGTTGGGGCGCGACGGCGGTCTCGTACCCGCGGTTCGCCGAGGACCTCGAGCAGCTGACCGGGACCGCATCATGATTCCGGTGCGCCAGGTCGTGGCGATCGACGGACCGTCCGGATCGGGCAAGTCGACCGTCGCCCGCGAGGTGGCCGAGGAGCTGGGCCTGCAGGTGCTCGACACGGGGGCCATGTACCGGTCGGTGACCCTGGCGGCGATCGAGCGAGGGATCGATCCGTCCGACGGACCCGGATGCGCCGAGATCGCGGCGACGGTCGACATCGACGTCGCCGACGGCATCTGTCTCGACGGGCGGGACGTCACGGCCGAGATCCGCGGACCGGCCGTCACCGCGGTGGTCTCGACCGTCTCGGCGCATCCCGAGGTGCGCACGGTCCTGGTCGACCGCCAGCGGGATTGGGCAGCTGCGCACGGCGGTGGTGTCGTGGAGGGTCGCGACATCGGGTCCGTCGTCTTCCCCGACGCCGCCGTGAAGGTCTTCCTCACGGCGAGCGACGAGGAGCGGGCTCGGCGGCGTCAACGGGACGAAGCCGCCGCCGCGCGAAGGGTCGACGTCGAGCGCGTCCGCGAGGATCTCGAGCGCCGCGACCATCTCGACTCGACCCGGACCGTGTCGCCGCTGCGCGCCGCGGACGACGCGTTCATCGTCGACACGACCGGCCGCACCGTCGCGGACGTCGTGGGCGAGATCGTTGACCGTTTCCGCCTGGCAACGGGTGCGCGTTCATGACGTGGTACGGCGTTGCCCGGGTGATCGTCCTGCCGCTCTGCCGGTTGCTGTTCCGAGTGCACGTGCGGGGGCTCGAGCACATCCCGACCTCAGGCGTCTACATCCTCGCTCCCACCCACCGCTCGATCCTGGACGTCCCCTTTGCCGCGTTCGCGACGCGCCGACGCATCCGCTTCATGGCAAAGCGCGAGATCTTCACGACGTCGACAGGGCGTCGACTGTTCTCGGCGCTGGGTGCGATCGAGGTCGACCGGGGTGCGACCGATCGAGGCGCGTTGCGTGCATCCCGGGCTGCGCTCGAAGCAGGCGAGCCGCTCGGCATCTTCCCGGAAGGGACCCGCCGCACCGGTCCGGTCGTCGAGGACCTCTACGACGGCTGCGCGTACCTTGCGCTCAAGCTCGGTGTCCCCATGATCCCCGTGGGGATCGGAGGCAGCGAGGAGATCATGCCGACCGGGCGCGTGCTCCCGCGACTGCGGCGGGTCGCGGTCGTGATCGGGGAGCCGATCGCGCCGCCCGCCACCAGTGGCGTGCGGCGCCGTTCCGAGGTGGGCGATCTCACCGAGACGCTGCGGGTCCGCCTGGAGGAGTGCTTCGACGAGGCGACGGCTTCACTCGCTAGGACCGGTTCACTTGCCAGGAAAGGTGCTGCCGTGCCGGCAGTCCAATCCGCCCCGGTGTCACGCGTCGCGGCTGAGCGCCGCGAGGACGGCTGACGCGTCGGTTCCGCGATCGTCGTTGAACGGCCCGCTGCGCTTGCGCCCGGAACCTGGATCACCTCCGACGAGCAGTGCGGCGACGGCGTCCAACGTCGGGACGAGCTCGCGGAGCTCGCGGGGCGGGGGGAAGTACTCGGCTTCCTCGGTCACGAACACCGGCTCGACGCCGTCGCGGGGATCCAGCTTCTCGATCACCGCCTCCACGAGATCCTCGGGTGCACTCGCGCCGGCCGTCACGCCGACGATCACTGCGCCGTCGAGTGCGTCGAGGTCGAGCTCTTCGGGGCCGTCGATCCGCAGCACTCGGGGGCAACCTGCTTCGGTCGCGACCTTGGCCAGGGCGATCGTGTTCGAGGAGTTCGAGCTCCCGATCACGACCACCGCATCCGCCCGGGTCGCGATCTCACGAAGCGCAGCCTGACGGTTGGTCGTCGCGAAGCACAGGTCGTTGCGCGCCGCCGTCCAGAGGTCCGGGAACCGCTCCCGCGCCTCGTCCATGATGCCCTCCCAGTCGTGCTGGGCGAGGGTCGTCTGGGCGAGGAGCGCGACCCGGGCAGGATCTTCGACCGTGGGAAGGACCTGTTCGAGGTCGCCTTCGCGCTCGACGAGACGCATCGCGTCCGGTGCGACGGCGAGCGTGCCGATCGCCTCGTCGTGACCCTCGTGGCCGACGTAGAGGATCGTGTAGCCCTTGGCCGCCCGCACCTTCGCCTCGTGGTGCACCTTGGTGACGAGGGGACAGACCGCGTTCACCACAAAGCGGCCTTGCTCGCGCGCCTCCGCAACGATCTCAGGAGCACTGCCGTGGGCCGAGAGCATCAGCGGCGCGCCGGCGGGGACCTCGTCGACGTCGTCGACGAACACGACGCCGAGCTGACGGAACCGATCGACGACGAGACGGTTGTGGACGATCTCGTGGTAGCAGTAGACGGGCGGCTCGAACGCACGCACCATCCAGGCCAACGCCTTGATCGCCATCTCCACGCCGGCGCAGAAGCCACGCGGCTCGGCGAGGAGCACCCGTTCAATGCGCGCGGGCACCTCGCCCGGGCCAGGTCGAGGAGATGCCATCGCGTCGAGGGTAGGCCTCAACGCAGGGTCCCGTAGACTCATGTCATGCCGACCGCCCGCATCACGGCGGTCGCGCCCGACTCCCCGGCGGCATCCGCAGGGATGCTGGCCGGCGACGAGCTCCTCAGCGTCAATGGTGAGACGGTGCGCGACGTCATCCAGTACCAGATGCACACGGACGAGCCTCGGGTCGAGCTCGAGGTCCGTCGCGGGGGACTCGAGCGTCAGGTCATCGTGGCGAAGCTCGCAGGGGAGCCGCTCGGGCTCCAGCTCTCGAGCCCGGTGTTCGACCAGGTCCGCACCTGCGACAACCACTGTCCCTTCTGCTTCATCTACCAGCTCCCGGCCGGGATGCGGACGAGCCTGTCGGTCAAGGACGACGACTACCGGCTCTCGTTCCTCTACGGGAACTTCACGACCCTGACCCGCTTCACCGAGGCCGACCTCGAGCGGGTCGTGTCCGAACGCCTCGGGCCGCTCTACGTGAGCATCCATGCGACCGATCCCGACCTGCGCGCCCGACTCCTGCGGAACCGGCGCGGCGCAACGAGCCTCCGTTGGCTCTCGGCGCTCCTCGACGCGGGCATCGAGATCCACGGCCAGGTGGTCGTCTGCCCCGACCTGAACGACGGTGACGCGCTCGACACCACCCTCCTCGGGATCCTCGATCGGTATCCGCGGCTGGCGACGGTCGGTGTCGTCCCACTCGGAGTCAGCGCCCACACGACCGAGCCCGACCTTCGGCCCCACACGGCCGCAGAGGCGGCGCGGGTCCTCGACACGGTCGAGGTGTGGCAGGAGCGATTCGTGGACGCACTCGGGCGTCGGCTCGTCTTCGCGGCCGACGAGTACTACCTCCTCGCCGATCGAGCCTTTCCGAACCGTTCGGAGTACGACGACTTCGCGCAGCACGAGAACGGGATCGGGATGGCGGTCACGTTCACGCGCGAGGTCGATGACGCGCTCGCAGGCGCAACCGCGTCCCGCACGGAGCGCGCGGGCGAGAAGGGCCCAGGAGTGCGATCGCGATCGGGCTTCTTCGCGTCGGTCGACGGCGCACCGGCCACCGGCTATCGATCCGATCGCACCGCACCCGTCACGTTCAGCGTGCGCTCCGAAGCAGCCGTCTCCAGTGCCGACGCACGCCCCATCGGGATCCTCACGGGTGAGTACGGACGCCGCGTGCTTGATCCATTGGTCGCGCGCCTGTCGGCGGCGGCGGGCGTCGCCGTGCGCACGGTGCCGGTCACCAACGAGTTCTTCGGCGGGAACATCGCGGTGACGGGGCTGCTGACGGGTCCCGATGTCGCGCGGGTCCTTGCCGATGAGCCCGCAGGGGATCGCTACCTGCTCCCCGACGTCGTCCTCTCCGAGGGGCGCTTCCTCGACGACACCACGCCAGCCGAGCTCCCGATCCCGGTCGAGGTCGTCGCGACCGACGGCGGCGCGCTCGTCGACGCGGTGTGCAGGTGAGCCTTCCCGTCGTCGCGATCGTCGGACGCCCGAACGTCGGCAAGTCCACGCTCGTGAACCGCATCGTCGGGCGTCGGGCGGCCATCGTCCAGGAGAAGCCTGGCGTCACGCGCGACCGCAAGGAGCTCGAGGCGAACTGGACCGGACGCAGCTTCGTGGTCGTCGACACCGGGGGCTGGCTCCCACCGAGCGCGTCGGGTGACGATCCCGCGGTCCTGGTGCGTCAGGTGAGCGAGCAGGCCGAGCGTGCGATCGCAGAGGCCGACGTGATCCTCTGCGTGGTTGACGTGACGGTGGGCGCCGTCGAGGAGGACGACGCGGTCGCGCGCGTGCTGCGCCGCTCGGGGAAGCCCGTGATCGTCGCGGTCAACAAGGTCGACGACGAGCGTCGCGAGGCCGACGCGTGGACGTTCGCATCGCTCGGGTTGGGGACACCCTTCCCGATCTCGGCGGGCCACGGCCGGGGGACCGGTGAGCTGCTCGACGCCGTGGTCGCAGCGTTGCCGCCCGAGGCAG
>JBBQFJ010000049.1:0-21056 GCA_038321755.1 Acidimicrobiia bacterium | reverse complement strand
GGGGCCGCGACGGTGTACCCCGCGCCGTCGCCTCGCACGAGCTGCCCGCACGACACCGCACTCGTGAATGATGCCGGGAACCGCGTGGGGCCGATCGTCTTCGCCACCCGGTAGGTCGCGTGCCGCGCGACACGTTGGAGGTCGGCCGCCGTCGCGTCGCGTCCGGCCCGGCGCGCGACGTCCACGAAGAAGTCGGCCGCGAACCAGCCGGCGAGCATTGCCGGGGTGACCGGGTCGCTGGTCACCGCGCCGATCTCGGCGACGATCCGTCGCATCGCCGGGTTGGCGGCCGCGCTCTCCGGGGTGGCGAACTGGGTCAGCACGTCGGCGCCGGCGGCCGGCGCCGCGAGCTGCGGGGCGTACTGCACCAGGTTCGTCGTCACCCCCGCGAAGCCTTGTGCGCGCAACGCCGACTGGAGCGCGGCGACGTTCGCGAACCCCGAGACGGTGAAGACGACGGCCGGTGGTGCCCCATGGTCTGCCCGGAGCACAGATCGCGCGATGGCATCGAGATCGACGCCGGTCGGGCCGGCCACTGGAAGGGCGGCACGGGCGTACACGACGCGCAGCCCCGCAGCGCGCGCAACCGCGCTCACCTCGCGGACCGCCCGGTCCGCGCCGCCGTCGTCGGCAACGATCGCGGCGGTCCGCCGTCTCGCGGCCTGCTCGTGCACGAGCCGTGCGACCTGGACACCCCAGATGCCGGGGACCCGGCTCGGGAGCAACGGGGTGAGACAACCGGTGATCGCGAACACCCACGTGCTCCCGCACAGAGCGCCCGAGATCCCCCAACCGAACGCCGGCACCCGAGCACGCTCGAGCTCGGGAACGCCGGCGAACGCGCTGCTCACCAGCGGCACGACGGCGTCGATGTGCTCCTCGTCGAGCAGGTGGCGGAGCGCTTGGGCGTGCTCCTGGGGCGACCGGTGGTCGTCGGTGACGCCGACGAGCTCGACGGTCCGGCCGCGCACTCCCCCGTTCGCGTTGACCGCGTCGAACCGTGCCTGCGCGCCGAGGCCGGCCCCTGCGTAGAGCTCCGCGTCGACGATGCCGCCGACTCGCAGGGGTGGCGTTGCCACGGCCGAGCGGTGCAACGACGTGGTCGCTCCACCCGAGCCGACGGTCGCGAGGGTGAAAACTACGACGCCGATGAGCGCGCCGCGCCACCGTCGCGGGTGCTCAGGCGACGGGCCCACCGAGGTACGCGGCGGTGAGCCGATCCGTGTCGGCCTCGGCGCGAGGTCCGATCCACACGATCTTGCCGAGCTCCATGAACGCGACCGTATCGGCGAGCTCCATGACCTCGCGGGCTTTCTCCTCCACGAGCAGCACGGCTGACCCGAGGTCGCGGAGCTCACGGATCGCGTTGATCACCTCTTCCGCGGCCAGCGGTGCGAGGCCGAGCGTCGGCTCGTCGGCCACGAAGACCTTGGGAGGCTGTGCGAGCGCGGGCGCCAGGCTGAGCATCTGCTGCTCGCCGCCCGACAGCAGACCGGCCGCCTGCTTGCGCCGCTCGCCGAGGATCGGAAACCGCTCGTACGCCTTCGTCCGGTCCTCGTCCTTCGACAGCAGGACCGCGAGGTTCTCCTCGACGGAGAGCCCGGGGAAGATGCCGCGTGCTTCGGGGATGAGGAGCACGCCACTGCGCGCCCGCTCGTGCACCGGGGTCTCGGTGACATCTGATCCCGCGAACCAGACGCTCCCCTGGGTGGGGGCGATGAGTCCCGACGCGACCCCGCACAGCGTCGACTTCCCGGCGCCGTTCGCGCCGAGGAGCGCGACCACGGTGCCGTCGGGCACCTCGAGGTCGACGCCGTGGAGCACCTCGACCTCGCCGTACCCGGCGACGATGCCGACGAGCGCGAGCGCGGCCGTCGGCGCGGGCGTCGCTTCCTGCGCGGCCTCGTCCGGCACCGCCGCCGGGCGCGACTCGGTGGCGGCCGCGCCGTCGTGGATGCGCTCGTGCTCGGGCACCGATCCGTGGTGCACGCCCGCCTCGGCTTCGGCGATGCGCGCCTTGCGCTCACGGGCGACGCGACGTTCGACGCGCTGGTGCCCGATGAGCGCGAGCAGGCCGTCGGGGTTCTTCGCAAGGTTGATGGCGCCGAGCCCGAACAGGATCGCCACGAACTGCGGCGCAGTGGTCAGGTCCTTGAACGCGCCAGGAAGGAAGTCCTCGCCGATCCAGGTGAAGATCGCGGCCGAGCAGGTGAACGACAAGCCGGCGAGCAACGCTCCGCCGGGGCGCCGCACACCGAACGTGACGGCAACCGCCAGCCAGACGAGCCCGATGAGCGGTGGCGCCGTCGAGCGGGCGACGGAGAAGTTGACCATGCCGATCAGGACACCACCGAAGCCCGCGATCGCCGCAGAGAGCGCGAACACCGAGATCTTCGCCCGTGTCGGCGAGATGCCCGACGTGCGCGCCGCGACCTCGGTGCTGCGCACCGCGAGCATCGCCCGCCCACTCGCCGATCGCTGCAGGCTGTGCAGCACCAGGACGAGCAGCCCGAAGAGCACCAGGAACAGCAACGCTTGCTGCTGCGGCTGTGAGAAGTCGATCGTGTCCTGTGGCCCCGGGATGAGCCAGTCGACGACCGAGTTGAGTCCGGGGAGGTCGAGGTTCGGTGCGCGGATCGCCCACCCGAGCGTGCCTTTGCCGATCGGGTCGTAGTCGAACGCGACGAGATCGGCGACGAACGCGAGCGCGAAGGTGCCGAGCGCGAGTGCGACCGGCCCCAAGCGGCGCACCGGGATGGCGACGATCGCTCCGAGCAGTCCCGCGCACAGCGCGCCGACGAGTGCCGCGATGGCGAAGTTGATCTGCCCGTGCGATGCGACGAGCGGGAAGTCGATCCCCCAGTTGCGGTTGAGTGCCCACCCCGCGGCAAACCCGCCCGCGGTGACGAACGTCGCCTGCGCCAGGCTCACCATCCCGCCGAGCCCGGTGACGACCACGAACGACAGGAACACGAGCCCGGTCGCGATCCCGAGCGCGATCAGGCTCTGCTCGTACGCGTCGGCTTGGAGCCAACCGACGTCGATCCATTGCAGCGTGAACGCGAGGAGCGCGAGCGTGAAGAGCGCCCAGGGCAGGCGACGTCGCCACACCGGAAGGCCCACGCGATGGTCGAGCGCCGGCGCGTCGTCCTCCGCGACCGACCCTGCTTCACGGCCTCGTGCGCGACCGACGAACACGAGGATCAGCAAGGTGAGGATGAAGGGGATCGCCGAGCGGAACCCGCTGAGCTCGTTGATGAACTTCGGGAGGATCTGGTCGCCGTAGCCGGCGACGAGGTTCTGCAGGATGCCGAGCGCGAGCCCCCCGGCGAACGCGATGGGGATCGAGCGCAGGCCGGACACCGCGACCGCGGCGAGCGATCCGAGCACGACGAGTGTGAACAACGTGTCGTTGAGCTGAAAGAGGGGCGCGATGAGCACGCCACCGAGACCGGCGAGGATCATCGTGAGGATCCACGCGACGGCCGACGTCCGTCCGGGGTTGACGCCGCGCAGCGACGCGAGGCTCGGACGGTCGACAACGGCACGCATCTGGAGTCCGACACGCGTGCGCCGGATCACGAACCAGAGCACGAAGGCCGCGACGAGTCCCGCGATGAAGACCGCGAGCTGGTCGGAGTCGAGGTTGATCCCGGAGAACGGGTGGAACACCTCGGCCGGCTGCGGACCGAGACCCGGCGCCGAGCCACCGAGCGAGGCGGTGTCGGAGACCTTCGGGAGGTCGAAGCCGAGCACGGTGTTGCCGAGTGCCTCGACGACCCAGAGCATGAACGCCGGCAGCGCAACCAGGAGCCCGATCGTCCCGACGATGCGCGCGTACACGGGTGCGGTCGCGAGTCGGCGCAGGAGCAGTCGATCGAGCGCGAGCCCGAGCAACGGCGCGAAGACGAGGATGGAGAGGATCGCCGACGGCACGATCGGGATGTGCTGGCCGGTGTGGAGCTGGTAGTAGAAGAACGCGGTCGAGAACGCGACCGCGCCGTGCGCGAAGTTGAAGATCCCCGACGTCTGGTACGTGAGGACGAGGCCGGACGCCATGATCGAATAGATGGCGCCCGTCACCGCGCCCGAGATGACCAGGTTCCAGAACTTCTGCACCGGTGGTGGACCTCGTGGGAGCTTCGGGTTCAAGGATGATGTTGCACGTGCTGGAGCCGACTGGACGGTGACGGCGGCCGGACCCGGAGGTCCGACCGCCGTCGGTGTCCGTGCTCGCCGTCCCTACTTCTGCGGGATGGGCTTGAGCGTCTTCAGGTTGATGTTCGTGAAGCAGGCGTAGGGGACCGTCACGGAGTACGCCGATCCGTCGCTCGTCGCGAGCGCACCGCACGGAGTGCCGTACTTGAACGCATCCGGGTACGGCGTCGGTCCGACGACGTCCTTGATCGAGTACGACATCTTCGCGGTTGCCTTCTGCAGGCTCTCGGGTGTCAGGTTCTTCCCGGCCTTCTTCACTGCCTTGACGAAGAAGTCACCGGAGAAGTAGCCCGCGAGCACACCCTGGGTGATCGCCTGGTCGCTCGGGAGGTACTTCTTGAGCGTGTCGACGACCGTCTGCATGTTCGGGTTGTCCGGCGCAGCCTCGGGCAGCGAGAACTGCGAGAACACCGTCTGGCCCTGAGCCGCCGACACGATGCGCGGGTCGTACGCGACCGCGTTCGTGAGGATGCCCTTGAACCCGGCAGCAAGCAGTGCCTTCGACAGTCCGAGCACGTTGCCGAACGACGTGACCACGAAGATCGCGTCGACCGGCTTGCCGTTGTTTGCCGTCATCAGTGCGGTGACGAACGGCGAGTAGTCGCCGACGGTGGCGGGCGGCGCCGGGATCGACGCCTTCTGGTACAGGACCTTCATCCCCGCCGCCTTGGCCGAAGCGCCGATGACCTCTGCGCCAGTCGTCCCCGAGTCGTTGTCCTCGGAGATGACGCCGGCAGTCTTGCCCTTCGCACCCTTGGCGTTGCCCTGGTCCTTGAACTGCTGGCTGACCAGATCACCCCAGGTCGAGCCGGCCGTGGTGACGGGCGGGGGCGGCACGACCGCGCCCGTGAAGCCGAAGCCGTACGAGTTGTCGTAGAAGCCGGTGTTGATGCCCCATCCGAAGAACGGGACCTTCTGCTGCTTGAAGAAGGCTTCCGCGTTCGCGGCGTTCGGTGTCACCACCGGCACGACGGCGAAGACCGCGTCCTGCTGGACGAGCTTCTTCGCCAAGGCGAGCGACTGCGACGCGTCACCCTTGTCGTTCTCGCTGCCTGAGTAATCGAACTTCCGACCGTTGACACCACCAGCGTCGTTCGCAGCGTCGAGCGCGGCCTTCGCGCCTGCGGCTGCCTCGGGCTGCTGGTCGTCGGTGAGTCCCCCCACCTTGATCGAGTCGCTGGTCACGCCTCGCGCGTCGGTGTGCACGCGTGCGCCGGCTACGCCGGACGCAGCAAACGCCCCCACCATCACCGCAGCGACCGCGACGGCCACCACTTTCGTTCGCTTCACGGAGTCCCCCTTCTCGATTCCACTTGGAGTTGCTGTTTCCTCAGCCCTCGCCGAGGTACGCGGCGCGCACCTGGGCATTGGCCTGGATCTCGTGCGGCAGCCCAGTCGCGAGCACCCGACCGAGGTCGAGCACCACGACGCGGTCGCATTGCCGCATCACGAAGCCGACGTCGTGCTCGACGAGGACCACCGCGCACGCGGCATCGGCGCGGATGGTCTGGATCAGCTCCCCGAGGCGCGCGGCCTCCGCTTCGTCGAGCCCGGAGGTCGGCTCGTCGAGCATCAGGACGCTCGGCGGATCGATCACCGCGCGCGCGACCTCCGCCATGCGCGCCAGTCCGATCGGGAGGGATCCGGCAGGCTCCTTGGCGACGGCGGTCAAACCGCACTGCTCGAGCACCTCGGCGACCTTGGCCCGACGGTCGCGCTCGCGGCGCCGACGCGTGGGGAAGGAGACGAGGTCGGCCATGATGCCGCCCCCGCCTCCGCGCCACTCGATCGCGGCGAGCACGTTGTCCTCGACCGAGAGCCACCCGAAGGTCTGCACGCGCTGGAACGTCCGACGGAGTCCGCGGCGTGACCGCGCGACCGCGCCGAGCCGCGTCACGTCCACACCATCGAGGAAGACCTTGCCCTCGTCGGCCGAACGAACGCCCGAGATCACGTCGAACAGCGTCGTCTTGCCGGCACCGTTGGGCCCGATGAGCCCGAGCACCTCACCGCTGGCGAGTGAGAAGTCGACGCCGTCGAGCGCAGTGATCCCGCCGAAGCGGACGGTGACGTCGGCGAGCTGGAGGACGGGACTCGCGACGTCGCCAGCCGGCGCGGGCGCAGCGCTCTCGACCGTCGTCACAAGCGAACCCCCCGATTCCTGCTGCGCTGACCCTGCTGCGCTGAGAATCTGACGGTACATCAGATTGCGCGCAAGCGTGCGGCGAGGCGGAGCGTTCCTCGCTCAGAGCCGGGGCAGCACCTGCGCGAGGAGCCCGTCGATCTCACGGGCGCACGCCTCGAACTCGGGCAGGTCGCCGCCCGCAGGATCGTCGACGTCCTCCCAGTCCTCCACCGTCACCGAGGCCAGGTCGAGGGCGGCGACCCGAGCCGTGAGGTCGGTCGTCCCGCCGTCGAGATCTCGCGCCAGCCGCTTCAACGTGACCGTGCGCGGCGCGGCCTTCGGATGGACGCGACGCACGTACCCCACGTGCTCGCCGGCCATCGCGATCACGAGATCGGCGACTGCGACGTCACCGTCGCGCAGCTGGTAGCTGCGGTGTCCGTCGGCCTTCACGCCGAGGGCACCGAGCGCGTCTCGAGTGCGCCAGCTCATCGGCATGCCCTCGATGACGTGCGTGCCCGCAGTCACGACCTCGAGATCGTCCCGATGGGTGCGCACGATCGCTCCGCCCATGACGGAGCGCGCGGCGTTGCCGGTGCAGAGGAAGACGAGGTTGGCCACTGGCGGATCGTACCGACCCCGACTCGTGAGGCCGAGGCGCGATCAGCCGATGTCGGACGGCGGGATCTCGGCCTGCTTCGTCTTCACCTTCCAGATCTTCTCGACGTGGAACACGCCGTCCTGGAAGTCGAGGTCGTTCCGCTCGATCCACGTCGGGCAGCAGTTGGCGTCTGCGCGGCGGTACACGGGCTCGTACTCGACGAGGTGCCCGTTCCGGGTCCGCACGTTCCCCTTGTACACGGTGTCGTGCGCGAGCAGCTGCGGCGCGCCGGCCGCGTCGGCCCCGACCACGTCGAAATCGAGGATCTCGCCGGTGCCCTCGGCGCGGTAGCCGACCACGATCTCGTCGTGGCCGTCACCGGTCACGTCGGCGACCTTCGCGGTGACGCCCGCGTAGAGCGGTCCGGGATCGGTGCCGTCGCCGTGGGTGCTCAGCGCGACCTCCCATCCATCAGGCGATCCGTCAGGGATCGCCGTCGTCGGTCGGTAGACCCGCACGACCCACGGTCGGGTTGCGAGCTCCGGCTGGATCTTCGGGCCGGCTTCGACCGTCACGATCAGGTCGCCGGTCGCGGTCTTCACCGCCGCGCAGTCGCCCTTCCCGCTGTCGAGAAGGGCCTGACACCCCTGCGTGGCGGCGAGCGGCCGCACGATGCTCTCGGTGGGTGCCGCCAGGTTGGCGCCCTTCGTGCCCAGCGTCGGTTGGTGGGTCGCGGCCACTGCGCCGGCAGGTGGGGCCATGACCAGTGCGGTGAGCAGGGCGAGCGAGGACGCGACGAACGGACGGGTGCAACGCAACATGTCGAGCAGGCTAGTGAGGCAGGACCGCGACTTCGGCGCGGTCCCAGGAGTGCCCAGAGGACCGCCTCGGTCAGGACTGCCTCGGTTAGGACTGTCGCTGTCAGGACTGCCGCTGTCAGGACTGCCGCTGTCAGGACTGGGAGATCGAGCAGACGGTCGGAACCTCGCTGCCCCGGGTGCCGGCCGGGTCGCAGTTGAGGGTCACGGTCCCTGCCGCGGTCGAGCCGTCCTGGAACGTCACGGTGTAGGTCGCGTCGAAGCCCGTGTTGTCGCTCCGAAGCCGACCGGTCAGCTCGAAGCCCTTCACCTTCGGGTCGGGCACCTCGCTGGCCGAGAGCACGAGCGCCAGGCTCGGATCGAGCTGGCCCTTGACCGGACCGAACGCCTTGGTCGGGGTCGTGATCGCCGCGTTCGGGTCGTTGAGCACGACCTCGCCGCTGATGCGGCGCGTCTCCTGCGCACCCCCACCGAAGAGGTCGCCGACGAAATCGGCATCGACCGCCATGTTGCCCGTCGCCGGGTCGATCCGGAGCTCGAGTGATGCCGGACCGGTGGTGTTGAACGTCGTGTTCGAGAAGGTGCCGACATAGCGGCCGTCGTACTGCTGGGCCAGGGCCACCACGGGGTTCGTCGACTTCGGCACCGCGGTGGTCGGCACCGGCACCCCGGTAGTCGTGGTGGTCGACGACGCAGCCGTGCTCGACGTGGTCGTGCGGCGCGCGGTCGCGGCGGTGTTGGCATCGTCCTTGCGGGTGACGAGCACCACCACTGCGATGATGGCGACCACGCCCACGATCGAACCGATCACGATCGCGGCGACCTTCGACCGGCGTTGCTGGCCGCGTCGGCGATCGGCCCTACTCGCTGCCGGGGTCGCTGCCGGGGTCGCTGCCGGGGTCGCTGCCGGGGTCGCTGGTCCGCCCGGCGAGTCGGCGCGAACCCCGTCGCCCTCGCCACTCGGCGGGCCACTGGGCGGATCGGAGGTCATGGATCGAGCGTAACGTCACCCACGCGGGAGGAATCCCTCATCGGCGTGTTCGTTCGCAACCGGTGCTGCACCGGGCCCTCGAGCCGGACGTCGTGCGTAGTGCACCGGATGGGCCGCCCACGGAGCTCCGTCGGTTCCGGTGATCACCGTCCCTCGTGCACGCAGGTGCTCGTCGGCCAGCATCTCTTCGCGTGAGAGCACCGCGGAGATCGGGGCACCGGCGGCGAGCAGCCGAGCGACCGTCGCGTCCCTCGGCAGCGTCGCGAGCGCGTCGGCGAACCGTTCTCGGAGCTCATCGCCGCGTCCCACCTGTTCGGCGACCGAGAGGCCGACGAGGTCCTCGAGTCCGAGCGCCCGGCACGTCGCGCCCCAGAAGTGCGGCTCCGTGATGACCCCGAGTGCCACCCACCCGTCGGCCACCGGGAACGTGCCGTAGGCGGGGAGGCCCTGCACCGGTCCGTCGGCGCCTGCGAGCGCGCCGCCGCCGACCGTTCCGGTCCACGTCGCAAGGAGGTCGGTCATCGAGACGTCGATGGTCTCCCCTTCCCCGGTGCGCTCACGCCCCACCCATGCCGCGCAGATCGCGAACGCGGCTGCGAGCCCCGCGCCGAGATCGGCCCACGGGACCCGTGGCGAGGGTGCCGGCTCGGGCGCGCCGCCCGCGGGGGCCAAGACGCCGGCGTGCGCCTGATAGTTGACGTCGTGGCCCGGCGCGGTGGCGAGCGGCCCGCTCGCGCCGTACCCCGACAACGAGCAGTAGACGGCGCGCGAGTTCACTGCGTGCACGTCGTCGGGACCGACGCCGAGGCGTGCGGCGACGCCGGGTCGCCAGCCCTCGATCACCGCGTCGGCTTCCGCCGCGAGCTCGAGCGCACGCGCACGATCGGACGGATCCTTCAGATCGAGCACGATGCTGCGCTTGTGTGCAGCGACCCCGACGAAGAGGTCGGGGAAGGTTCGCATCGGATCGCCGGTCGGCGGCTCGACCTTGAGCACGTCGGCGCCGAGGTCGGCCAGCAGCTGGGTCGCGTACGGCGCCGGGCGCCACTGCCCGAGGTCCAGGACCCGCATGCCGGTGAGGAGTCCGTCGCCGTCAGGCATCGGCATCCTCGGCCGCATCGGCATCTTCAGCTGCGAGGATCGCACCGAGCGCGACGCGCAGCGCACGGACGTCGTCGGCACCGAGGTGCCGGGTGAAGTGGTTCTGGATTCCGGAGAGGTGGATCCCGGCCGCATCGCGGAGGCGCCGCCGACCCGCGGGGGTGAGCACCGCGAAGGTGCCCCGCCGGTCGTCCTCGCACCGCTCCCGCTCGACGAGCCCGTCGGTGACCATTCGATCCACCAGGCGGGTCAGGCCGCTCCGACTGAACAGCACCCGGGCCGCGAGGTCCTGCATCCGCAAGCGCCCGTCCGCCGCTTCGTCGAGCTGCACGAGCACGTCGTACTGCGCGAGCGGCAACCCACGCGCCTCCTCCAGCTCGCGCGAGAGCGTGGCCGTGAGGACGGCGTGGGTGCGGAGGAAGTCGCGCCAGGCCGCGAGCCCCTGCGGCGCGAGGCAGCTCGTCGGCTCGGTCGTCTGCTCGGTCGTGGGCCGAGTGGTGGAAGCAATCGAGGTGCGGGCCACCTCGCGACGATAGCGAAAGCCGTTCGCTCGACAATCATTGTTGATGCAACTATCCTGAGGACATGACCTCCACCAGTCCCACCAGCACGAACCCGGTCGAGATCCGGAGGGCCGCCGGGCGCTTCCACACGACCATCGACTGGCTCGACTCCTGGCACTCCTTCAGCTTCGGGCACCACCGCGACAGCACCAACACGCACCACGGGCTGCTGCTCGTGAACAACGACGATGTCGTGCGCGGCGGTGCGGGCTTCGGCACGCACCCGCACGCCGACATGGAGATCGTCACCTGGGTCCTCGAGGGTGAGCTCGAGCATCGCGACAGCATCGGGACGAACGGCATCATCTACCCGGGCCTCGCGCAGCGGATGAGCGCCGGCTCCGGCATTCGCCACTCGGAGATGAACGCGAGTGCGACGGCCGACGTGCACCTCGTGCAGATGTGGGTGCTCCCCGACACGGAGGGCATCGAGCCGAGCTACGAGCAGCGCGACCTCAACCAGGCGCTCGGGGCCGGCGGGCTCGTGGCCGTGGCCTCCGGACAAGGCCATGTCGGCGCCGTCACGATCCACCAGCGCGACGCGGTGCTCTGGGCCGGGCGGCTCCACGCCGGCGAGACCGTCACGGTCCCCGATGCCCCCCACGTCCACCTCTTCGTCGCAGTCGGTGACGCCGAGCTCGACGTGGGCCGCCCGAGCGACCGTGCCGCTGACACCTCGCAGACCACGACGCTGGGGAAGGGCGACGCGGTCCGACTCACGGCCGCAGGGCCCTTGGCAGTCGTCGCGGGCGAAGCCGGTGTCGAAGTCCTCATCTGGGAGACCGCGTAATCTCGGAGACCGCGGAGCGCGCCAGGGTGCGGCATCCTACGGTCGGTCCGCTGACTCGGACCCGAGCAGCTGCTCGACGACCACCAGGCCGAGACTGCGGCCGGAGGACACCATGGACGCCCTGCGCACGCCCGACGACCGGTTCGCCGGTCTCCCCGACTACCCGTTCGCCCCGCACTACGTCGAGGTCCCGAGCGGGGACGGTGGCGACGCGCTGCGCATCCACTTCGTCGACGAAGGCCCGGCCGACGGTCCCGTGATCCTCCTGCTCCACGGTGAACCGTCGTGGAGCTACCTCTACCGTCACATGATCCCGGTCCTCACCGCCGCGGGACTGCGCGCGGTCGCACCCGACCTGATCGGGTTCGGTCGCTCCGACAAGCCGACCGACCGGGCCGACTACACCTTTCAACGCCACGTCGACTGGATGCACGCATTCCTCGACCAGCTCGACCTCGGCGAGATCACGCTCGTCGCGCAGGACTGGGGTGGCCTCATCGGCCTGCGACTCGTCGGCGAACGACCGGACCGGTTCGCGCGGGTCGTCGCCGCCAACACGTCGCTGCCGACCGGTGACCGTCCACCCGGCGACGCGTTCCTCGCGTGGCAGCGCTTCTCGCAGGAGACGCCTGAGTTCCCCGTCGGCAACATCATCGACGCCGGGTGCACAACCGAGCTCGGTCCCGACGTCGTCGCGGGGTACGACGCGCCGTTCCCGGACGACTCGTACAAGGCCGGCGCGCGTCAGTTCCCCACCCTCGTGCCGACGAGTCCCGACGACCCGGCGGCAGCAGCGAACCTGCGCGCGTGGGAGGGGCTCCGCGCGTTCACCAAGCCCTTCCTCTGCGCGTTCAGCGACAGCGACCCGATCACCAAGGGTGCGGACCGATTGTTGCGCGACGAGATCCCCGGTTGCTCCGGCCAACCCCACACCACCATCGAGGGCGGCGGGCACTTCCTCCAGGAAGACCGCGGACAGCAGCTCGCGAAGGTCGTCGTCGACTTCGTGGAGACCACGCGCACGTGACCGCCCCGGTCGCGGCGCGCCGCGGCACCGACCACCTCCACCCCGCGGTCGTCCCCGCGCTCGTCGCCTTCGTGGTTGTCGTGTTCGCACGCGTCGCGTGGGACGTCCCCACCGGCGTGCTGGTGCAGGGCGCGATCGTCGGCGGGCTGACGTCGCTGCTCGCGCTCGGCCTGGCACTCGTCTGGCGCGCGAACCGCGTCATCAACTTCGCGGCGGGTGACCTCGGTGCGATGCCGGCGACCCTGGCGGTGCTCTTCACGGTGAGCACGGTCGGGGTGAGCTGGTGGGCCGGCCTCGCGATCGGCCTTTTCGCAGCAATCGGCCTCGGCATCGTCGTCGAGGTGGTGATCGTGCGGCGGTTCACCCGATCACCCCGGCTGGTCCTCTCCGTCGCGACGATCGGACTCGCGCAGGTCCTTGCCGCCGGCGCGCTCCTCCTCCCGCGGTGGTTCACCCTGACGCAATCGGCACCGCCGACACCGTTCGACCTGGACATCACGATCTCGCCGATCACCTTCGGCGGCGCCGACGTCGTCGCGGTCGTCGCCATCCCGATCGTCCTCGTGGGTCTCGCACTGTTCCTCACGCGCAGCAGCCTCGGGATCGCGGTCCGGGCTGGCGCGGAGCGCGCGGATCGGGCCGCGACCCTCGGCATCCCGATCCGCCGCCTCAACACCGTGGTCTGGGTGCTGGCTACCGTGCTCGCCTTCCTCGCCGTGTACCTCCGCGCCGGGGTCGTCGGTCTGCCGCTCGGCGAAGTGCTCGGGCCGACGATCCTGCTGCGAGCGCTCGCGGCCGCGGTGATCGGGCGCATGGAACGACTCCCGCTGATCACCCTGGCTGCCGTCCTCCTGGGCGTGGTCGAGCAGTCGGTCATCTGGCACTGGCACGAGCCCGACTACGTCGACCCGGTCCTCTTCGTGGTCGTGGTCGTCGCACTGCTCTTGACCCGCGTCCGTGAGGGCCGCAGCGGCGAGGTGTCGACCTGGCAGGCCGCACGGGAGGTCCGCCCGATCCCTCACGAGCTCGCGAGGCTGCCCGAGGTCCGCGCGATGCGATGGGGCACCGCCGTGCTCGTCGTCGGGGTGCTCGTCGCTGCGCCGTTGGTCCTCTCGCCGAGCCGGACGAACCTCGCGTCCGCCATCGTGATCTTCGCGATCATCGGCATGTCGCTCGTGGTGCTCACTGGGTGGGCCGGTCAGGTGAGCCTCGGTCAGATGGCGTTCGCCGGCATCGGCGCGGCCGTCGCAGGCACGGTCACGGCGCGCCTCCACTGGGACCTCTCGATCGCGCTGCTCCTCGGCGCGCTCGGCGGTGCCGGGGTCGCGCTGCTCAGCGGACTGCCGGCACTCCGACGGCGTGGCCTCACCCTCGCAGTGACGAGCCTCGCGTTCGCACTGATGACCTCGGCGTTCCTGCTGAACCGCGGCTTCTTCGGCAACGGCGCGACGTTCGACTGGCTCCCGCCCGATCGGATCGATCGCACGCCGCTCTTCGGAGAGATCGGCCTGCACGGTGAGACGCGCTTCTACTACCTCTGCGTGATCGGGCTCGCGCTCGCATACGCCGTCGTGCGGGGACTTCGGCGCACCCGAACCGGGCGAGTGCTCGTCGCGGTCCGCGACAACGAACACGCGGCCGAAGCACTCGGCGTGCACGCGCACCGGTCGACACTCTTCGCGTTCGCATGCTCCGGGTTCCTCGCAGCGTTCGCGGGCGCGCTGTTCGTGCACCAGCAGAGCGGGCTGACCGCGGGACCGTTCCGCCCCGAGCAGAGCCTCGAGGTGTTCACCATGGCCGTGATCGGAGGACTCGGCTCGGCGCCGGGCGCACTCCTCGGCGCGGCGTACGTCCGGGGTGCCGACTACTACCTCGTCGCCGAGTGGCAGATCCTCGCCACCGGTGCCGGGCTGCTCCTCGTCCTCATGGTCTTCCCCGGCGGGCTCGGCGGTGCCCTCGCGGACCTCCGCGACCGGTTCCTGCGCGGCGTCGCCCGACGTCGGGGCGTGCACGCCACGAGCCTGGACCGGGCGCGCGACACCCCCGAACCCGTCGCTCCGGTACCGGTCGCGCCGGCGACGGCCACCCCGCAACCGGCGGTCTCGGCACCGATGCTGCGGATCACCGACCTGCGGGTCGGGTACGACGGCGTGCCGGTGCTCCACGGCGTCGACCTCGAGGTCGGTGCGGGCGAGATCGTCGCGCTCCTCGGCACCAATGGCGCCGGCAAGTCGACGGTCCTACGCGCGGTGGCGGGCCTCGCACCGATCTCGGCCGGGACCATCGCCATCAACGGTCATGAAGTCACGCACCTGCGCGCCGACCTGCGCGCCGCGCTCGGCGTCGCCTCCGCCCCCGGCGGCGTGGGCATCTTCCCGTCGCTCACGGTCGCGGAGCACCTGCGGCTCGCCGGATGGACCAAACGCGACGAACCGGGAGCCATCCGCGTCGCGACCGATGCTGCACGAGCGCGCTTTCCCGAGCTCGACGAGCGTCTCGAGAGCCGCGCCGGCGATCTGTCCGGTGGGCAGCAACAGATGTTGAACCTCGCGATGGCCCTCGTGGTGCAGCCGCGGCTCCTGCTCCTCGACGAGCTGTCGCTCGGGCTCGCCCCGACCGTGGTGGCACGGTTGCTCCGCGTGGTGCGCGACCTCGCAGCCAGCGGCACCACGGTCCTCCTCGTCGAGCAGTCGGTCTCGCTGGCCCTCGAGGTCGCCGCGCGCGCGTACTTCCTCGAGAAGGGCGCGGTCCGCTTCGTCGGCCCGACCCGTGACCTGCTCGACCGCCCGGACCTCGTCCGCGCCGTGTTCCTCGAGCCAACCGTCGCACGCCGCGCCGGCACACCGCTCTCGAAGGCCCCGACCACTCCGCAGGTGCGCCTCGAGGTCCGCGGCGTCTCCAAGCGCTTCGGGGGTGTGCACGCGCTCGACGACGTCTCGTTCGACGTGCACGACGGCGAGATCCTCGGCGTGCTCGGACCGAACGGTGCTGGGAAGACGACGCTCTTCGACGTCATCAGCGGGTTCCTCGCTCCCGATGCCGGCACCGTGCAGCTCTCCGACGGCTCGCGCACGTACGACCTCGGTCGTCTCCGGGCCGCGGCGCGCGCGCAGGACGGCCTCGGACGCACCTTCCAGGACGCGCGTCTCTTTCCCGCGCTGACCGTGAGCGAGGCGATCGCAGTCGCCTGTGAGGACCTCGTCGCGGTGCGCGATCCGATCGCGGCCGCGTTGCACCTCCCCGCGGTGACGCGCTCGGAGCGTGAGACCGCCGCACGAGTGGAGGAGCTGCTCGAGCATTTCGGGCTCTCGGATCGTCGCGACTCGTTCGTGCGCGAGCTCTCGACCGGGATGCGCCGGGTGCTGAACCTCGCGTGTGTCGTCGCGCCGAACCCGCGCGTGCTGTTGCTCGACGAACCGTCAGCCGGCCTCGCGCGCGCGGAAGCTCGCGAGCTCGCGCCGCTCCTCGAGGGGATCCGAAACGATCTCGGGACGACGCTCGTCGTCATCGAGCACGACCTCGACCTGCTCGCCACGGTCTCCGATCGACTCCTGGCGCTCGACGTCGGTGCCGTGATCGCGACCGGCGCGCCGGACGAGGTGCTCCGCGATCCCGCGGTCGTGGCCGCGTACCTCGGCGCACCGGTCGGCACTCCATGACCCGGACGCATCGTCCGTCGCTCCGTCAGGTGGCGGTCCGCTACGTGCCGGCGATCGCCGTGCTCGTCGTCGTCGTGGTCCTGGGCGTCGTGGTCGGAGGCGGGGACGACTCCTCGCGGCCCGGCCCGAACGGGGGGCCGACCGCGGGGCCGACCTCCCTCCCACTCACGTTCGACGAAGCGCAGGCGAAGGGTGTCGACGTCGCGTGGGGACCGCACTGCGACACGAGCACGGGCAAGGTCGCGGTACCGCTCTGGTATGCGCCACCGTGCGTCGACCCGCTCGCCGGCAGGGACAACGGCGGAAGCACCTCGCCGGGCGTCACCCGCGACGAGATCGTCGTCGCGGTGTACCAGGAGCAGCCCGACCTGTTGCAACAGACGTTCCTCGAGCGCAGCGGCAGTGACGAGAGCCTCGACGCCGAGCTGCGAACCAACCAGCAGTACGTCGACTTCTTCCAGTCGAACTACCAGACGTACGGTCGGCACGTCCGTCTCGTCCCGGTTCGCGGGAGCGGGCCTCCTGATGACGACGTCGCCGCGAAGGCCGACGCCATCCGGGTCGCCACCGAGATCGGCGCGTTCGCGTCGTTCGGAGGACCGAGCCAGACCACGGCGTATGCCGACGAGCTCGCCGCGCGCGGTGTGCTGTGCGTCGGCGACTGCACCACCGCCGCACCGGAGTCGTTCCTCCGCTCGCGCTCGCCGTACGTCTGGCCGACGCTCGCCTCCCCCGATCAGGCCGCGCAGCACTGGGCCGAGTTCGTCGGCAAGGAGCTCGCGGGCGGCAGGGCGCGGTACGCCGGCGACCGCACGTTGCGACACCAGCAACGTCGCTTCGGCGTGGTTCGCTACGACGACGAGCCGGGAACGTTCGATCGCAGCTTCGCTCGCTTCTCCGCGCTCCTGCAGAAGCAGCGCGTGCCGATCGCGACGGAAGTGCCGTACCAGCTCGATCTCGCCGATGCGCAAGAGGGAGCTCGAGCGACGATCGCCTCCCTCCGTGAGGCAGGCGTCACGAGCGTCATCATCGCCGGCGATCCGGTGTTTCCGGTCTTCCTCACGAAGGAGGCCACCGCGCAGCGCTACTTCCCCGAGTGGGTCGTGATGGGGTACGCGTACACCGACACCGCCGTGTTCGGTCGTCAGTACGACCAACGACAGTGGGCCCACGCGTTCGGTGTGTCGCTCCTGCCCACCCGACAGGCCGACGACATCGACGAGCTCGCGCAGATCATCGAGTGGCAGACCGGCAAGCCTCCCGAGGCGAGCACGTTCCGGGTGCTCGTGCAGGCCCAGCTGCTGTTCTTCACCGGCGTGCACCTCGCCGGTCCCGACCTCACGCCCCAGACGTTCCGCGCGGGCCTGTTCCGCTACCCGGCCGACCGCCCGACGAGCAGCCCGTTCCTGCACCTCTCGTGGGGCCGACACCGGATCTGGCCCGGCCTCGACGTGACGGGCGGCGACGACGCGACCGTCATCTTCTGGGACCCGACCGCGCGGGGCGCGGACGAGGTCGGGAACCCGGGCCGTGGGCTCTGGCGGTATGCGCTCGACGGTCGTCGCTACCTGCCCGGCGACTGGCCCGACGGTGACGTGGGCCTCTACGACCGCCGGCGCTCGGTCACGATCTTGCGGGAGCTCCCGCCCGCGGCTCGCCCGCCGGACTACCCCTCGCCAGCCGGGCCATCCCCCACCGCGCCATCGGCCGGATCGACCTCGACCCAGCCATCGCCGGGCGCGTAGCGACGGATCACGCGCGCCGGGTTGCCGACCGCAACGCTGAAGTCGGGCAGGTCACCTGTCACCACCGAGCCTGCACCGACGACCACATGTCGGCCGACGGACGCACCGGGTAGGACGATGCACCCGTGCCCGAGCCAGCTGCCGTCGCCGATCGAGACCGGACGAGGTGGCGCGAACTGCTGACCGATCGGAACCGATGGATCTTCGTAGCCGTGGTTCGCGTCGGTGATGTACACGTGGTGACCGGTGAACACGTCGTTGCCGATGACCACGCGCTCGTGACCGACGATCCCGCTGCCCTTGCCGATCAGGCAACGGTCACCGATCGAGACCACCTCGTCGATCCCGAGGTCATGCGCCGGGGAGACGCCGGCGGACAGGCTCACGTACGGGCCGATGATCGTCCCCTCGCCGATGCTGATGTAGCGCTCCCCGAACAGCGCGGTGAACGGGAAGCAGATCGCACTCCCGGCGCCGAAAGCTCGGAAGCTCCGAGCGCGGCGACTGCGCGGGCCCATCGTCGCCCAGTGCCCGACGCGATCCCAGACCACACGAAGCGCGCTGCCCGCCGAGCGACGCACGAAGCTCACTCGGCGCGCTCGTGCTGCCGCCGTCCTGCACGAAGGATCACTCAGGTGGCCCGATCACGACGACACGGTCATCTGCTCCCAGCGTCACGAGGTCGGACTTCGCCGGGTTCACGACGACCTCGCTCTCGCGCGCCGATGTGGGTGCGAGGCGGTAGCCAAGGGCGACCTCGGAGCGGGCACGGGCCGCGGCTGTGATCCGCGCGAACGACACTGGGACATCGGGCCGCACGTACCACTCGGCGGGCTTGACGCCGATCGCGGATCCCTCGGCGTCGAAGAGGTCGGCGAACACCTCGTCCAGCTCAGGATTCTCCGCGAGCTGCGCGATCATGTAGCTCGACAGCGCGTCGCTCACGATGAAGTCATCCGCGCCAGTCGCCTGGGCGAGCTCGACGTCGCGTGAGTCGAGGATCTCGGCCACGACGCGGCCCAGCCCTCGCCCCGCCCCGATCGCGGAACGTTGGAGCAGGAGCATCGTCAGCAGGGTGCGCGCGTCGGCTTCCGCGGCAGACATCTCGCCGCGGTACCCGAGCACGATCACGTGGTCGTACTCGTGTTCCACCACCTGCGCGCCGAGCCGTGCCATGTCGCTCTGCGCGTTCACGACCGACGTGGAGAGCCGGTCGAGCCGGGGCACGTCGGACTCGTCCATCTCGACCAGGTCGTCGTCGACGAGCAGGTCGACGAACGATCCCTCGGGGACGAACTCGTCGAGCTCGCGGAGCACGACGGGGCCGAGCGGGTTCCACCCAACCACCAGGATCCGCTGCGGGCGGAGATCCTTCACCGGCGTGACCTGCGCGTCTGGCGCCGACTCGTCGCGGAAACCCGAGAACACCACGGTGTCATCGTCCTCCGAGACCGCGATGACCGCGTCCCCGGGGTCCAAGCGCGCGTCCATCGGCGGGTTGATGCGAATCTGCCCGCCGGCGGCGCGGATCCCGATGATCGTCGACGTGTCGAAGGCCAACACGGCCTCGCCGAAGGTGCGGCCGTCGAGCTCAGGTGTCACCTGGAAGTAGATCTCGTCGCCGTCGAAGTCGAGGAGCTCCTGACAGACCGCTGCGAGACCTGACTGGCGACACGCCTGCGCGGTGATGCGCGCGATGACGTCCGCCGCGCGCACGCAGTGCACTCGCCCGCCGCCCGCGTCGGTGAGCGCGGACGCCGTCTCTCCGTCCGAGATCTCGGCGATGACCGGGACTTCGGGATCGTCTGACGTCACCAGGATGGCCAGCACCGACTTCACAACCTCGGCGTCGCCGCCCGCCTCCTCCACCGCGCCGAGCACGACGATGGACCGCGCGCCGGCCGCGTTCACGATCGCCAAGTCGTGCAGGCTCGCGGGCTCGCCGGTGCGGCAGACGAGTCGGGTACCGCTCGTCTTTCCGACGCGAGTGCGGAGCGCCTCCTCCATCTCGGTCTTCTCGACGTCGGCCATCACGACGATGCATGCGTCGGACTCGTTCGAGTTCGCGACGCAGATCTCCGAGACGATGGTGAAGATTCGAGGCGACCACCCCACGATCAGCGTGTGGCCGTGCTCCACCACGAAGCTACGACCGCGACGCAGATCCTGCACCTTGGTGTCGATCGCCGCCGCGATGATCCCGATGAGCGCGCTCGCGAGGAAGATGCCGCTGAGCGTCACGAGGAGCGCAACGATGCGAAGCCCCCAGCCGTTGTCGCCGCCCATCGTCCCCGGGTCGATCACCCGGAGCATGCTCTGCCAGAACGCCTCGATGAACCCGACGTCCTTGTCGTTGATGCGGACGCGGAAGAGGGCGAGCATGAGCGCCGCGAAGACGATGATCAGCACTGTCATGCTCGCCAGCCACACGATGATCGCCATCGGGCCGCGCGAGAACGCGTTGTCCATCCGGTACCGGAAGCGTTCCATGAACGAGGCCTTCACGGGCTCCCGCGTCTGCCGGACGGACGACGACTTGGTGGCGGTCCGGCCGATCCCTCGGTACGCCTGGGTCTGTCGGCCCTGCTTCACTGTGCTCCTCCCTGCCGGCGTGCATCGGTGCGCAGCCTCCGGAATACCACGAGGATCAAGACCACCACTGCGCTGACGGCCGCGACGACGAACGCGATCAGGACGGGTGGCCACGTCGGGTCGAGCCGCGCCGGCCGTGTCGCGAGGCCGGGGAGAGCGTGGGTGACGAGCACCCCGGGGAGGCTACCGGTGACAGGATGAGCCGTCGCTCGGACCTCGGAGGCTGCACATCGTGGTTGACATCGCACCCGTACGCGTCGGCGTGCTGAACGACTATCCCGCCGCCGACGGCGGCAGAGCCACGGAGCGCGCCCTGCACCTCGGCTTCGACCACGTGCGAGCAACTGGCCGCCTGGATCGGGAGATCGAGCTCCTCCAGTGCGACGTCGCCGGCCTCCCGATCGGGAGCGAGCACGATGTCGAGGTCGGCTTCCAGTCGCTGGTCGACGCCGGCTGCCTCATCGTCGTCGGCCCGGCCATCAGCGACAACGGGCTCATCGTCCGCCCACTGGGCGACGCGGCCGGCCTCTCGACCATCAACTACACCGGCGGCGAACAGACGCGCAGTGAGTGGGCGTACCACTACCAGGTCGGATCACTCGAGGAAGAGCCTGCGGTGCTCGCCGCGCGCCTCGACGCGCGCGGCCTGCGACGCCCGGCCGTCCTGCACGACCGCTCTCCGGTCGGGCGGCGGTACGCCGAGTGCTTCGACGACGCAGCCGGCGTGCTCGGGCTGGAGATCGTCGGTCGATCGACGATCTCACCGATCGCCGAAGACGTCACCGACGCGCTCAGCCGACTCCGCCACGCCGAACCCGACGCGCTC
>JBBQFJ010000048.1:0-22634 GCA_038321755.1 Acidimicrobiia bacterium | reverse complement strand
GGGTGCGGCGCCACCCCCACCTGCGGACTCGCTGGCCCCGGCGGTCGAGGCATGAGCGCGGCATCGCTCGCCGTGCGCGACGTCGCGGTGTGGTTCGGCGGCGTGCACGCAGTCGACGGCGTGACGCACGACTTCGGCGTGGGGGAGGTGATCGGGCTGATCGGCCCGAACGGCTCGGGCAAGACGACGTTGCTCGACGCAATCTCGGGGCAGGTGCGATGCACTCGCGGAGCCGTGCTGCTCGACGGCATGGACCTCGTCGATCACTTTCCCGAGGACCGCGCCCGGCTCGGTCTGGTGCGGTCGTTCCAGGACTGCCGGCTCTATCCCGAGCTCAGCGTGGCCGAGGCGCTGCTCGTCTCGGAGGACGCGCGGCGACCGGCCGGTGTGCTCGCAACCACGTTGCACCTCCCGAGGGCCCGGAAGGTCGAGCGCGCGAAGCGGGCCGCGGTGGCCGAAGTGATCGAGGCGTTCGGGCTCGGTCGCTTCCGCGACCACCGAGTTGCCGAGCTGTCGACGGGCACGCGCCGCGTCGTCGACCTCGCGTCGATCGTCCTCGCCGAGCCGCGCCTGCTGCTGCTCGACGAGCCCACCGCGGGGATCGCCCAGCGCGAGGCCGAGGCGTTCGCGCCGCTGCTCCGTCGCATCCATGACGTGACCGGCGCGACGATCGTCCTCGTCGAGCACGACGTGCCGCTGGTGTTCTCGCTCTGCACCCAGGTCGTGGTGATGGAGACGGGTCGGGTGGTGAGCACCGGCACCCCCGAGGTGGTGCGGCGCGATCCCGCCGCAGTCGCCGCCTACCTGGGCGCGAGCCACGAGGCCCTGGCCCGAAGTGGCAGTCTGGAGCCTGGCGAGGGTGACCGGGATCGGGGGGTCTGATGCCGAGGACCGAGGTGGCGTTGCGACGATTCTGGCGTCGCAGCGGTGAGCGAGGGTGGTGGGCGCGCGGGCTCACGATCGTGATGGTGAGCGCGCTCGGTGCGGGAGTGCTGTTGAGCCTGTTCGCACTCGCGAGCACCGACACCACGGTGGCCAGTGCGAGCGGATCCTCGGGCGCGCCGGGCGCGGTCGAGCCGAGCACCGACGGTGTCACGAAGACCTCGGTGACGATCGTGTTCCCGGTGATCGACCTCAGCGCGTCCGGAGCCGCCGTCGGGCTCGACAGCAGCTCGGACGAGAAGGATCCGCTCGGCATCAAGACCTACGTGAAGGAGATCAACGACGCGGGCGGGATCAACGGTCGCAAGATCGACGCGCGCATCGAGAAGTTCAACCCCCTCGACCCGGCCGACATGCGAGCCAAGTGCAAGGACTGGACGACCAGCGGTGACGTGTTCGCCGTCGTCGACACCGGGAAGTGGTACGACGACAACCAGCTCTGCATCACCCAGGAAGGCCACGTCCCGCTCATCAGCTCCTGGACGACGGTCACCGACTGGACCGAGCGTGGTGCGCCCTACCTGTGGTGGACGGGCCCTGACCAGGCGGATGTCGTCCTCAACCTCGTGCCCTGGGGGATCGAGCACGGCCTGCTCTCGCCCGAGAAGAAGTTCGCGGTCCTCTCGAGCGACCGCGCCGGCGACAAGCTCGCGGTCAACGACTACCTCCTGCCGGCGCTGCGGGCGCAAGGGCTGCAGCCGGCAGTGGTCGACACGATCACCGCGAGTCTCGACGATCCGTCGACCGCGCAGAGTCAGGCGCGCAGTGCGGTGACCCGACTGAAGAGTGAAGGGGTCGAGACGGTCATCCCGTTGCTGCCGGTGAACGCCTTCCGGTCCTACCTCTCGGCGGCGAAGGCGCAGCAGTTCGCGCCCAAGCTCGTGCTCTCCGACTACGAGGGCACCGTGAACACCGCGCTCGGGTTGGCCGAGTTCCAGTTCCCCGACCTGTTGAGTGGTCAGCGCGGCCCGACGGTGTACACGTTGAGCTCGGAGGATGACGACCGTCCCGACGGGAAGACGACGCTCGCGGGTCCGGGGTACACGCCCGAAGCGGAGGCGTGCTGGGAGTCGTACCAGAAGGAGAACCCGAAGCGGATCGTGAAGTTCCCGTACATCGAGGCCCAGGGGCCGACGATGCGCTGGTGCGATGCGATCCGGCTCACGGCCCGGGCGATCGAGGCCGCGGGCAAGGATCTCAACCGCCGCACGTTCATCCAGGCGCTCGGGGTGATCGGTGAGTTCCCTTCCGCGCTGACCAAGGAGTTCTCGTTCTCACGGACCGACCATGCGGGGCCGACGCAGTACCGCACCGTCGCGCCGACGAAGAACGGCAACACTGCGGACACCAACGTCTGTCCAGCGCGCCGCGCGACGCCGACCGATGACAACCCGTATCACGGTTCGTGCTGGCTGCTGCTCGAGGACTGGAAACCACTCCAAGGGTGAGCGACGCACTGCTCTTCGTCACCCAGGTCGCGCCGTACGCCGACGGTCCCGCGGGAGTCCACGGGGTCCTCGATCAGGCCGCCGTCGGCGTCGCCCAGGTAGCGGAGCTCCACGGACTCGAACCGCGACGCGTCGAGGATGTGCGGACGCTCGACGCGGACGCGCTGGCCTCGGCGCGGGTGCTCGCGCTCTTCACGATCGGTGAGACGCCGTGGAGCGACGCGCAGCGCGCCACGATCCTCGAGCGCCTTCGCGCGGGATCGCTCGCGGTGCTGGCGATCCATTCCGCGACCGATGCTTGCTACGGCTGGGACGAGTACGGCGCCGTCGTCGGTGCGCGCTTCGACGGCCATCCGTGGACCGAGACCATCGAGCTCGAGGTCGTCGAACCCGACCACCCGGCGACGAAGCACCTCGGTGCGACGTGGACCTGGCGTGACGAGGTGTACCAGTTCCGCGACCTCCGCCCCGATGCTCGGGTGCTCCTGCGCGTTCCCGATGCCCAGCTCGACCTCGCCGCACCGGGCGCCCGTCGGCCCGAGTTCGGCTTTCCGCTCGCGTGGTGCTTCGTCGAAGGGAGTGGACGGGTGTCGTCGACGAGCCTCGGCCACTTCCCCGGCGCGTGGGAGTCCCCGGCGTACCTGCAACATCTCTCGGGTTCGCTCGGCTGGGCACTCGGTGACGGCGAGTGAGTCGACTGCCGTGAGCCGCGTGCGGAACTTCTCGCCCTGGGCGTACTGGATGTTGCGGCTCGACGACAGCGCACCGGTCGATCCGTGTCCCGTCGACGATCCGGACGCGATCCCCGTCTGGCGTGAGCGGTCCCGGGCGCGCCTCGATGCGTTGCTCGGTCCACTGCCGGAGCGGGTTCCCCTCGATCTCGAGGTGCGCGAGACGGTCGAGTGCGGCTCGTACACGCGTCACTCGATCGTGTTTGACAGCGAGCCGGCCATGTCGGTGCCCGCGTTCCTCCTCGTCCCGCACGAGCGCACCCAACCCGGTCCCGCGGTGCTCGCGCAGCACGGACACGGCCCCGGCAAGTCGGAGGTCTGCGGACTCGACGACGACGCGAGTCGCGCCGCCATCGAGGAGCACAACGGGGACTACGCGCATCGGCTCGCCGAAGCGGGATACGTCGTCCTCGCACCTGATCTGCGCTACTTCGGTGAACGAACGGACTGGGTCCTCCCGGACAAGTACGGCTGCGATCTGAACCTCGTGCACGCGGTCGCCGCCGGCGCGAACCCGCTGACGCAGAACCTCTGGGACCTCTCGTGCGCGCTCGACGTGCTCGAGCAGCACCCGCTGGTCGACCCGGCGCGCATCGGGATGGTGGGCCTGTCGTACGGCGGGACGATGACCTTGTTCCTCACGGCCTGGGACCCGCGCATCGCGTGCGCGGTGGTGAGCGGCTACTTCAACACGTGGCAGGACAGCCACCGCATCCCCTGGAACCTCTGTGGATCACAGGTGCTCCCGGGCATGCTCACCGAGCTCACCCACGTCGACCTCGGCGGGCTCATCGCGCCCCGACCGCTCCTCGTCGAGACCGGGACCGAGGACGTGATCTTCCCCGAGGTGGGTGCCCGCGCCGCGATGGGCGAGCTCGGCGCCGTCTATCGCGCCCTCGGCGCGTCCGACCGGCTCGAGCACGACGTGTTCCCCGGCGGCCACGGCTGGCACGGCGACGTGGCCTATCCCTTCCTCGCCCGCCATCTCGCGTTGGGCTCCTGACCCCTTCCCCTGATGCCGGGGCCGAGAGCCAGCGCGTAGGGTCGCCCCGTGTTCGATGACCGATTGACCCAGCTCGGGATCACGCTCCCGGGACCGTTCCCGCCCCACGAGCCGCTCGACCCGGTGGTCGTCCACGGTGGCACCGCCCGCACCTCGGGCTGCCTGCCCCGGAACCAGGCCGGCCACCTGCACGCGACCGGCCTGCTGGGTCGCGACGTGACGACGGTCATCGGCGTCGAGTGCGCAGCGCTGTGTGCCCTCAACGCGCTCTCGCTGCTCCGCACCGAGCTGGGGTCGTTGGACGCGATCGAGCGCGTCCTCACCGTGCTCGGGTTCGTCGCGTGTGTCGGGGACTTCGACGAGCAGCCCACGGTGATCGACGGAGCGACGCGAGTGCTCCACGAGATCTTCGGTGATGCCGGTCGGCACACTCGCTCGGCGGTCGGCGTCTCAGCGCTGCCGCGCGGCGGCCCCGTGGAGATCGAGGTGCACGTCGCCGTCCGCCCCGATTTCTCGCGGCCCGATTTCGCGCGCCCCGACTTCGCGCGAGGCACCTGATGGCGCCGCGCATCGCGATCGTCGGCGGGGGCAGCTTCCAATGGGTGCCGAAGCTGATCGTCGACCTCGCGAACGCACCGTCGCTCCAGGATGCGCACCTCGTGCTCGAGGACATCGATGCCGCGACGCTGCCACCGATGCTCGACCTCGTCGAGCACATCGCGAAGGTGCGG
This sequence comes from Acidimicrobiia bacterium, assembly GCA_038321755.1. Lineage (GTDB taxonomy): Bacteria > Actinomycetota > Acidimicrobiia > IMCC26256 > PALSA-555 > JALHSW01. The sequence goes on along the minus strand of JBBQFJ010000048.1, from coordinate 17,779 downwards.
GGCATCGGGCTGACCGCAGAGTCGACGACCGATCAACGCGCGGCATTGGCCGACGCCGACTACGTGGTCGTGAACATCTCGACGGGCGGCTTCGAGTCGATGCGTGCCGACCTCGAGATCCCCGAGCGGTACGGCATCCGCCAGTCGGTCGGTGACACCATCGGCCCGGGCGGCATCGTGCGCGCCCTCCGCAACATCCCGATCTTCCAGAGCATCGCTCACGACATGGAAGCCGTCTGTCCCGACGCGTGGATGCTCAACCTCACGAATCCCATGACCACGATCTGTCGGGCGGTCACGCGCGAATCCTCGATCCTCACCATCGGGCTCTGCCACGAGGTGACGATCATGCAGTTCATCCTGAGCCTGCTGCTCGACGTGCCGTTCTTCGAGGTGAACCCGACGGTCGCGGGCGTCAACCACCTGCCGTTCATCACCGCGCTCGACGTCGGCGGCGAGGACGGACTGGAGCTCCTGCGGGACTTGCTGGAGGACGCCGAGGAGCGCGGCGGCGAGCCGCTCGCGATGGACTTCCCCGAGGGGTTGGGCCACGAGAAGATCTCTGAGGGGCCCGACTGGACCAAGGCCGACGTGCTCGCGAACAACCGCGTCAAGCTCGAGCTGTTCTCCCGCTTCGGCGTGTTGCCGGCCGCGGGCGACCGTCACCTCGTGGAGTTCTTCCCCGGGTTCCTCACCGAAGACTCGGGCTGGGGTGAGCGCTGGGGTGTGTCGCTCACGACCATCGAAGAGCGCGAGCACTGGGCCGGGCGCCACCGAGCCGAGCTCGACGAGATGCTCGCCGCGGACGAGGTGTCCCAGATGCCCTCGGGCGAGATGCTGGCTGCGGTGATCGTGTGTCACGAGGAGGGCCGCCCGGGCTACTTCCCGCTGAACATCCCGAACCAGGGGCAGGTGCCCGACCTCCCGCCCGAGGTCGTCGTGGAGTCGATGTGCGTGGTCGACGGCGACGGCGTCCGTGGTCGCGACACCGCATCGTTGCCACCGCTCATGGCCGAGTGGCTGCGCCGGGTGTCGACCACCCAGGAGCTCGTCGTCGAAGCCGGCATCACCGGAAGTCGCGACAAGGTGCTCGAGGCGCTGCTCTCTGACCCGCTCTCCGGTCGCATCGACTACGACTCGCTCGGTCGCATGGCCGACGAGATGCTCGCCGCGACGAGTCGCTGGCTCCCACAGTTCGCGTGACGCGGTGACGAGCGAGCTCGTCGTCGACGCGATGACGGTGCGAGTGTTCCCCGAGCCTGTCGCCCTCGGCGCGGCGGCCGCCGTGCAGGCAGCGGGGGTGATCCGCGATGCCATCGGCGCCCGCGGCGTGGCCAACGTGATGTTCGCGAGCGGCAACTCCCAGCTCGAGTTCTTGCGGTGTCTCACTGCGTCGCCCGACGTCGCCTGGGCGCGCGTGGTCGGGTTCCACATGGACGAGTACCTCGGACTCCCGGCGGCGCACCCGGCCGGCTTCCGGCGCTACATGCACGAAGAGATCCTGGACAAGGTGCGACTCCAGGCGTTCCGGGAGATCGCGGGCGACGCGCCCGACGCGGAGGCGGAATGCGCCCGGTATGCCGGACTTCTGCGCGTGAACCCCCTCGATCTCTGCTGCCTCGGAGTCGGCGAGAACGGGCACCTCGCGTTCAACGACCCGCCCGTCGCCGACTTCGACGATCCTCGCGACGCGAAGGTCGTCGAGCTCGACGAAGCGTGTCGCAAGCAGCAGGTGGGGGAGGGCCACTTCGCCGCGTTCGCCGAGGTCCCCACGCACGCGATCACGGTGACGATCCCCGCACTCCTGCGGGCGCGCACGGTGCTCGCGATCGTCCCCGAGGCGCGCAAGCGCGCTCCGGTCGAGCGTGCGCTGCACGGTCCGGTGTCGACGGAGTGCCCGGCGTCCGTCCTGCGCACCCGGCCGAACGCGACTCTGTACCTCGATGCCGCATCGGCCGGCGACCTCGGGCGCGCATGACCACGACACCCGAGCCGAACACTCCGAAGGTCCCGAACACTCCAAAGGCCCTCGGCACTCCGAAGGAATCCGTCACCCCGAAAGCCCCGACGGCCGGACCGCCACCCATCGATCATGCGCACGTGATCACGTTCCCGAGCGTCGCCGAGCTGCGCGTCCGCCTGCCGCGACTGCTCGCCGGGATCGTCGCGCTGTCGCTCGGCGCGACCCTGATCATCCAGGCCAAGCTCGGCGTGAGCCCCTGGGACGTGCTCCACCAGGGTCTCGCCGAGCTGACCGGCCTCTCCTTCGGCGCGATCGTCGTGCTCGTCGGGTTGGTCATCCTGCTGATCTGGATCCCGCTCGGGCAGCGCTTCGGGATCGGCACCGTGATCAACACGCTCACCGTCGGCTTCATCATCGACGCCGGGCTCGGGCTGATCGGGGCCCCGGACGAGCTGGCCCTGCGCTGGGCGATGCTGCTCGTCGGCATCGTGGTGCTCGCGCTGGGGATGGGGCTCTACATCGGCTCGGGCCTCGGGCCGGGGCCCCGCGACGGCTTGATGACCGGGATCGCGGCGAAGGGCTTCCCTCTCTGGTTGGTGCGGACGTTGCTCGAGCTCGCCGCACTCGTGGCCGGTTGGCTCCTCGGAGGGGACGTCGGGATCGGCACGGTGCTCTTCGCGTTCGGGATCGGACCGATCGGGCACTGGTTCCTCGCGCGCTTCCACCTCGGGGTCGGGGGCGTCGACCCGGACCCGACCGCGACCATCGGGGAGTGACGCGATGACGGTGCGGGTGGGCGTGATCGGGACGGGGTTCGGGAGCAGGGTGATCGCCCCGGTCTTCGACGCGACCGACGGCTGCGAGGTCGTCGACGTGGTGTCCGCTCGCAACGATGCCGATGTGGCGAACCTGTGCGACCGGGCCGACGTCGACCTGATCTCGGTGCACTCGCCGCCGCACCTGCACACGTCGCACGTGCGCCGCGCCCTCGGGGCCGGCCATGCGGTGCTCTGCGACAAGCCGTTCGGTCTCGATGCGACCGAGGCCGAATCGCTCTACGCCGCGGCGGAGGCGGCGGAGTGCACTCATCTGGTCAACTTCGAGTTCCGGTGCGACCCGATGCGCGAGCTGCTCCGGGAGATGGTGCGTGGAGGCGCGGTCGGTCGTCCCGAGCACATCTCGTGGACGCATCTGAGTGCCGGATCGCGACAACCGCTCCGACCGTACGGGTGGCTGTTCGACCGACGATCGGGAGGTGGTTGGATCGGCGCGTGGGGCTCACACGCGATCGACACGCTGCGCTGGATCTTCGGCGACGTCGTGAGCGCGCGCAGCGAGTGCCGGACCGTCATCACCGAGCGGTTCGACGCCGACGGCACGCCACATCGCTGCGATGCCGAGGACTCGTTTGCCGCCTGGCTGGTGCTCGACGGGGGCGCGACGGTGGCGATCGACTCCACGTTCGCCGCGCCGGTGAACCTCGCGCCCCGCTTCGTGGTGGTCGGAGACGAGGGAGTGCTCGAGTACGTCGCCGAGCGACGGATCGTGCTGCGGCGCCTCGATGGGAGCCGGGAGGAGCGTGAACGGCCGGCGCCCGACGGCGACCCCCACACCGAGCCGATGCGCCGGTGGGCGGCGATCGTCCGCAATGCGGTCGAGGACGGGGTGTGGGGCCCGGACGTCCCGACGTTCGCTGACGGGCTGGCGTGCGCGCGTGTGCTCGACGCGCTGCGCCCTGACAAAGCGGCTGACGAGCCGGCCGACTAGCCCGCCGACGCGGCCGCGAACACGCTCGACCATCCGCTGGCATCGATCCCGATGGATGCCAGCCGCACGTTCGCCTCGTGCTCGGCGGCCGACGCGTCGTCTCGACCGAGTGCCCGCCAGGCTTGGGCACGGGCCAGCCGAACGATCGCCTGGTCGAGGCGCGACTCGGTGGTGTCGATCTCGGCAAGCATCGCGTCGAACGCTTCGGGGGCGGCCGGGTCTTGCTGCTGGAGGAGCGCGAACGCGTGCGCGAGTGCGAGCTGCAACCGGTCGAGGTACGTCCCGGGTTGGCCGGAGAAGGTGATGGCGCGGGCATCGGACGCGCGGTGCGCCGCAGCGTACGTGAGCGCCATCGCGGCGTGGTCGGCGGGGCCGACGTTGTCGCTCTCCCGGATCTCCTCGAGCTCGGCGATCGCTTCGGGCAATCGTCCGGCTTGCAGGAGCGCCAACCCGAGGGTGCGGTGCATCTCCCGGGAGAAGCCGAACCCGGTGTTCATCACCGAGGTCAGGTGCAACGTGGCGGGCAAGGCTTCCGGGTCACCGAGCTGGACGAGCACCTGCGCACGCAGCGCCGGGAACATGCTCGACTCGTCGGCCGTGACCTCGTCGTCGAGCTGACCGAGCGCCTCCTCGATCTCGCCGGCTGCCACCTGGGCCCGCAGCTCGACGCCCCGGGAGTTCGCGATCGCCCAGGGATCCGCGAGGACACGGAACCGGGTCACCGCTCGGCGTGCGCTCTCGACGGCGGCCACCGACCGGCCTTCCCACATCGCCAGGTTGCCCAGCAGCATCTCGAGGATGCCGGACACGTAGCCATCGCCGCGAGCCTCGCTCTCCGGCAGCTGCTCGCGCGCGATGGCCTCGGCCTCGGAGTTGCGACCCTGGATGAAGCGCGTCCAGGCGAGGATCGCCCACGTCCAGTTGAGTCCGCCCCAGTCGCCGAGATCGTGGAACATCTCACCGGCCGCGCTCAGTCGTTGGTCGGCGAGATCGGCCTCGCCGCGGAAGAACGCGATCGTGGCGAGGTTCTGGAGTGCCCACGCCTCGCCCCGGCGATCGTGGAGGTGGCGGTAGAGCTCGAGGGCTTCGGTGCAGTCGGCCTCGGCGCGCGCGAGCTCGCCCTGGAACATGGCCGTTCGGCCCTGGGCCCGGAGCGCGGTCGCGAGACCGTGCTCGTCCCCGAGCACCCGCCACATCGCGAGGGACTCCTCGATCGTGGCGAACGAAGCCGGGTAGTCGCCCTCCATCTGCTGGAGCTCGGCGAGCTGCGTCAGTGCCTTGGCGTAGACCCGAGTTCCGATGGGTGCGTCTTCCATGACGTCGTCGAGATCCGCGTGGGCCTCGGCGAGATCTCGACGCTCGGCGAGGGCGTGGGCCCGACCGAGCAGGAGTCGCCAACGATCGGCATCGGGGGTGTGCGCGTCGGTGAGTGCGACGCACTGGTCGTAGAGGCGGGCCGCGTTGCGCCACACCTCGTTCTCCGTCGCGCGATGCGCCGCAATCTCGAGGATCGGGAGTGCGCGGGTGGCGAAGTCGGCCGGGATCCCGGTGACGGTGCCGATCTCCCGGACGAGCTCGGCGACGATGCCGAAGTGATGGGCCGTGCGCTCGACGGCGCCGGTGGCGGCCTCGGCGCCCGGCTGGTCGATGAGCCAGGCCCCCAGCACCTCGTGGCGACGAGCGCGCTCGGCCTTGGCGAGCGTCCCGTACGCGACGTCGCGAACGACCTCGGACGCGAACGCGAACTCGCCGCCCTGCACCTCGACCAGCTCGCGTGCTCCGAGCAGATCGAGCGTGGCGTCGAGGTCGACCGCGTCGCCGCGGGCCGCCACGAGCGCACGCACGGAGTCGACGCTGCCGCTCGATCCGACGACCGCGCAGTCCTCGAGGACGTTGCGCTCCCCGGCGCTCAGCGCGTCGAGGCGTGCGGCGACGAGGCCGCGCAGCGTCGCCGGAAGTCGACCGGGGTCGAGCGCGAGTGCGGCCTGCTCGAAGTTGGTCTCGCGGAGGAGCGCGGCGAGCTCCTCGACGAAGAACGGATTGCCGCCCGACCGCTCGTTGAGGATGCCGACGAGCTCGGGGTCGACGTCGGGGCCGAGCAGCTCGTGGGCGAGGGCGGAGACCGCCTCGGCGTCGAGGGGATCGAGGTTGAGGAGTGTGAGGTTGTGGCGACCGGTCTCCGGTCGCCATCGATCGAGCAGCTCGGGACGGGTCGTGGCGATGAGCACGAACGGCAGTCCGCGGAGGCCCTCGATGAGGCGACCGACGAGGGTGAGGACGAGGTCATCGGCCCAGTGCAGGTCGGACAGGGTGAGGATGAGCGTGTGCTCGCGGGCGAGCGCGGTGAGGAGGCGCAGCACGGACCGGATCGCGTCGTCGCGAGCGCGCTGCGGGTCGATGTCGTGCAGCTCCTCGGAGTGACCGAGCAGGAACAGCAACCCCCGAGCGGTGCGTTCGAGGTCTTCGTCGTCGAGCTCGTCGCCGATGATCGAGCTCAGCGTCGTCGCGACCGCGGCGCGGACGGTCTCGGTGGAGTCGTCACTCTCGATCTTGCACAGGCTCCGGATGATCTCCGCGACCGGCCACCAGACGTCCTCGCCGTAGGGAACGCAGTGGCCGCGCACGACGCGCGCCGAGCTGGCGTCCTCCGCGGCGCGGACGATCTCTCCGACCAGGCGGCTCTTTCCGACGCCGGCGTCGCCCGCGACCATCACGAAGTGGGCGCGACGACGACCGAAGGAGGCATCGAGGATGCCTCGCAGCATCGTGAGCTCCGGATCACGCCCGACGATCGGAGTGCGAGCCCGTCGACGGGTCCCACCGGGTGGGGCGATCGCCTCGAGCGCCGCCCATGCTTCGACGGCCTCGTCGCGGCCCTTCACCTGCAAGGCGCCGAGCGGCTCGTACCGGATCGCCGTCCGGGTCGCGGCCTCGGTGAGCGGCCCGACGACCACCTGGCCGGGCGCCGCCTCGCTCTGGAGGCGGCTAGCCGTGTTCACGACATCGCCCATCGCGGTGAAGTCGCCTCCGCCGCGGAGCGCGCCGACGAGCACCTCGCCGGTGTTCACCCCGACGCGCATCTCGACGCTGATGCCGAGCCGTTCCCGGAGGGTCGCGAGGCTGCGCTGCATCTGCAGCGCGCATCGCACCGCACGTTCGGCATCGTCCTCGTGCGACACGGGCGCGCCGAAGATGGCCACGATCTCGTCGCCGACGATGTTGTCGACGCGACCGCCGTAGGCGACCACGTCGCTCGACATCGCCTCGAAGCAGGTGTCGACCAGCCGCTTCACCTGTTCGGGGTCGGCCGACTGGGCGAGGGCGGTGAAGCCCACCAGGTCGCCGAACACGAGGGTTGCGACCCGGCGCTCGTCGGGCCGAGTCACCAGCGCGTGCCCGCACGAGGGGCAGAACCGGGAGTCGGGGGGCGCGTGGGTCCCACAGGAGGGGCAGGTCACAACGTCAGCCTATGGCCGCTCCGCAGCATGGCCGGCTTCCGATTCGGGCCCGGCGCGGGGTCGGTTTGGCAACGCCGCTCCGGCCGTCGACAATGGCGTCATGGCGAAGCTGACGGACGACGAGGTGCAGGCCGCGCTGGTCAGCCTGCCGGAGTGGACCCGAGCAGGCGACGAGATCGTCCGGACGGTCGAGCTCGAGACCTTCCTCGGTGCGGTCGCGTTCGTCGGGCGGGTTGCTGAGCTCGCCGAGGCGGCGGACCACCACCCGGATCTCGACATCCGCTATCGCAAGGTGCGCGTTGCGCTCACCACGCACGACTCGGGCGGTCTCACGGCGCGCGACATCGACCTCGCCGCACAGATCGACGCCGTGGTGGCGGGTTGACGTGCTGACGGCCATCATCGGCATCACCATCCTGGTGATCGTGATCGCCTTCGTCGTCCTGGTCGCGAAGGACCCGGGCCCGTCGCCCGACGACGTCGCCGTCGGCTATGAGCGTGCGTGGGACGGACTCGACTTCGACGCACTGTGGGCGCTGTCGGGTGACGAGCTGCGCGACGGCATGGCGCGCAAGCCGTTCATCGCCGCGAAGCAGGCGGCCTATGCCGGTCAAGCCGACCTGCGCGGGCTGGTCGAGGCGACGACGGTCGAACGCGTCGAGGCCGGAGATCAGGTCGCCGTCGTGTACACGAGGGTCGACCTGCGCAACGGCGGTGCGGCCCACAACGAGCTCCAGCTCGAGGAGCGCGCCGGCAAGTGGGTGGTCGTGGGCTATCGCCTCGTTCGCTCGGACCCGACTCCCGTCTGAAGCCGGGGCTTCTCCTCGAGACGCCTGACTCAGGGGGATGCGGCCCAGCCGGTCCACTGCTGGAGCTCCACGATGATCGCGGGACCCCGCGGTGGTTGCGGTCCGTACTGTTCCGGGTACTTCGCGAGGAGCGGCCCGAAGAGGTCCTCGACCTCAGCGCCGTCATCGACGACGCGGGCCGTGCCGTCGACGCGCACCCACCAGAGGCGCGACCAGTCCTCCTCGTAGTGGTCCACGACGAGGCTGACTGCCGGAGCGGAGCGCACGTTCTCGAGTCGCTTGAGGCGCTGGGTCGACTTCGGCTTGTGATCGACCGCGGTGATCAGCTTTTCGTGGGTCGCGAAGAAGCAGACGGGAACGAGGTGGGGCCGTCCACCCGCATCGACCGTCGCGAGTCGCGCGCTGCGCGCTTCGGTGAAGCGACGGTGCATCGAAGCGAGCTCCACGTACAGGACGGTACCGTTCGCTCGTGCGTTGCGCAGGGTTGCTGCTGACCGGAGGTGCGAGTCGTCGCCTCGGTGTCGACAAGGCGTCGCTCGTCGTGCGCGACGAGCGACTCGCGGATCGCACCGCGCGGCTCCTGAGCGTGGTGTGCGCCCCGGTCATCGAGGTCGGCCCCGGACGCAGTGGTCTCCCTTCGGTGCGCGAGGAGCCGCCCGGGGGAGGGCCACTGTCGGCGCTCGCCGCGGGTCACCGCGCGTTGGTCGCCGCCGGGCATGTCGGTCCCGCGCTCGTCGTCGCGGTCGACCTGCCCGCGCTCGACGAGGCGGTGCTGCGATGGCTGGCGGAGCACCCGGCGCCGTCGAGCGTCGTGCCGATCGTGGACGGGATGCCCCAGACGCTCTGTGCTCGCTACGGCGTCGACGCGCTCGCGGCCATCCCGGCGCTGCTCGACTCGGGGGCGCGCTCGCTGCGCGCGCTCCTCGCCGTGGTCGCAGTGCACGAGGCGCCGGTCGAGGAGTGGGGCGCCGTGGCCGATCCGACGACCTTCGCCGACATCGACACCCCTGCCGACGCGGCTCGCGCCGGCCTCGATCTGCCCGGGTAGCCTCGAAGCGTGGCTGAGTCCGGTGTGATCGAGCCCGGCGCGCCCGTCCGTCGCCCCGTGACGCCGACGCGCGTCGTCGCCGTCGACGGGCCCGAGGTGCGTGAACGACCCGACCGGCTCGTCACCGAAGAGCCGATGGAGATCCGGCTCCAGCTCCCGGGCGCGCGGGCCGAGCCGCTCGCCGTCACGATGCGCACCCCGGGCCACGACTTCGAGCTGGCCGTCGGGTTCTGTGTCACGGAAGGGTTGCTCACCGACCCGGCGTCGCTCTCCGAGGTCGCCTACTGCGTGGGTGAGACGGGCGAGCAGCACTACAACGTGGTCACGCTCCGGCTCCGCCACGCGATCGATCTCCCGTCGAACCGTTCGTTCACCATGAACGCCAGCTGCGGGATCTGTGGGAAGACGGCCCTGGACGAGATCGCAGTGGCCTGCGAACCGGTCCGACCCGGTCCGCGGGTGACGCGCTCGGTGCTGGCCAGCCTCCCCGGGCTGTTGCGTGACAGCCAGCGGCTGTTCGACGAGACCGGAGGCTTGCACGCGGCCGCGTGCTTCACGCCGGAGGGTGAGCTCGCCGTGTTGCGTGAGGACATCGGCCGGCACAACGCCCTCGACAAGGTCGTCGGGCACGCCTTCCTCAATGGGAACCTCCCGCTGTCGACGTCGGTGCTCCTCGTGTCGGGTCGGATCAGCTTCGAGATCGTGCAGAAGGCAGCCGTCGCCGGGATCCCGGTCCTCTGCGCCGTGTCGGCGCCGTCGAGCCTCGCGGTCGCCGCCGCGCGCGAGCTCGGTCAGACCGTCGTCGGCTTCCTGCGCGACGACCGCATGAACGTCTACGCCGGGGTCGAGCGTCTCGACCTCGACGCCTGAGCGAGCGGTTCACCGACGATGGCGTGGCCCGGATCTGCTCGCATCAAGTCACCGCGTCGGACCAAGAAGTCACTCTGGGTCGGGTGGAAGCCGTACGGCATCGGCGAGACCCGGCCGAACGCGTACAAGGAGATCCTCCGGACCATCTGGCAGAACCGTCGGAACCTTCCGTTTGCGCTGCGCATCCTCCGCAAGGGCGTATGTGATGGCTGTGCCTTGGGCGTCGCCGGCTTTCACGACTGGACGCTCGACGGTGTGCACTTGTGCACGACCCGGCTCGCGTTGCTTCGCACGAACACGATGCGAGCGCTCGACCCGGATCGGCTCGGTGATGTCGAACCGCTGCGGCGCATGCGCAGCTCGGAGCTGCGCGACCTCGGTCGCCTGCCGTATCCGATGCTGCGACGCGCCGGTGAGCCCGGGTTCACGCGCATCTCGTGGAACGACGCGCTCGACGAGATCGCCACGACCATCCGAGCGACGACGCCCGATCGGCTCGCGCTCTACCTCACGGCACGGGGCCTGACCAACGAGACGTACTACACCGCGCAGAAGACGATGCGATTCCTCGGCACGAACAACATCGACAACGCTGCCCGCGTGTGTCACGCGCCGTCGACGGTCGTCCTCAAGGAGACGATCGGCGTCGGCGCGACGACGTGCTCGTACACCGACGTGATCGGCAGCGACCTGATCATCCTCTTCGGATCGAACGTCGCCAACGCGCAGCCCGTGTTCATGAAGTATCTCTACCTCGCTCGCAAGCGCGGCGCGCAGGTTGTTGTCGTCAATCCGCTCAAGGAGCCAGGACTCGATCGCTATTGGGTGCCGAGCAACGTGGAGAGCGCGCTGTTCGGTACGAAGATGGCCGACGAGTTCGTGCCCGTCCACACCGGTGGCGACCTCGCGTTCCTGAACGGCGTGCTGAAGGTGCTCATCGCCGAAGGCGGGATCGACGTGGAGTTCGTGCGCGACCACACGACCGGGTTCGATGAGCTGCGCACCGCGCTCGAGCAGGAACCCTTCGAGGACCTCGAGGCTCGGGCCGGAGTGTCGCGTGAGGTCATGGAGCGCTTCGCCCGCCGGTACGCCGCGGCCGATGCCGCGGTCCTGGTGTGGTCGATGGGGATCACCCAGCACCTCAACGGCACCGAGAACGTCGCCGCGATCGTGAACCTCGGCTTGGCGCGGGGCAACGTCGGTCGCAAGGGAGCCGGCTTGATGCCGATTCGAGGCCACTCGGGGGTGCAGGGCGGCGCCGAGATGGGTGCGTACGCGACCGCGCTCCCGGGGAGCATCTCGGTGAACGCGGCGTCGGCGGCCGCGCTCGGCGAGCAGTACGGCTTCCCGATCAGTGATGCGCCCGGGCTCAACGCCGAGGAGACGCTGGAGGCGGCGGAGCGGGGCGAGCTCGATGTGCTCTGGTCGAGTGGCGGAAACTTCCTCGAGGTCATGCCCGATCCGGTCCGGGTGGAAGCGGCGATGCAGCGCGTGCCGCTGCGCATCCACCAGGACATCGTCGTGTCGAGCCAGATGCTCGTCGACCCTCCGGCCGATGGCGGGACCGTGGTGTTGCTCCCGGCGGCAACTCGGTACGAGCAACGCGGCGGTGGGACGGAGACGACGACCGAGCGCCGCATCGTGTTCAGCCCCGAGATCCGTGGTCCCCGGATCGGCGAGGCCAAGAGCGAGTGGGAGATCTTCGGTGCCGTCGCGAGCCGGGTCGATCCCGAGCGCGCCCATCTGGCGACCTTCGAGTCGGGGGACGCCATCCGGGACGAGATCGCTCGCGTCGTCCCCAGCTACGCGGGGGTCGAGGAGCTGCACCAGACCGGCGATGCCGTGCAGTGGGGTGGTCCGCACCTCGCGCCCGAAGGTCTCTTCCCCACGGCCGACGGTCGGGCCCGCTTCACGCCCGTCCTGTCGCACGAAACGTCCGTGCCGGACGGGCAGTTCCGCCTGTCGACGCGGCGTGGCCGCCAGTTCAACACCATGATCTTCGCCGAGCGCGATCCGATCACCGGCGCGCACCGCGACGCCGTGTTCCTCGCCGAGTCCGATGCACGCCGCCTCGGCGTCGATGACGGCGCGCCGGTTCGTCTCGTCTCCGACTTCGGCGAGATGCTCGGGCGCGTGCACCTCGCGCAGCTCGCCCCCGGCAACGTGCAGGTGCTCTTCCCCGAGGGCAACGTGCTGCTCGCCGCGGGTCGGAACGAGCCCGCCTCGGGGATCCCCGACTACACCGCCCTCGTGAGGATCGAACCGGTGGGTTCGAGCGAGCCGGCTGACCGCAAGGCCGCGGTTCGATGATCGGTGCGCGCGGTTCGATGATCGATGCGGAGGAGCTGCTCGACCTGTTCGCCGCCGCGGCCGCCGCCCAGGTCGCAGTCGTCGAACCGCTCGACGACGCAGCGCGACGCGCCCGTACCGACGTCCCCGGGCAGTACGCGCTCGACCTCGTCGCCGATGCCGCGGTGCTGGCGGTGCTCGCGCCGTCCGGCGTCGCGATCGTCAGTGAGGAGTCGGGTCGGTCCGGTCCGGTCGACGCGCCGATCACCGTCGTCGTCGATCCGGTCGACGGCTCGACGAACTGCTCGCGGCGCCTGCCGTACTGGGCGATCTCCCTGTGTGCGCTCGACGCCGAGGGGCCGCTCGCCGCGCTCGTCGCCAACCAGGTGACTGGGGAGCGCTTCACTGCAGTCCGGGGCGGTGGTGCCTTCGCCGATGGCGCGACGATCACACCGTCATCGGCGACGCGCGTCGCCGACTCGATGCTCGCGGTGGGCGACTTGCCCGACCGGCACCTGGGCTGGAAGCAGTTCCGCGCCATGGGCTCGTGCGCACTCGCGCTCTGCGACGTGGCCGCGGGGCGATTCGACGGCTACTTCGGACACGGTGTCGGTGAGGCGCCGTGGGACTACCTGGGGGGACTGTTGATCTGTCGTGAGGCTGGAGCATCCGTGGTCGATGCCGACGGGCGGGCGCTCGTCACCGTCGATCCGGCCGAGCGGCGCGAGCTCATCGCCACCGGGACGCCCGAGCTGCTCGCAGACCTTCGAGCGGAGCTCTCGGCATGAGCGTGCTCGACCTCGACGGGCTCCTCGACGCCGCGATCGCCGCGGCGATGGCCGGCGGCGAGATCGTCCTCGACGCGTTCGGGATGGCGAGCAACGTCCGCGAGAAGGCGCCGGGTGACTGGGTCACAGGCACCGACACGGCCAGCGAGCGTGCCGTGCGCGCCGCGCTGCTCGAGGCGGCGCCCGACATCCCGGTCTTCGGCGAAGAAGAGGGTGGCGAGCGCGGCCCGCTCGGGTGGCTCGTCGATCCGCTCGACGGCACCGCGAACTTCGTGCACGGCTTCCCCGTGGTGGGCGTGTCGATCGGGCTCGTCGAGGACGGGGTGCCCATCGTCGGGGTGGTGCATGCGCCCATGCTCGGCGACACCTACACGGCCCGGACCGGCGGTGGCGCGTACCGCGACGGCGAACGGCTCTGGGTGAGCCGTCGTCCCGTCGAGAGCGCGATCTGCGCGACGGGGTTCCCGTTCCGGGCCAAGCGCGAGCGGCTCGACGAGTACCTGCCCGTCTTCGAGCGCGCGCTCCGCGGCTTCGAGGACCTGCGCCGGGCCGGCGCCGCGAGCATGGACCTCGCCTGGAGCGCGGCCGGCGTCTATGACGGGTACTTCGAGCAGGCACTCGGCCCCTGGGACGTCGCCGCCGGCGCGCTCTTGGTGCGCGAAGCAGGCGGTGTCGTCACCGACTGGGCGGGTGACGACACCGCCTGGCTCGACTCCGGCGACATCGTCGCCGCGCCGCCCGCGGTGCACGAGCAGCTGCTCGCCCTGATCAACGAGGCCTGATCAACCGGCCTGATCAACCGGCCTGATCAACCGGGAGGCGGACCACCGCCCTGGACCGTCGGGCCGTTCACCGCGGACGTACCGGTGAAGCAGCCGACCGTGTACGGGTACTCCTGGGTTGCGACGTAGTGGTAGATCTTCTGCTTCTTGCCGTTGAACACCACCGTGCTGGTCGTGCCGTGGCACGCGTCGAGGTCGGCGTTCGTGAGCTCCGTGCCGTTGGCACCGCGGGAGCCGTAGATCCCGAACCCGTCGAACGCGTACCCGATGAGCTTCGACTGGCCCTTGCCCTTGTCGAGATCGGCGAGGACGCACTTCGACACCGAGTGGTAGTGGTACTCACCGGAGACCTGGGGGTGGCCCTGGCAGTCGTCCTGCACCTCGTACGCGACTGCGTCGCGCCCGCCGGCGTCGACCGCATCGAAGAGCACGACTCCCGACTTCAGTACGCCGACCTCACCCGCCACGCAGGTCGGTGACGACGCCTTCTTCGGGTTGAGCGGCAGCGTGACCGTGATCGACTGGTCCTTGATCGAGTTCGGGTTCTTGTCGTACTGGTACGCGTCGTCACTGGACGAGATCGGGAACACACCAGTGGTGTGATCCGTCGGCAGGTCGTTGGTCGTGATGACGCGGCTGCTGCCCTGCTTCTTGATGGTGAGCTTCGCGTCCGGCCACTCGACGGAGCCGTCGACGGTGAGCTTCGTGGTGGAGTCATACGTGCCGTCGCCGTTGAACCACGGTCCTGCGGACTCGGCGCCACCGCCGCCGGAGCTGGTCTGGCACGACCAGAGTCCGCCGACGGTGGGGGTGGTGACCGTCTCGCCGACGGGCAGGTGGGTGGGGTCGACGTCGTCTTGGGCGCTCGCGGGCGCGGCGAGCGCTGCGAGGAGCGTGCAGGACGCGAGCACGACGATCAGTGTGCGACGCATGGATGAAAGTCCTCCGGTGTGAGTAGTGACCTGATGTTGCGGACCTGAATGTTGCTGAGAGGATGCCCGGCGGTTCCTGAGAACGGGCTGTGAGCCGCCCGCCGCCTCAGGTGCTGAGGCGCTTGCCCCGGGCCGGCGCGTCCGCCGAGCGACGCAGCGGTGCGACGTCCGGGCCGAGCGCCGTGTACACCGCGTCGGTGATGCTGGAGACCCGGGCCTCGGCGTCGAAGAACCCGGCCAGCCCGTTGGAGACGACGGCGAGGACGAGCCCACAGTCAGGGTCCGCGAGGCCGCGTGAGGAGGCCATGCCGCCGTGCCCGAAGGCGCGGCGTCCGGGCTCGCCGCTGAACTCCACCTGGATGCCGAGTCCCCACGGGATCTTGTTGCCGAACGTCGCGTCCTTCACGCCCCAACGGTGGATCGCCGTCATCGCGTCGGTGGTGCGCGGGTCGAGCAGCGCGGGGCCGAAGCCGAGCAATGACTCGTAGAACCGCCCGAGCTGCCGCGCGGGGCCGCGCATGCCGCCACCGGGCTCGACCTTGGCGACGTGCCAGGCCTCGTTGTGGATCTCGTCGATGCGGTACGGGACCATCTGCAGCGCGCCGTCGACGACGCTCGGGAGGCGGTGGCCGGTCCAGTGCACCGGTGTGAGGCGATCGCCGTACTCCGATTGCACGTCGAGCGGGATGCCGAGGTAGCTCTCGTCGAGCCCCAGCGGCACGGCGACCTCGTCGCGGAGGTAGCGGTCGATTCGCCGGCCGTCGACGCGTTCGACGATCGCGCCGAGGATCCGCCAGCTGCTCGCAGCGTGGTACCCGGCCTTCGTGCCCGGCTCCCAGAGGGCCGGCGCCGATGCAGTCGCGGCGATGGCCTCGTCCCACGTGAGGTCGGCGTCGTACGTCCAGTCCGCGGGCATCGGGAACCCGCCAGTGTGGGTGAGGAGATGACGCAGGGTTGCCCGCTCCTTGCCGTTGCCCCAGTCGTCGACGTAGTCGGCCACGAGGTCGTCGAGCCCGATGCGGCCCTGCTCCCACAAGCGCATCACGGCCACGGTCGTCCACGGCTTGCCCGACGAGTACCAGAGCATCAGGTCGTCGGACCGCAAGGGTCGCCCGGGCGCCGACTCGCCGATCGCCGTGTCGAGGAGCACCTCGCCGCCGAGCGAGACGTAGAGCTGCGCGCCGAGGTGCCAGCCCGCCACGCGCTGCTCCTCGAGCAGGTCGAGGGCCGGCGTGAGGTCGATGGAGGTGTGGCCAGGTGAGGAAACGGTCGGGTTCACGCCCTCGAACGTAATTGGCTTGACCAGCCCGCTCAGGTCTGGTTCTCTGGTGATCCGTTCGGCAACCGGCCGATGACGCATCCAGAGGAACTCCCACGATGTACGCCCACTCGATGAGCCAGCACCACGCAGGCCACGGGTACGCGCGCGTCGATGCGGGCTTCCCGTGCGTCATGGCGCGGGCTTCGTGGCTCACCAAGGTGCGCACCATCACCGCCACGAACCAGAAGCCCCAGCCCCGGTGGCCGACCCTGATCTCGCCCTAGAGCACCACGGAAGCGAGTTCACCAGGCCGCCGGGGCACACCCGGCGGCCTTTCTTGTTGTTCGGGGCCGTTTCTCCTGACCCGAGTGTCCGATCAGCCGTCCGCCAACTGACCAGCACCAGGCGACCAGCACCAGGCGACCAGCCACCACCGATCCAGCAGAGCGAACAGAAGAAGGAGCAAGGCGATGTACGCCATCGAGTACGGGGGGACCGAAGAGCGGTGGCGCGCCGAGGCGCGCTGTGCCGAGGGGACGGGTCAGCTCACCGCGCTCTTCTTCTCGGAGGCGCTCGACGACATCGCGCGGGCCAAGGCGTTCTGCCGCGGCTGCCCGGTGCAGGACGAGTGCCTGGGCGCGGCGATCGAACGGCGTGAGCCGTGGGGCGTCTGGGGCGGCGAGCTGATCGCCAACGGCAAGGTGCTCGCGAACAAGCGCCGGCGCGGGCGGCCACCGAAGCACCCACGTCCCGCCGATGTGCTGCCGACGACCTGGGAGCTGCGGGTCGCTGACATCGCCTGACGCTCCAGACCCGTCGCACGACGCGGGTCGCAACAATCGCAACATCGCAATCGCAACACCGAGTCACCGCAACTGGTGGACCGGGGTGACGACGGCCGGGGAACGGATACCCCCGGTGCCCCGGTTGAGCCCCGGTCCACCTGCGGTCGACATGCTCAGTACGGGCGGGACCTCAGTATGGGAGGTCGGCTCCCGAGTGCTCCGCGAGGGATCGGATGCGCTGGCCCATGACCTGCATCAGCTTCGGCGCCACGTGCGGCATCGCGTTCGAGAGCATCGCGTTGAAGTCGTTGCGGCCCAGCACGAGCAGGTGCATCTTCGACGTCGCCTTGATGGTCGCCGTCCGGTCGCCACCGTCGATGAGTGCCATCTCGCCGAAGAACGATCCGGTGCCGAGATCTCCGACCGCGTCCCCGCCGACCGATGCCGCGGCCGTCCCGTCCACCACGACGAAGAACTCGTCGCCCGGGGCACCTTCCGTGCAGACCAGCTCGCCGGCGTCGGCGATGCGTGGCACGGCGAGGCCGGCGATGCGGGACAGCTCGTCATCGGTACAGCTCGAGAAGAGCCAGACGTTGCGAAGGAGATCCACTCGGGCATCGAGATCGGTCATGGCGGGCACACTACCGATGCCGCGGACGAGGTGCGGCGGTAGCCTTTCCGCCCCGGCGTTTCCCGGACGTCGAGGGCGCTTAGCTCAGCTGGAAGAGCGCCTCCCTTACAAGGAGGAGGTCGGGGGTTCGAGCCCCTCAGCGCCCACGCGAACGTGCAGGTCAGAGGGGGTCACGACCCTCGCGTGCGCGAGTCCGCACCCGTTGCCCAAGAACTGCCCAAGAATCTGGAGCAGCAGATGGCAACGAAGCGGCGGCGCGTGGCGCCGGGGATCTACGAGGTGCACCGCGGCGTCTACGAGCTCGTCGTGAGCACCGGCAGCAGGGGTGGCAAGCCTCGGCAGCGATCGAAACGGTTTCGAGGGACGCTCGCCGATGCCAAGAAGGCGCGGGTCCGA
>JBBQFJ010000047.1:0-23142 GCA_038321755.1 Acidimicrobiia bacterium | reverse complement strand
GAGGTCACCGTCGGGTACGCGCCGCGCGAGCGCCATCACCAGTGCGCCGACGACGAGGTCGGTGGTCTGACGTTCACCCATCGACCAGCCCGCCAGTCCCTTGTCGCAGAGGTCTTTGATGCCGGCCAGGAAGAGCTTGCCATCGAGGCAGTGGAACTCGGTGATGTCGGCGACCCACCGCTGATTCGACCGCTCAGCGGTGAAGTCCCGCTCCAGCAGGTCACCCGCGGGTGCGGTGTCGCGCTTGCCGCGCCGCCACTGCTTGCGGCCGTGCACGCCGACCAGGCCGCACTCGGCCATGATCCTGGCGACCCGCTTGCGGCCATGACGGCGACCCCGGTTGCGGAGCTGCCCGGCGACGCGCGGTGACCCGTAGGTGCACCGCGACGCGACATGAATGTCGAAGATCTCGTTCGCGAGCCACGCATCGTCGACGTCGTGATCCGACAACGGTCGGTCACGCCACTCGTAGAAGCTCGACCGAGGAACCTCAACGAGCTGGCAGAGCCGCGTCACTGGATACTCGCTGGCATGCTCGGAGACGAATGCGCGGCTCACCTGTTCGTCTCCCGCGCGAAATACGCGGCAGCACATTCCGCAAGATCTCACGATCCATCCGCAGATCCTTGTTCTCCTCGCGTAACCGCTCGAGCTCGGCACGCTCACTCGGGTCGAGCGCGTCGGGCGCCTCGTCGCGCTCGATCGCTTTCACCCACGCGGCCAACGACCCGTCGCTGATCCCGAGCGACTTCGCCACCTCGGCACGAGATCGATCCGAACCGCGGTACAACGCGACAGCCTCACGCCGGAACTCCTCGGGATACTTCGCTGGACGACCCACCACGGGCCTCCTTCCCCTGGGCAACGCCCAGGATCGGGTGTCCAAGAAGCCGGGTCAACTCCACCCTAGGTCCATCCCTAGTATTCGGTGGACGTAGTAACACGCAGTGGACGTAGTGGACGAAACTCAAGACCTAGTGGACGTGCTGGACCCAGTGGACGGGGTTCGGAGTGTTCCTGCGTGTTCGACTGCGTGGAGCATCCCTGGTTCTGGTTGGGGGTGTGGCAAGGCTCCCGAGGGGCCGGGGGTGACCCGGAGTGTTCCTGTCGAGCTGTTCGGCTCTGACTTTGTTTAGGCCAGTCCCCTCGGTCCTTGCGGGTGGTCGAGTGACTTCATAGCGGCGTGATGACCGAACGGCAGGACTGTCCGAGACCACCTCTCTCGCATCCGTCATCCACTGGGGAGGCTTCATGGTCATCGTTGGGATCGACGCGCACACGCGCGTGCACACGGCAGCGGCGATCGACGAGCACGGCCGGGTATTGGGCATGCTCGAGGTCGGCGCCAAGCCGAGTGAGCTCGATCGTCTTGCCAGGTGGGTCGCGTCCTTCGACGGCGAACGTCTCGTGGCGGTCGAGGGCGCGAAGGGCTTCGGTTTGGCGCTCACCCGCCGACTCCTCGAGCAGTCCGAGGCGGTCGTGGACGTCGCTGCGCACCTCACCGCGCAGGGCCGCAAGGCGAGCCGGCGACGAGGCAAGGACGACGAGGGTGACGCGATCACCATCGCTCGCATCGCGCTCCGAGAACCTGACCTGCCCCGGCTGCGGCCCGAGCACCTCGACGCCGACCTGAAGTTGCTCGTCGACGCCCGGGACCAGGTCGTCACCGAGGCCACCCGAGTGCGGAACCGGCTCCACGCGCTCCTCCTCAGCCTGGCGCCGGGGTATCGAGACGCGACCGGATCGCTGGCGACCAAGAGAGCGCTGACCGTTGCGAAGCGGCTCGTCCTCAAGGCCCGAGCTGTCGAACCGGTGCGCGCCAAGCTCGCGCTCGGCGCGATCGCTCGTCTCCACGCGCTCGATCGTGAGGCCAAGGAACTCGAACATGAGATCGCCACCGCGCTCGACTCCCGCCAAGCAACCCACCTTCTTGGGATCCGTGGTGTCGGGACGATCGTCGCGGCCAAGATCCTGGGCGAGACCCGAGGCGTCGATCGGTTCACCAGCCAAGCCGCGTTCGCCGCGCACACCGGCACCGCCCCCCTGCCCGCCTCGAGCGGTCAGACCACCCGGCATCGCTTGAACCGTGGCGGGAACCGTCAGCTCAACCGCGCGCTGTTCACCATCGCGCTCGTCCAAACCCGCTGCGACCCAACAGCCCAGGCCTACCTCGAACGCAAACGCTCCGAAGGCAAGACCCCCGCCGAAGCACGCCGCTGCCTGAAACGCCACCTCGCCAACGTCATCTACAAAGCGATGCTCGCCGACGCCCACACCCTCGCCGACCACGAGATCGACATCGCCGCTTGACATAGCAGCGCCTAAACCGGGAGCGAAGGTTCGAATCCTTCCGGGGGCGCTTGCAGAAGTGCAGGTCACTTGCCTGCGACCTTCCCGCGCGACGCGCTCGCCGCCAGAAATCCCTACTTCTGTCCCTAGTTTCAGAAGGGGGCTGGACCGTTTGCCGTCCTCCTCCTCATACGCGCATCCCGACGCGAAGTCGCGGCGCGCGGTCTCGCTAGGCTCCGGATCGCGGCACAGCAACACGTCGCGCGCTCCCCGTTTCGCGAGCCCGCTTGCCAGCGTGTGACCAAGCCCCTCGGTTGGCACTGCCGGCGACGTCGTGCGGGGTCAGGGCCCGATGTCTGCGAGGGCGGGCGCGAGGCGTTCCATGACCTGGGTCGTATACGCGATTGGATCGCCCATGGGCATGACCTCGACGGTGGTGACACCGAGCGCGGCGTAGTCGGCCATCGCAGCGATGAAGCCGTCGGGGTCGTCGAGCGGGTTGGCCATCGCCAGGATCGTGCGGTCGATCTCGGCCGGGTCGCGACCCTCTGTTTGGCAGTGCTTCGTGAGCACGTCGAGCTTGTGGGCCATCTCGTCGGGCGTCGACGCGAAGAGGTTGCAGGCATCCGCATAGCGGGCAACCAAGCGCAGCGTCTTGCGCTCACCACCACCGCCGATGAGGATCCGCGGCCGGGGCGAGCTGATCGGTCGCGGCGAGCAGATCGTCTCGGCCAACTGGTAGTGCTTGCCGTCGTAGGGCCCGTCGTTGTCGCTCCACATCTGCACGCAGATCTGCAGCGTCTCCTCGAGCCGCTCGAAGCGTTCCGCCAACGATGGGAAAGGTACTCCCAGACCGAGATGCTCGCGTTCGTACCAGGCCGCACCGATGCCCAGTTGCCCTCGGCCACCCGAGAGCACGTCGAGGGTGGTGACGATCTTGGCGAGCAACCCCGGATGCCGGTAGGTCACGCCGGTGACCAGCAGCCCGAGACGCATTCGGCGAGTCTGACCGGCGAGGAACCCGAGCGTCGTGTACCCCTCGAGCATCGGGTCGGCCGCGGGCGCCATCATCTCCATCTGAAACCAATGGTCCATGACCGTGAAGGTCGACGCGCCGCCTTCCTCGGCGATGCGTGCCGTCTCCGCCAGTGTCGCGGCGAGCGAGTCAGGAGCGCCGGGCAGGGTGAAGTTGACGAAGTGGATGCCGAGCTCCATCGAACCTCTTTCAGTTGGCCCAGGGACCCACGCCGCCGATCCGTTGGGCAGGTATGTGGGTGACGTGCCCCGGGGACGAGTTGTCGAACGGCGGGGAACTCCACGCGTGGCTTGACGTAGATCTTGGCCAGGCGTTGGAGCAACTCGGGGGTGCCGCCTTCGACAGACTGTAGATCCCAGGAACGTTGGTGGTCAGGAGGCGGGTAGCTGCGAGGCGGGTGCTCGGTGGCCCAGGCGGGGGTCGTTGTCGCTTGTGGTACTCGATCCAGGGTCGGGAGTGTCAGAGCAACAGTCGCCGTTCTCATGCGGTCAACCAATGGTCACCCACCCGGGTTCCACCCCTCCCGGACGTGCATCCCGGATCTACGCTGAATTCATGTCCGGAGAGCCGCCAGCGTTTCGAATGGGACGCCTCGACCATGTGCACATCCGCGTTCCGGATCGCGCAGAGGCCGCTCGGTGGTACGCGGAGCATCTCGGCTTCGAGGCGGTCGAGGCGTACGACTTCTGGGCGACCGGGTTCGAGGGGGGTCCGTTGCAGATCTCGGCCGATGGCGGTCGCACGACCCTGGCGCTGTTCGAGGTCAGCGATGGTCACCCGATGGTCCCGCAGAAGACCGGGGTCGCGTTCAGCGTCGACGCCGACAGCTTCATGACCTTCGCCCGTTCGCTGCCGTGTGGGATCGACAGTCCGAGCGGCGGGAGTCTCCAGCTTGTTGATCTCGTGGACTTCGACCTGTGCTGGGCGTTCGACCTCGTCGACCCCTGGGGCAACCAGTACGAGCTGAACTGTTACGACTACGACCGGGTGAGGTCTGAACTGGTCGAGGCCGACGCAATGCAGGCCGTCCGATACTGGCCCCGCGAGATCTACACGGCCTACCTCGACACTCCGAACTGGTTCGGGGGTCCGCCTACGAACCTCGTGCGCTAGCTCGGCGAGAGGGGACTGCGGCCTGCTTGACGGGTTCGAAGCCGACGCTGAGTAGAGACCCCTCCCTGCTGGGTTGTCCGATCTGAAGCAGAGCTTGATGCGCATCGGGGTGGTGAGCAGGGAGTGACGAAGATCGTCGTCTACTCGATGGCTCTCCAGGCGACGTCTTCCCGACCCGCCGTCTCCCCTAGCGGCACTTTGGGGCAGGAGCTCACACGCCACTACCGTGGCCCTGTGAGCAGCGCGCGAGTGCCCAGTGGGGTGGTGCACAAGCTTCCACAAGACCTGCGCAAGGCGCTGATCGCTAACGCCACGGCGCTCGATGCCTGGAAGGACATCACACCTCTCGCCCGCAACGAGTTCATCTGCTGGGTCGAGGATGCCAAGCAGGAGGCCACCCGGGAGCGCCGCGTTCGCCGGACCCAGGAGGAGCTGGAGGAAGGCCAGCGTCGACCCTGCTGCTGGCCAGGATGCAAGCACCGCGAGCGCACCGGCAGATAGCAGTCGGCGCCGCTCACCCGGGCTGAACACCCCGAGGACGGCAAGAACAACGAGTCTTCACACCAACTCGTCGCGATTGGCTGCGCTTCCGTCCCTAGTTCCATCCCTAGACCCGATAGCGAACCTCACCGTCCGCCTCGACGACGAACTCGCCGCCGACATCGAAGCCATCGCCCGCGCCAAGAACCTGCAGCCGGCCGTTCGATCGTGTGGGTACCGTGAACTAATGGTCATCCCTGCAACGCCCGTCGTCGATCCGTTACGCCGCCCGCACCTGGCGGCAGTCGATCCTCAGTTCCGTGCCGCGATCGAGCGGGACGTCGAGCACTGCCGGGATCTGCTCACCTACCTGCGAGACCGGTGAGGGACAGGAGCGTCAACGCGCGGATGGTCGACTCGCTCACCGCCGAGATCGACCGAGTCCGGACCGACCAAGACTTCAGCGGCCGAGCGCGCCAGTTGCTCGCACGCGACCAGGAGCTCTTGGAGCGGCTCGCTCGGTGAGCCGAGCGAGCGGTTGAGGCTGTGTATGTATGCGTATACGCTTACATACCATGGATGTCGGCCGACTGGTCACCAGCGCGAAGCGATCCTCCGGGCTGCCTGTCCGAGGGCTCGCCGCCGCCGCACACGTCTCCGGATCAACGATCACCCGCATTCAGTCCGGTGCAATCGACCCAACCGTCCAGACCCTGGAGAAGATCCTCGACGCCGCGGGTTTCGAGCTCCGCCTCGAGGCGGTCCGTCGCGGTTCCCCTCGCCGGGCACACCTGGCCGACCTCGCTGACGCGTGGACCGCCGGGGAAGGCCGGTTCCGGCTGGACTGGACCCGGTGGCGCGCCTTCCTCGACCAGCTCGCCCTCCACCCTGAGCTGACGCCTGAGGCGATCTACCTCACTCCCCCGCCGTCGGGCGAACCAATCATCGACGCGCTCCTAGCGGCCGTCGCCGAGAAGCTCGCCGACGACGCGGGGCTCCCCCGTCCCGCCTGGACCGAGCAAGCACCCGCACTCGACGCGCCGTACCAGCCGCCAGTCGCGCGACGCGCTGGTACCCAGGACATTCCCGAACAGCTCGCGAAGCGTGGCCTGATGATCGGTGCCAACAGTTTGTGGCGCGACCCGAAGACCGTCGGTGTCTGACCAACCGCTCGACGCCAGGACGATCGGGCAATATCTCAGCGAGGTTGCCGACGAGCTGGCGGGCGCTTCGCAGCGAGCCGTGATCGTCGCCGGCGGCGCGCTGCTCGCTCTGCATGGCCTCCGTGAATCGACCCGCGACGTCGACAGCGTGCTGCGAATCGACAACGAGCTCGAGACCGCGGTCAACGCGTTCTACGAGGCCTCCCCCTCGAGGAACGCGATCGTCACCTCGCCGCGCATCTCCGAACCATCCTGAACCCCTAGGACTGACTGAGCCGCTATCCCTACCGATCATCCCTACTCGAATCCCTACTTCCCCCTGGACGTAGTCAGTGAGCCGCTCCGGGTTTGATGCAGTGCTTGTTCCGTGGCCTGAGGGCTGCGGGAGAAGGAGACTGCTGTCATGGGATGACCCCGGAGGTATTCCGATGAGCTTCGTCGACGCGCGATCGATGAGGTGCTCGAGCGGGACCGCAAGATCCCTGAAGTCGCCTCGCAGCTCGGGATCGGTTCGCCGAGGACGTTGCGCAAGTGAATCCGCCAGGCCGAGCGTGATCGCGGGCTGAGCGCGGGTCCGACGACTGAGGAGCTCGCGGAGATCAAGGCGTTGCGCAACGTGGTGGCCGACCAGCAACGCACGATCGAGATCCTGAAGGCGGCGACCTCTTTTTTCGTGTCGGAGCCCGACCCGCGGCCGCGGTGATGGTCCGGTTCATCGACGCGCATCGTGACCGGTGGCCAGTCGCGGTGATGTGTCGAGCGGTCGGGTTCTCGGAGCGGACGTATCACGGCGCCAAGTCGCGGCCGCCGTGTGCGCGTCGGCTGTCGGACGCGCGGCATCGGATCGAGATCCATCGAGTGTGGGACGCGAACTGCCGCTGCTATGGCGCCCGGCGGATCCACAAGACGCTCGCCCGCGAGGGCTACCCGATCGCGCGTTGCACCATCGCTCGACTCATGACCGGCATGGGGATCCGGGGTGTGCGGCGGGGCAAGAAGCGTTGGACGACCGTCGTGGACGAGACCGCACCCCGGCCGGCGAACCTCGTCGAACGCCAGTTCATCGCGGCGCGACCGAACGAGCTATAGCTCGCCGACATCACGTACGCGTCGACGTGGGGTGGCTGGCTCTACGTCGCGTTCATCCTCGACGTGCACTCCCGCATGATCGTCGGCAGCTCGCGGATCACCTCCGCACCGACCTCGTCCTCGACGCGCTCGAGATGGCGATCTGGCGACGCGACACCACACCACAACCACAACCGCGAGAGCGCCGGAAGGCTCCACCATGGTTCGGCCTGCGCTTGCCAGCCCATCACTTGATCGTCCTTCGACGCGCACGTCCAGGGCGACCGCGATCCTCTCTTCGTGCACGGCGATCACCAGCGCGCACCATGCCGGGTCCTCCAGCGCCGCCGTGCCGCGGTTGACCCGCGCACAGCCGGTAGACAGCCCCCGCTCCAACGAAGCGCCGTCGCGGATTCCACCCGAGAGCTCCACCTTGATGTCCAGTTCTCCGATCACGGCCGTGAGCAGCTCGGCATTGGAGCCGCGACCAAACGCCGCGTCGAAGTCGACCAGATGGATCCACTCCGCTCCACCGGCCTGGTCTCTTTGGGCGGCCTCCGCTTCGGTAGTGCCAGGTTCGCGGTCGCCGGTGATCGCCGGGACCGTGCGGTGCCTGGCGGATAGCCGCGCTTTGGTCGCGCAGCGGGAGGTTCATCTCTGGATGACATCGGTCGCCGAGTCGCCGAGGAGATAGCGGGGTCCTGGGCCGAGCCCAGCGGCGATGTCGTCGGGGTTGTAGAGCTTGCAGCGTTGCAGCGAGAGGCACCCGCAGCCGATGCAGGAGGTCAGTTCGTCGCGCATTGCGGCCAGTAGCCGCATGCGCTCGTCGAGGTCGGCCCTCCAGCGCCGAGAGAAGCGCTCCCAGTCCTTGAGGTTTGGTGTCCTCTGGCCAGGGAGGGACGAGAAGGCGTCCGCGATCTCGTCAAGGCTGAGCCCGACCCGCTGCGCGACGCGGATGAACGCCAGCCGTCGCAGCACGTCGCGGTCGTAGCGGCGTTGGTTGCCTCGAGTTCTCTTCGAGCTGATGAGGCCGAGATCCTCATAGAAGCGCAATGCTGAAGGCGCCACGCCAGCTCGGTGCGAAACATCGCCGATGCTGAGATCGTCCTCCATCGGAGGTCCCTCCCGGCCAGTCCATGATTGGTAGGACGGACCTAAGAGCCACTTGAAGTCTTCGACGGCGTCGGTGCCAGGGAACCACCTCTAGTACTCAACGAGTTCTACTTCATAGCCGTCGGGATCGGAGAAGTAGATCCGTCGTCCCGGTTCGTAGTCGGCCTCGAGGTGCACGATGGCGCCGAGGCGTTCCAAGCGCCGGCGCATATCTTCGAGGTCGTCGACGACAAAGCCGAAATGGTTGACGCCGGGCCGCATGTAGTCGTGATCAATTGGGCCATCGGCAGTCGCCTGGAACAGGGCGAGGTAGCTGCGGTCATCACCGACGTGGGCGCCCAGCCGTTCATCGTCTATCGGCCCCTTCCAGCGTGTTGGCAGGTCGAGAAGGTCGCGATAGAAGGCGATCGACCGGTCGAGGTCACTCACGGTGAGGTTGATGTGTTCCAGATGCATACGCGGGATGGTACGACCTCAAGTCAACTTGAAGTCAAGGACTTCATTGCGAAGAATGCCCCCGATCGCCAGGTGCCGCCACACCGTGATCGTCCAGTGCGCCGGAACGAGATCACGCTCGATCGCAGCGTGAACGTGAACTCCGGCTCCACGCGGAGACCGCCGCTCCTGGCACCGCGGAACGCGGGAACGGGTGGCGCCGCGACTTGACACGTGACCATTCAGTCACCTATTTTGCTCTCGTGACCGACGACGACTACGTGTTCAAGGCACTCGCGGACCCGACCCGTCGTTTCCTGCTCGACCGGCTCTTCCTTCGGGATGGTCAGACGCTCACCGAGCTCGAGTCGGAACTGGACATGACACGTTTCGGTGTCATGAAGCACCTTCGGGTCCTCGAGGAGGCCGGGCTCGTCGTCGCACGCCGGTCGGGCCGAGAGAAGCACCACTTCTTGAACCCCGTCCCGATCCGACTGGTCCACGACCGGTGGATCGACAAGTACACCGAGCGTCGGGTGTCGGCGCTCGCGGACCTCAAGACACAACTCGAAACGGAGACGGCATGAGCACGATCACCGAGCAGAAGCAAACGACCCAGGTCTACCGGGTGTTCATCAAGGCCACGCCCCAGGCAGTGTGGGACGCGATCACCACGCCCGAGTGGACAGACCAGTACGGGTACGGCGGCGCAGTCGAATACGAGCTGAAGAAGGGCGGGTCGTACCGGCACCTCGCCAGCGCCGAGATGACCAAGGCGGGCGAGGAGCTCGGCTTTCCGGTCCCCGACGTCATCATCGACGGCGAGGTGCTCGAGGCCGACCCACCGAAGCGCCTCGTGCACACCTGGCACTTCATGATGTCGCCCGACTTCGCCGAGGACGCGGTCGGCACCGTCACCTACGAGCTCGAGGCGCTGCACGGTGGCGTGACCCGCTTGACCCTGATCCACGAGCTCGAGGGCGCGCCCGCCACGGCACTGATGGTGAGCAGCGACGAGGACCCGACCGAGGGTGGGGGCGGCTGGGCCTGGGTGCTCAGTGACCTCAAGTCCCTCCTCGAGACGGGTAGTCGACTGTCGGACTGACGTACACGGGACGGGGGCTCGGCACACGCCGGGCCCCCGTCGCTCAGATCACGACGAGACGGAGCCGGCATTTGGCGAGCAACTGCTGCAGTTGCGAACCCTGATCGCTGATGCCCGCGCCGCACGTGAGCCACGCAGCGAGAACAGCCGAGACCCGGTCCGGGCGCTCGTGCGATCCCTACCCGCGTCCCTACTCCTCCCGATACTGGACGGACTCAGTGGGACCAGACGTTCGATCCATGGAACGGAACAACACGTAACGGACGTAGTGGGACTGCACGGACGACTGGCAGCGGCTTCCTGAACTGTGCGCCCAGGTTCGAATCCTGGCGGGGGCGCAAACTTGCTGGTCAGAGCGTCGCCCGTATGACGTCGGACACCCGGTCGCCGATGGAACAGGCACGGCTGTCATGTGCTTCTTCTTGCCCGTCCCGGCCGGACCCGAAACCCTCTACATCAAGGTCGATAGGTCAGCCACCGCCATCGACGGTGACCAGTCGCTCGCGACCGAGGCACAGGGCGTCGCAGTCACCGGACTGGGCGATGAAGCCTTGTGGCTTGGCCCCGCAGGTGAGCTGTTCGTCCGCAAAGGCAACGTCGCCCTCGTGTTCACCGACGCCGGAGTAGCGAGCAATGCGCTGTCGGACCCCGCCGCCGCGGATGCCGCGGAGTCCCGCCTCGTCGCGTTGGCGAAACAAGCGCTGACCAAACGCTAAGACTCTGATCGCCGATGGGGCTGGTGACACCACGCGTCGAACAACTACACAACGAAGGCCCCAGCGCCCGCCGGGGCCTTCTGCACTCGAGAGCCTTCGGGAGATGCGCGTCTAACCTGAGCAAGTGATCCCCACCCGATGACTGCATCGAGGGCTGAGTTCCCGCCCGCCGAAGAACGCGATCGCGCCGGCGAAGACCGGGATCACGCGGCTGACCAACGCGACGAAGCGGACGCGCAACGCGACGTCGCGGGAGACGAGCGCGACGTCGCCGGAGACCGCCGTGATGACCTCAGCAGTCTGCGCGACATTGCCGGTGACGAGCGCGATGCAGCCGCGGAGCAACGCGACCGAGCAGCCGAAGGTTCGACCGAGCTTGACGGCCACGCCCGTTCCGCACTCTTCCGCCGCAACGCCGCCTCCGACCGGACCCGGGCGTCCGAGGACCGCTTCGCCGCCGCGAGCGAGCGATCGCAGTCCGAGCTCGACCGCGCCGCGGCGCTCGGCGACCGCGGCGCAGGCGCCAGCGCACGCTCGGAGGCCGAGCTCGACCGGAACATAGCGCTGTCGGATCGGGGCTTCTCCGCCCAGGACCGCGAGCACGCGGCGATCGACGGGCTGACGGGCGCCTACCTCCGTGGCGCGGGGCTCCTCGAGCTCGAGCGCGAGATGGCCCGGGCTCGGCGGACGGAACAACCCCTCGCCCTCGCGTTCGTCGACGTCGACGGGCTCAAGGCCGTCAACGATGAGCACGGCCACGCCGCGGGCGACAAGATGCTCGTCACGGTCGCAGAAGTCATCCGCACGCGGCTGCGGGCGTACGACCTGATCGTCCGCTACGGCGGTGACGAGTTCGTCTGCGTGATCTCCGGCCTGGACCTCGCGGGAGCATCGGAACGCCTGTCGCACCTCAGCCTCACGTCGGAATCGGAAGACGTCCCGATGTCGGTGAGCGTCGGGCTCGCCGCGCTGATGCCCGACGACGAGCCCGAGGACCTCATCGCCCGCGCCGACGACGCGCTCTACCAGGAGCGTCACCGCACGCGGGCATAGCCCTCCCGAGCGCCGCGCTTCTCGCATGACTCGACGACTGCCCCTCGATGTAGTCGGAGCGCCCTGGTCAAGCTTCCTCGAACTCCTGCTCCCGAGGTGAGGCGCTCATCATCCCTACTCGCATCCCTACTACTCCCCGATGCTGCACGGACGCAGCAGCACCAGATGTACATTCAGAGAGACAGCACAACACATGACGGACCTAGTGGGACTGTCTGGACGACTCGCACTGGCTTCCTCAACCGTGCGTCCAGGTTCGAATCCTGGCGGGGGCGCGAACTTCACGCGTTTGTGCAGGTCAAGTGGCAGTCACGCAATTCGCCGTGTGCTTCGCGCAGGCCTCGACTCATCGGTTCGCGAAACCGAATGCGGTTTCGTGCACCATGTCGGGGCAGGGAACGAGGTGCTCGGGTAGTCGCATCTCTCGCTGATCGCCACCGGGCGGCAAGACTCGGGCGAGTCTGATTAGCCTGCGGCGCATGAGCGATCACCAGGCAGTCGCGGACAATGGCGGCGCGACACCGATGCCCGCGACTTCGGGCCACGGTCTCGCTGGCTTGTTCCCCGGGTACTTCGCGTTGGTGATGGCAACCGGCATCGTGGCAATCGCAGCGGCCCAGCAGTCGATCGATTGGCTCGCCGAGGGTCTTTTCGGCATCGCATTTCTCGCGTACGTGGTGCTGATCGTCCTCTATCTCGCGCGGCTCGTCCGGTTCCCGCGCCCATTCGTCTCGGACCTGACGAGTCATGCGAAGGGCCCAGCCTTCCTCACGATCGTCGCGGGCACGAACGTGCTCGGGAGTGCTGCGGTCGTCATCGAGGGCTGGTGGTGGCTCGGGTGGACCCTGTGGGTAGTTGGCGCCGCCCTCTGGGTGGTGCTCATGTACACGATCCTCGCAGCCCTCGTGCTGCGCGACCCGAAGCCGGCGTTCGCGCAGGGCATCAACGGCACCTGGTTCCTCTTCACCGTCGCGACGGCGTCGGTGGCGGTCCTCGGTGCACTCCTGGCGCCACGACTAGCGAGCCCGGAAGGGATGCTCTTCGCGTGCGCGTGCGCGTTCATGCTCGGGATCGTCTTGTACCTCTTGGTCGTGACGCTCGTGTTCTACCGGTTCGCGTTCGCCGAGCTGCGGGCCGAGCAGACGCTCCCTCCGTATTGGATCAGCATGGGCGCGATGGCCATCACCGTGCTGGCCGGGTCGAACCTTCTGCTCGACCGGGCCGGTTCTCCGGTCCTCGACGAGCTCGCACCATTCGTCACGGGGATGGTCGTGCTCGCGTGGGCGACGGCGACATTCTGGATCCCGCTCATGGTGATCATGGGAGTATGGCGTCACGGCGTCCGCCGAGTCCCCCTGCGGTACGACCCGCAGTACTGGGCGATGATCTTCCCCCTCGGCATGTACAGCGCAGCCACGTTCCGCATGAATGGCGCGCTGTCCATCGGCTTCCTCGGCGCCGTCCCCGAAGTCGCGCTCGTGGTCGCCCTCGCAGCTTGGGCGCTCGCGTTCGTGGGGTTGCTGCACCACCTGCTCACCGGGCCGCTGGCGCGTCTGCGAGACACGGGATGACCTCCACGAAGACCGCCGAGCTACCAGCCGGCGACGAGCGGCTCGATCCGCGCGGCGTGACCTACGGGCTCGTTGCGACCGGGGTCACGATCGCGCTCGTCGTGCTCGGCAGCTCGGGCCTGCGCTGGTTCGACTCGGCGCTGGTCGCGTATCTGGTGGGGACGCTGTTCGCGATCTTCGGCGTCGTCTACCGATACACGGTCTGGCTCCGCCGCCCACCTACGGCACGGTTGCACCGCCGGGGATGGGAGGCAATGCGGCGTCGCGACCTGCGAGGTGCCAACGCCCGCATGATCCCCGGTCTCGTCGGCAAGAACCTCCTCGCACAGGCGTTCATCCGGCATCGCTCTGCGAGCCGGTGGGTCGCGCATCAACTCGTGTTCTGGGGCTGCATCCTGGCGGCGCTCGTCACATTCCCGCTCACCTTCGGTTGGCTGCACTTCGAGTCCGTCGGCCAGGACTCCGAGCGGTACCGCGCGTACCTCGGTGGGTTCGGGACGTTCAGCTTCGACTCCGAGAGTCTCGTCGGCTTCGTCGTGTTCCACGCGCTCGACCTCGCTGCGTTCCTCGTGATCGCAGGGGTGATCATCTTCCTGCGGCGCCGCCTACGCGACCCGGGCGCACTCGCCGTCGAACGTTCGAACGACTTCCTCGCGCTGGCCGGGCTGTTCGCCGTGTCGATCACCGGACTGATGCTGACCGTCTCGAGCCTGTGGATGCAGGGCCGCTTCTATACGTTTCTCACCACGACGCACGCGCTCACCGTGATCCTCGGGCTGATGTACATCCCGTTCGGCAAGCTGTTCCACATCTTCCAACGCCCCGCGAACCTCGGTGTTGCGTTCTACAAGCGCGACGCCGCGAGCGGGCCGCAGCAGCAGTGTCGTGAGTGCCACGAGGACTACGCGTCACAGCTCCAGGTCGGCGACCTCAAGGCCGTCCTCCCAAAGGTCGGCTTCGACTACACCTTTCCCGATGGCAGCAACTGGCAGGACGTGTGCCCGCGCTGTCGGCGCGCCCTCTTCGCGCACGCCCAGACGCAACGCGTCGGAGGATTCGGCTGATGGCACACCCCCCCATGACCGAAGCGGAGCTCGTCGAGAAGTACGGGCCCCATCTCAATGAAGTTCCTCCCGGAGGCTGGGATGCAGGCGTCGACTTCGACCGCGAAGTCAAGACGCACTGCTGCTTCTGCGGGCAGCAGTGCGGGATCATCCTCAAGGCGCGCGGCAACGAGGTCGTCGGGTTCGAGCCGTGGTACGAGTTCCCGTTCAACGAGGGCAAGCTGTGCCCGAAGGGCGTGAAGCGGTACTTGCAGGGCAGCCACCCGGACCGCTTGCTCGAGCCGATCGTGCGTACCAAGGACGGTTTCGAGAACACGACATGGGACCGAGCGCTGGGCAGGGTCGCCGCCGAGATCCGGCGAATCCAGGGCGCGTACGGCGACGACGCGTTCGCGATGCTCTCGGGGGTCTCGCTCTCGAACGAGAAGTCGTACCTGATCGGTAAGTTCGCCCGGCTCGCGCTCCACACCGCGAACCTCGACTACAACGGCCGCCTCTGCATGGTCTCGGCCGGAGCAGCCGGCAAGAAGGCACTGGGGATCGACCGAGCCGCGAACCCGTGGTCCGACATTCCGCTCGCCGACGTCGTCTTCGTCGCCGGCGCGAACGTGGCCGAGTGCGCGCCGATCACCACGAGCTACATCTGGCGCGCACGCGACCGCGGCGCCAAGCTCATCGTCGCCGACCCCCGCGTCGTCCCCCTCGCCCGAACTGCCGACGTCTTCCTGGGTCTCCGGCCCGGGACCGACTCCGCGCTCATGGGGACGATCCTGCACATCCTCATCGAACGCGACTGGATCGACCACGAGTTCATCGAAACCCACACCGAGGGCTTCGACGACGCCGCCGCCGCCGTGCGCGACTACACCCCCGCGTGGGGTGCCGACATCACCGGTGTCCCCGCCGCGCGCATCGAGGAGGCCGCCGAGCTCTGGGGCACCTCGGCCACCGGGATGCTGCTCCACGCTCGGGGCATCGAGCACCAGAGCAAAGGCGTGGAGAACGTCCTCTCGTGCATCAACCTCGGACTCGCGACGGGCAAGTTCGGCAAGCCCGGGTGCGGCGTCTCCACGATCACGGGGCAGGGCAACGGGCAGGGAGGCCGCGAGCAGGGCCACAAGTGCGACCAGCTCCCCGGCAACCGCGACATCACCAACCCCGAGCACCGCGAGTACATCGCATCGGTCTGGGGCGTCGACGAGTCGGAGATCCCGGGCAAGGGGCTCACCGCGCAGGAGATCGTCGAGGCGATCCACGCCGGCGAGATCAAGGGCCTGCTCTCCATCTGCTTCAACCCGGTGGTCTCACTCCCCGACACCCAGTTCACGCGAGACGCGCTCGACAAGCTCGAGTTCTACGCTGTCATCGACTTCTTCGTCACCGAGACGGCGTGGCACGCCGACATCGTGCTGCCGGGCTCGCTGCACGAGGAGGACGAAGGCACGTCGACCACCGTCGAAGGACGGGTCGTGAAGCTCAACCCCGCGGTCGAGCCACCGGGGAACGCACGGCTCGACTGGGAGATCCTGCTCGACCTCGCCAAGCGGCTCGGCAAGGAGCACCTCTTCTCCTACGACAACACCCAGGAGATGTTCGACGAGATGCGCATCGCGTCGCACGGCGGCACCGCCGACTACACGGGCATCACTTGGGAGCGCGTCGAGAAGGAACTCGGCATGTTCTGGCCGGCCCCCGAGATCGGCCACCCCGGAACCCCGCGCCTGTACGAGGGGGGACAGTTCTACCGGCCGAACGGCAGGGCGCTGTTCCACGCGATCCCCTACCGTCCCGCGGCCGAGGTGGTCGACGACGACTACCCGGTGTGGCTCACTACGGGTCGCGTTGTGAGCCAGTACCTCTCCGGCTCCCAGACCCGCCGCATCGCCCAGCTGGTTCGCCAGTACCCCGAGCCGCTCTGCGAGATCCACCCCCAGCTCGCTGAGAAGCACGGGATCGCCAACGGCGACACCGTCCGGGTGACGTCGCGGCGCGGGACGATGACGCTTCCGGCCAAGGTCGTGCCGACGATCCGCCCCGACACGGTGTTCATCCCCTATCACTGGGCCGGGAAGCAAGCAGCGAACCAGCTCACCAATCGGGCGCTCGATCCCATCTCGAAGATCCCCGAGTACAAGGTGAGCGCGGTTCGCATCGAGCGCGTCGGCTCGGGGAGCGACACCGTCGACGAGCGTGACCTCGGACTCCACGTCGAGGAGCCCGACCGATGATCAGCGAACAGATGCTGGTCATCGACCAGAGCCGGTGCATCGGTTGCGAGGCGTGCGTCCAGGCCTGCGAGGAGTGCGGGACCCACCGAGGTCACTCGATGATCCACCTCGAGCCGATCGACGTCGGTGTGACGACCCAGACCGCGCCGACCGTCTGCATGCACTGTGACGACCCGACTTGCGCGCAGGTCTGCCCGGTCGACGCGATCAAGCGCAACGAGGACGGTGTCGTCCAATCCGCACTCAAGCCCCGCTGCATCGGATGTTCGAACTGCGTCATCGCTTGCCCCTTCGGCGTCCCGAAGTACCTGTCCGACTTCGACCTCATGATGAAGTGCGACCTGTGCTTCGACCGCACGTCCGTCGGCCTCGCCCCCATGTGCGCCTCGGTGTGCCCGAGCCAGGCGCTCTGGTACGGCACCGCGGAGACGTTCGAGGCAACGCGGCGCGGCACGCTCGTCGACACGTTCACGTTCGGACGCCAGACCGTGACCACGAAGGTACGAACGGTCACCGACCATGCGGGGCCGATCGAGGTGACCGTTGGCCAACGAGCGACGCGCTGGCTCGACGACCCCTTCGGACTCGACGCGGAGGCCTGAGATGACCGAGACACCCGATCGCCCCCCGATCTGGCGCGAGGACTTCCCGGTCACCGCGGCGGGTGAGGACGACGTCACCCGGCGCGAGTTCGTCCGGTACCTGGTGCTCGCCAGCGGGACGTTCGCGGCATCAACGATCGCGATCGCCGCGATCACGTCACTGCGATCGGTGAACGAGGGCACACCGAGGCGGATCGTGTCGGCCGACCGGGTCAAGCCGGGCGGAGAGTACCTGTTCCGCTACCCGTCCGAGGACGACCCCGCGATCCTCGTCCGCCTCCCCGACGGCGACCTCCACGCGTTCAGCCAGAAGTGCACGCACCTGGGATGTGTCGTCACCTACCAGCCCGACGAAGACCGCCTCTTCTGCCCCTGCCACGACGGCGTCTTCGACCCGGCGACGGGTGTCGTGCTCGAGGGCCCGCCACCCCGTCCCCTCGGTCGGATCGACATCGAGGAACGGCACGGCATCGTGTGGGCGCTCGGCGTCCAGTCGTGAACACACGCGCCACGCGTCGCCCGGTGTCATCTGCCCTCGGCGTGTACGTCGTCTTGCTGATCTCGCTACAGATCTTCCTCATCACGGTCGCGGTGGACGCGCTCCAGTCGGACAACGAGACCCTCGCCTGGACTTCCGCGGGAATCTCCGTGCTCCTGGCGAGTGCGACGATGCTCTTCGCTCGCTCCCTTCGCAGCGGTCCAACGAGCTGACCGGCCGAGCGACGGGCCCGAACCGGCGTTTCGCGTGACGCTTGTCACCCGCGCCCGGGTCCGATTCGGGACCTTCCGCCCTGGCCCGATCGCGCGACTTGGCGCACCGTGGCTCAGGAGCAGTCGGCGAGAGAGGGATACCGGTGCCGGACACCAGGAGTACCAGGTCGCTGCCGTCGGTTGATTCGAGCCCGGCACCGGCGACCCGCTCGGCCCTCCGTGCCGTCGCGGTGCCGACCGAGCACGGTGGTTGGGGACTCACCCTCGAGCCCATCGCGCTCGGCCTGCTCATCGCTCCGAGCACGGCCGGTCTCCTGCTGGGGCTCGCGGCGCTGCTCGGGTTCCTGGTGCGCACTCCGCTGAAGTTCGTGCTCGTCGATCGGCGGCGTCACCGCCACCTCGAACGGACCCGCACGGCCGAGCACGTCGCGATGGTCGAAGTGCTCGTGATCGCTGCGCTCGTCACCGGCGCGGTGCTGAACGCGGGAGCTGCGTTCTGGTGGCCAGCACTCGTCGCCGCGCCACTCATCGTGACCGGATTCGTCTACGACGCTCGGTCGCGGAGCCGTCGCCTCATCCCCGAGTTGGCCGGTTCGATCGGGATCGCGGCGATCGCCGCGATGATCCTCCTCGCCGACGGCGCCACAGCCGCGCTGTCCGGCGCGATCTGGCTCGTCCTCGCCGCGCGGTGCGCGACCTCCATCCCGTTCGTTCGGGACGAGATCGCCCGTCTCCACGACCGCGCCCCCGCAGGAGGCGCCTGGCTGATCGGGGACCTGAGTGCGATCGTCCTCGCCGTCGGCGCCGCGCTGCTGGAGCCCGAGGTTCTGGCCGGCAGCCTCACCGTCCTCGGCATCGTCGCGTTCCAACGCCTGCCGCTCGCCCGACACGCGTCCCGAGCCGCCATGGTCGGCGCCCAACAGATCGTGCTCGGCCTCACGCTCGTCCTCGTCACCGCGCTGGGCGTCCTCGCCCCCTGACCCAGGAGAAGACGATGACCGTCATCGAACCCACCGATCGCCTGGGCGACGTCGTCACCGACCGTCCCGATGCCGCACGCGTCCTCGAGCACTTCGGACTCGACTACTGCTGTGGGGGCGCGGCATCCCTCGGCGACGCGTGCCGCGATCTCGGACTCGAGCCGGACGACGTCATCGCAACGATCGACGCCGAAGGGAACCGTCCCCGGGAGGCGTGGGCCGACATGACCCCGACCGCGCTGGTCGACCACCTCGAGACCACCCATCACCCATACCTGCACGAGGAGCTCCCCCGCCTCGCCGCCCTCGCCGAGAAGGTCGAAGGGGTACACGGGGAACGCCACCCCGAGCTCACCGCAGTGCGGGTCCTGGTCGCCGCGCTCCACGCCGATCTCGAGCCCCACATGGCGAAGGAAGAACAGGTGCTCTTCCCGATGGTGCGCGAGCTCATGGCGGCGGAGACCGCGCCCAGGTTCCACTGCGGCAGCCTCGCCAACCCGATCTCGGTCATGCTCGCCGAGCACGATCACGTCGGCGCGCTGCTCACCAAGGTCCGAGCCGCAACTGCGGAGTACGACACGCCTCCTGATGGATGCGCGAGCTACCGCGCGCTCTACTCGGGCCTGAAGGTCCTGGAGACCGATACGCATCTCCATGTCCACAAGGAGAACAACCTCCTCTTCCCGGCGGTCGTCGCCCGCGAGCGGGAACTGCTCGCGCAGTCACATGCCGGGTGACGACCTCGGAGTCCGATCCCACCCTGCCCGATATCGATATGGGTGAGATGGAACGACGAAAAGGAGGCGCGCGATGACGGAGA
Source organism: Acidimicrobiia bacterium (assembly GCA_038321755.1). Lineage (GTDB taxonomy): Bacteria > Actinomycetota > Acidimicrobiia > IMCC26256 > PALSA-555 > JALHSW01. The sequence continues at coordinate 3,595 of JBBQFJ010000047.1, read as the reverse complement.
TCACTCGACCAGCAGGGCTCAGCGTATGGGAGGGCCAGCTCCTCGAACATCTCACGCATCACCTCGAACAAGAAGCCGGGCTCCTCGAGACCTACGGCAGGCTCGCTCGGGAGTCGAACTCCGACTGGGTGTCCTACCTGCTCGATCTCATCGGCGAGGACGAGGCTCGTCATCACCGGCTCTTCGAAGAACTCATCAATGCACTCCGTGCACCCGTCGACCGCGACATCGGCTCGAAGGTCCCAACTGTCTCCACGGCGACGAACGCAGCGAAGCTCCTCGACGTGATCAACCGATTCATCAAGGCGGAACGAGCCGACGCACGCGAGCTCAGGCACCTTGCACGTCGCCGCGGCATCCGCACCATGCGCGGCCACTCGTTGTGGCCGCTCCTCATCGAGCTGATGCAGCGCGACACCCAGAAGCACCTCGCCATCCTCCGATTCATCCGCACCCAACTCCGAGGCGATGCCCGTCGAGTCGCGTGAGCGAGTGACACGGACCCACAGTTCCATCCACAGTTCCATCCCTAGCCCGGTGGACCTAGTCACACCCAGTGGACGGGGTTCGGAGTGTTCCGAAACCGGGAGCGAAGGTTCGAATCCTGGCGGGAGCACTTAGGCTACGGCTGTGCGCACCGTGGCGATTCCTGCACGCGAGGCGGAGATCATCCTCGACGTGGATGTCGTCGTGTGTGGCGCCGGGCCCGCCGGGCTGGCCGCGGCGGTCGCGGCGTCCCGGGCTGGAGCGTCGGTGGCGTTGCTCGAGCGGTACGGCTTCCTCGGGGGGAACTTCACGGTGGCGTCGGTCGGGACGATGTGCGGGCTGTACGTGCGCACGGGCCCGGGCGATTTCGAGCACATCTCGGGTGGAATCGCCCGGTCGTTCAGCGACCAACTGCTGGCGCAGGGTGCGGGGGTTGGGCCGTATCCGTTCCGCGAGACCGCGGTGTTGCTGTATGTGCCGTGGGCGGCGAAGCGCCTTGCGGATCACCTGATCACTGAGTCGCCCGAATCCGAGCGCATCACCCTGGTGTTGCACGCGCTCGTGTCAGACGTCGTGGCCGAAGCCGGTCGGATCCGGGGCGTGATCGTTGCGTCCAAGCAGGGTCCGAAGGCCGTGCTCGGACGAGTGGTGATCGACGCGACCGGCGACGCCGATGTCGCGTTCGCGGCCGGGGTCGGGATGGCCACGGGAGGGCCTGGCGAGCGGCAGTTCGGCTCGATGCAGTTCATGGTGCAACACGTCGATCTCGACGCGGCGCTGGCTGCCGGGCTGCACCGGCTCTCAGAGGAAATCGCTGCACACGGGCAACACCTCAGTCGCGATGGCGGCGCCGTCATCCCGACCTTTCGACCCGGCGAGATGATCGGAGCGATGATTCGCCTGGCCCGCAACGGCCAGGCGCTCGACGCCACGAATCTGTTCGATCTCACCTACGGCGAGCTGGAAGGCCGGCGCCGGGCCGAGGAAGCCTTCGCCTTCCTCCAGCAGCACATGCCTGGGTTCGCCAACGCCTTCCTCGCCGACACCGCGACCCAACAAGGGGTGCGGGAGACCCGCCACATCGATGGCCGCTATCGGCTCACGGGCGCCGACGTCGAGGGCACCGCCGGCTTCGACGACGCGATCGCATCGGTCGCCTGGCCGCAGGAGTACCACGTCCACGGTCGTGGCACCGAGTACGTCTTCCTACCCGACGCAGCGTCGTATCAGATCCCCTACCGTGCGTTGGTGCCGGCACCGAGCGGCAACGAGGACCACGCGGTGCCGTCGAACCTCCTGGTGGCTGGCCGGTGCATCTCTGCTGACCACCATGCCCTTGCGTCATGCCGCGTCATGGCCCCGTGCATGGCAATGGGCGAGGCCGCCGGTGTCGCCGCCGCGCTCGCCGTCGGCGAGACCAAACCCGATGATGCGATCGACGTCGCCAACGTGCCGATCGATTCGCTCCAGGAAGCCCTGCGAACCAATCACGCCGTGCTGTAGCCCCAGCGCCGCGAGACCTGCCAACAGCACATCGAGTCGCGGCCGGCTCGGACGAACAATCCCGATGGCTACCTTCTCGGCTCGTACCGCATCGCTACTGCCCCCGAGCCGGACTCCAGTCGGCTCACGAGGTGCAAGTCGACATGCTTCGACAGCCCCGCGAACAACGGAGGGTCGGATCAAGGCGTAGCCGGCGTGACGGCGCGGTCGTCGCGTGCTCTCGGCGCGAGGAGACCGACAATGAGGAAAACGATCGCCCCGATCATCGAGGGGACGCCGATTGCGTTGTGGATGACCAGACGTTCACCACTCATGCGATCGTCGCTGAGGTCTAGGGTTCATCGGTAGTCGCGTCGTATAACTCGTCTGCCCCTTCGAAGGAATCCCCTCGGTGGGATCCGCGAGCTTCGAGAATCTCGCCCAAACCTGCCATCCGTGCCCCGCATCTCGCTAGGAGCCGAGGCCTTCCACGACCACGCAGTGCACGCGCTGCTGACTCTTCAGATGGTGACTCTCCTCGGAGGTACCGAACTGGCCTTCGGCGAATCAACTCTTCAGCGGCGTCAGGGTCACGACCTCGGGGCCGCTCGCGCAATCGACGCTGGCTGACGACGTGCAGCCTTCGCCGACCTGCGTCAAGGTGAGCGTCCCGCCTTCGCGGCCGGCAATCGTGTAAGTGCTGTTCCCTGACAGCGCGACACCGCCGCCACCGCCTTCGTAGGTCATGGTGCCGCTGAGTCCCGTCTCGTCTGCGGGTGTGTAGGCGAGCTGGATCGTGAACCCGTCACCGGATCCTGCAAGTACGAATGGGCGAGTGATGTCGTTGACCGAACCGGTGATCGTCACTCCGTTTCCTCCCCCGCTGGCTTCATACCGGCGAGGAACGCAGATGTTCTTGGCCTGCTCGGCGAGACCGTCGAGCGATGGGGCCCCAATCCCGAGGAGCGACAGCGCGCGCCGGTTACGAAGCCAGAACTCCAGGAGCGCGTCTGGTCTCCGCTGCGTCTTGCAGCGACGAATCGCCTCTCGTTCGCAATCCTTGTACGCCGCGCGCAGGGGCGTCTCGAGATCGATCGAGCTCGCGGGCAATGAGAGCACCGACCGCTCGCGGAGGCTGGTTTCGATGGAGCCAGCCGTCGTCAGCACCGACGAACATCGACTGGGTCCGGCCCCCAGCTTCTTCAACGCCGGCTCGAAGACGGTCCGGTCGAGCTCTTGGTAGAGAGCGGCGACGCGATCCGCGACGTCCGCCGGTGTGGATTCGTCCCGACGGCTCGCCTTCTGCAGCTCGATGTTGATCTGGCGACTCAGGTCGGCTGCCGTGTCCGCCGCCGCGACGCCAAGCGCGTCGTCCAGCAACGAGTCGTTGACCCCGACCTCCCCGGCAATGCTGAAGTGGATCAGGTACAGCGTCGCGTCTCCGGTACGGGGATCGACGAACGCGGGCTCGACCCTTCGACCGTCGTGATCGCCAACAAAGAGGAACCGCTCTGCCCTCGGGATCGCAGTACCGGGCCGCACCGTGAGCTTGGCCGGCGTCGCGAACTGCTGGCCATCGGGCTCGAACCGGACGGCTATCGGGCTGTCACCAACCGCGCCCTTCACG